>JAYSXW010000574.1:0-7282 GCA_043716935.1 Pseudonocardia sp.
CGGTGTCGGCGAACTGCCGCAAGGATGCGGCCCGGTGGCCTCCGTCGCCGCGAAGTGGAAGCCGCCCGTGGCGTCGCACAGGGCTTCGAGCCCGATCCGGCGACGTTGTTGGAACCGGCCGTTCCTCTCAACGCGGCGAACTCGTACGATTCGTGCATGACCGCACATCACTCCGACGCGCCTGACAGCGCCGGATCGACGGACATGGCCGCCAGCGACGCGCGGACCAGATGGTCGGAGGTCCTCGAAGAGGTGCGGGACGGCGGCGTCGTCTATCTCACCCGCTACGGCAAGCGGATCGCGGCGCTCGTACCCGCCGATGTCGCCGAGAACTACGAGCGCATCGAGGACGACTACTGGGCGCGCCGTGCGGCCGAGGTCAGAGCCTCCGGGGAGGCGCCGGTGCCCTGGAACGAGGCTGTCGCCCAGATCGAGGGATCCACGGCCACCCGGCCGTGACGCAGTACCGGATCTCCATCGAGCGCGACGCCCTGCGCGCGCTGCTCAAGCTGGACAAGCCGGTGCGGCGGCGGGTCCAGACCGCGATCGACAGGCTGTCCGATGATCCACGTCCGGCCGGGGCGCGGGCACTCGCCGGGCGTCATGGCGCCCTGCGAATCCGGGTGGGCGACTACCGGATCGTGTACGAGGTCCACGACGACGAGCTCCTCGTGCTTGTCATCGACCTTGGCCATCGTCGGGAGATCTACCGGTAGCCCTACCGCTCGGCAGGTAGGCCTCCAGCCCGATCCGGCCGCCCTCGCGGCCGAAGCCCGACTCGCGGTAGCCGTCGAACGGGGACGTCGGGTCGAAGCGGTCACACACCGCGCACCTGCTGTCCCGTCGTCCCGATGAGCGATCAGGAGACGCGCGGCCAGGCCCGGCTCGGCCGCGACGCGGCCCTGGCCGAGCTGGCCGTTGTGCCAGAACACGGACGTTACCGGCCCGACGACCCGGCCATCGGCGGCGAGGCCTGCGCCGGCCGCCGAGGCCGCGAGGCGCAGCGCGGGCTCGCGGGTCGGGGTTGTGGTCGACCCGGTCAGGACCTCGGTCTCGGGGTCGACGGTAGCCGTACGCCAGGTGTGCGCGGCCGTCTCCAGCGCGTCATCCGCGGCTGCTGGTCCGTCCGAGCGATCCTTGCGGCAGTAAGGCCACGGTTGTCGTCCATTGACCTAGCGTGAGAGGTCGATCACCCGGGGGGACAGCGATGGCGGATCGGCGACGGCAGACGGATGCGCAGCGCAGTCGGGTCGTACGGCAGATCGAACGGGAGACCGCGCGCGAGCAGGTACAGCGGGAGAAGAGTGAGCGTCAGGCCGAGCAGAGCGCATACCTATCGTTCCGGCAGGAGGAAGCGGCTGCGCGCACCGCCGAGGCCGACGCCGCCTGGGAGGCGCTGGACACGCTGCTGCTCCGGTCACTGGCCACGCCGGTTGGACCTTTCGATCTCGACGCGCTCCGGCCCGCTGCTGTCGTCACGCCCCTTCGTCTGGGGGCCGACGCGGACGCGACCCCGCCACCGGTGTGGGAGGCGTTCGCTCCTACAGCGCCGGGAGCGGTCGGACGGTTGCTCGGTGGGCAGGCCCGCTACGACCGGGCCGTGGTCGAGGCACGGCAGCGTTTCTCCGGTGCCGTGGCCCATCACACGACGGCCGAGAGCGCACGCCGGCAGCGGGTGATGGCGGCCACGACTCGGCACGCCGGGATGGTGAACGCCGAGCGGGAGCGGCTGGACGCCCGCAACGAAGTGATCGACGGGATCCTCGCCGGGCTCGCCGCCCGCGACCGGCACGCCGTCAGCGCCTACTACCAGCATGTCGTCGACACCGTCGCCGATCCGCCCGGCTTCCCCGCCGTTCGCCGCGCGGCGTACATGCCCGAATCGACCATGCTTGTACTCGAGTGGGACCTACCCGCGGTCGGGGTCGTACCGACGGCGGTCGGCCACCGCTACGTCAAGGCGCGCGACGAGATCGACGCGAGACCGGTGCCGATCGCCCAGCGCCGCACCTGCTATCAGCGACTGATCGCGCAGATCGCGCTGCGAGCCCTGCGGCTGGCGTTCGGCGCCGATCCGCACGGGCTCGTCGAGACGGTAGTGGTCAACGGGATGATCGACGATGTCGACCCGGCCACCGGTCAGGATGTTCGGCGCTGCCTCATCACGCTGCGGGCGACGATCGACCAGTTCGCGCCGCTGGTACTGGAGCGCGTGCGTCCGGTCGACTGCGTGCGGCGGCACTTCGCCGCTCAGGTGTCCGAGCATCCCGAGGAACTGGCGGCGGTGACGCCCGTGCTGGAGTTCGACATGGCCGACCCGCGCGTCATCGACCCCGTCGACGTCCTGAGCGGCATTGACGTCCGCCCCAACCTGCTTGACCTCACCGGCACCGGGTTCGAGCACTTCGTGCAGAACCTGTTCGCGAGGATGGGCTTCCAGGTGCAGGTCTTCCGGGCAGGCGGCGACGGCGGAGTGGACTGCGTCGTCTACGACCCGCGCCCGGTGTTCGGCGGCAAGTTCTGCGTGCAGGCCAAGCGGTACGTGGGCACTGTGCCGCCTTCGGCCCTGCGCGACCTGTACGGCGCGGTGCAGCACGAGGGCGCCACGAAAGGATTGTTGATCACGACCAGCGGGTTCAGCAAGGCCACCTACGCGTGGGCGAACAACAAGCCGCTGCAGCTCATCTCCGGTACCGAGCTGCTCGGCATGTGCCGGGAGCACGGGATCCCGGCTCGTATTCTGCGCTCTGGCGCATAAGGCCGAAGGGTGTGGTGGGCGGTCTGGTCGGTCACCTGGCTCGCTCGACGGGTCCGGTATGTGATCAGAGGCGGGCTCAAGAACAAGATCAGCAGGGTGTGGGACGCATTCTGATCCGGTGGAAACCGCCAACCCGTTCGAGGTCATCGAGCAGATCATTCATCTGCTGTTCCTGCGACGGCACGACGATTTGCAGACTCTCGCCGAGCAGAAGGTACGCGTCACCGCGGCCGCGTCGGCCGCACGGGATCAGCACACCGGACCAGCGGCCCGCGGTTCGGACGCACGACCTGCGACGAAGGCGATCCGGCACGGCCAGCGTGGGGAGGGGTGCACCTCCGACGTGCAACCGCGGCAGCGGCCGTCCGGGCCCGGCACGTGCAGCGCCCGTAGCCGGGCGGCGAGGCCGGGCATGCGGGCGATCTCGACGGCTGCTCCGCGCAGCAGGGCGGCGGTGTTCTCGGCCAGGTCGTTCTCGGGCATGCCCGAGAGGTTCCGCACGGGCGGCCGGGGTCGGGTCGTGATCGCGTGGGCGGCCCACATCGGGTCTCCCACCTGCCATCATCCCGGGCACGGTCGGTGATCCGGTGGAAGCGGAGTGATGGCGGGGCGACATGAGGTGCGGGGTACCGGCTCGGTGGTGCGGCGGCTCCAGTTGGGCCGCGCCCTGCGCGAGCTGCGGGAGGCCGCCGGCTTCCGCGTGGAGACGGCCGCGCCGCGGCTGGACTGGTCGGCGAGCAAGCTCTCCCGCATCGAGAACGGTCAACAGGCCGTCGACGTGCACGGGGTGCGGTCGATGCTCGATCTCTACGACGGTGCGGAGCGCTGGGACGAGCTGATCGAGCTCACCCGGCAGACCCGGCAGAAGGGATGGTGGCGGGCGTACGGGCTGAACGATCAAGGTTACGTCCCGCTGGAGGCCGAGGCCCGCACGGTCTGCGATGTCACGATCGGCTTCGTGCCCGGGCTCCTCCAGACCGACTCCTACGCCCGCGCGATGTTCGAGGCGGACCTGCAGCGCTGGACCGTCGAGGAGATCGACCGACATGTGGCCGTCCGGCTGCACCGCCAGGGGCGGCTGAGCTCCGTCGACAATCCACTGGAACTCACCGCGATCGTCGACGAGGCGGTGTTGTACCGGCAGGTCGGCGGCCCGGCCGTGATGGCGGCGCAGCTTGCCCATCTGGTCGCCGCGACCCGTCACGCACTGGTGACGCTCCAGGTACTGCCGTTCGTCGGCGGTGCTCACCCACGGTTGTCGGCCGGCTTCACCGTGCTCGGCTACGGGGATCTGGGGATGCCGGACATGACCTACGTCGAGCACCCGCTCGGCGCGGTCCACATCGACAAGGCGAGCGATGTCGAGCGGGCTACACTCGCCGTCGACAGGCTGCGGACACTCGCGCTGAGCCCGGACGACTCGGTGGCATTGATCGAACGGGTGGCCGCCCAGACGCGATAGGGGACAGAGCCCGTGGACCTCATCAACGCCCCGTGGCGCAAGAGCAGCTTCAGCGGCGGCGGCGGCGCCAACGGATGCGTCGAGGTTGCGTTCCTCCCCGACGGCCAGGTGGCCCTCCGCGACACGAAGGACCGCTCCCTCGCCCCGCACCTCTACACCCCCACGGAGTGGAGCGCGTTCGTGTGCGGCGTGCGCGCCGGGGAGTTCGACGGCCCCTGACGGCGTGCGGCTAGCTCTCGACCAGGTACGCCTCCAGCCCGATCCGGCCACCCTCCCGGCCGAAGCCCGACTCGCGGTAGCCGCCGAACGGGGACGTCGGGTCGAAGCGGTTGAAGGTGTTGGTCCACACGACGCCGGCCCGCAGGCGCCCCGCCGTCCACATGGCCTTGGCGCCCTTCTCCGTCCAGATCCCGGCCGACAGGCCGTAGGCGGTGTTGTTGGCCTTCGCGACGGCCTCCTCGGGGGTGCGGAAGGTCAGCACCGACAGCACCGGACCGAAGATCTCCTCCCGGGCCACCCGCATCGTCTGCTCGACGCCGGTGAACACCGTGGGCGGGAAGAACAGGCCGCGCTCGGGCAGCGGGCACGGGCTCGTCCAACGCTGGGCGCCCTCCGCGTCGCCGGCGGCGGCCATGGCGACGATCCTGTCGAGCTGGGCGCGCGAGTTGATCGCGCCGACGTCGGTGTTCTTGTCCAGCGGATCGCCCACCCGCAGCGTCGCGATCCGGGCGTGGAGCATCTCCTCGAACTCGTCGGCGATCGACTCCTGCACCAGCAGCCGGGAGCCGGCACAGCAGACGTGGCCCTGGTTGAAGAAGATCCCGTCGACGACGCCTTCGACGGCCTGGTCGAGCGCCGCGTCGTCGTAGACGATGTTGGCGGCCTTGCCGCCCAGCTCCAGCGTCAGCCGCCGCCCGGTACCCGCGAGGCGGCGTTGGATCTCCTTGCCGACGTCGGTCGAGCCGGTGAATGCGACCTTGTCCAGGCCCGGGTGGCCCACCAGGGCCGCGCCGACGTCGCCGGCGCCGGGGAGCACGTTGAGCACGCCTGCCGGGAGCCCCGCCTCCGCGGCGATCTCGGCGAGAACGAGCGCGGTGAGCGGGGTGGTCTCGGCCGGCTTGAGGACGATCGTGTTGCCCGTCGCCAGGGCGGGGGCGATCTTCCAGGACGCCATGAGCAGCGGAAAGTTCCACGGGATCACGGCACCGACCACCCCCAGCGGCCGCGGGTCCGGCCCGAGTCCGGCATGGGCGAGCTTGTCGGCCCAGCCGGCGTGGTGGAACAGGTGCGCCGCGGCGGTGGGCACGTCAACGTCGCGGGACTCCTTGATCGGCTTGCCGTTGTCGAGCGTCTCGAGCACGGCCAGCTCGCGGGAGCGCTCGGCGACGATCCGCGCGATCCGGAACAGGTACTTCGCGCGCTCGGCGCCCGGCATCGGGCCCCACGTCGTCTCGTAGGCGCGGCGGGCGGCGGCGACGGCGCGGTCGACGTCCTGTGTGCTCGCCGTGCCGACCTCGGCCAGCACCTCCTCGGTGGCCGGGTTGACCGTCTTGAGCGCCTCGCCCCCGCCGTCGACGAACGCGCCGTCGACGAACGGGCAATAGGTCGGCCGGAGGTTCGCGAGAGTGGCGGACTCGGGAGCGGGGGCGTAGGTCCAGTCCATCTCAGGCACTTCCGATGCGGTCGGTGCTCTCGTAGTGGCCCTCGTGCTGCGCGCGGCGCTGCCGCAGCAGGTCGGCCAGGAGCGACGAGGCGCCGAACCGGAACAGCTGCGGCGTGAGCCACGCCGGCCCGGCCACCTCGTTGACGGCGACGAGATGGCGGATCGCGTCCTTGGCCGACCTGATCCCGCCAGCCGCTTTGACCCCGCGGTACTCGCCGGTGAGCCGGTACCAGTCCCGCACGGCCTGCAGCATCACCTGCACGACCGGCAGTGTGGCGGCCGGCGAGATCTTGCCGGTCGAGGTCTTGATGACATCGCCGCCGGCGAGCAGCGCGAGCCAGGACGCCCGACGCACGTCGTCGTAGCCGGCGAGCTCGCCCGTCTCCAAGATGACCTTGAGATGAGCGGTGCCACAGGACTGCCTCACGGCGACGATCTCGTCGTAGACGGCGCCATAGCGGCCGGTGAGCCAGGCCCCGCGGTCGATCACCATGTCGATCTCGTTCGCCCCGGCGTCGACGGCCAGCGCGACGTCGGCCAGCTTCACCGCCCGGGACGAACGCCCGGACGGGAACGCGGTGGCCACGGCGGCGACCCCGACGCCCGAGCCGCGCAGCGCCTCGACCGCGACGCCCGCAAGATCGGGATAGACGCAGACGGCTGCGACGGGCGGCACGTCCGGGTGCTCCGGATCGGGGCGGCGGGCCTGCGCGCACAGGGACCGGACCTTGCCCGGCGTGTCGGAGCCCTCCAGTGTGGTGAGGTCGATCATCGAGATCGCCATGTCCAGCGCCTGGAGCTTGGACTCCTTCTTGATGCTGCGCGTGGCGAGCCCGGCCGCGCGGCGCTCCAGGCCCACCTGGTCGACGCCGGGCAGGCCGTGCAGGAACCGGCGCAGCGACGCGTCGTCGCGGCCGGCACCGGCGACGGCCTCGCCCGCAGCGGAACGCGGGGCCGGGACGGTGGTGGTCACGGCGGCGAGTGTAGGCGTCGCCCCCGACAGTTCTCCGATGTCCGAGAGGCCGCCGACCCACTTGGCGACATCGGCCCGGATTACCGCGGGGAGGTACTGCGGGCGGGCGGCCATCGAGCTGTGCGACCAGCCCACGAGGCTGATGACCGCGCGCTCCGGGACGCCGATCAGCAGGTGAACGAGCTGGATGGCGTCCACCGGCGATCGTCCACGACGGGACCCGGGCGGGTGGGCTGAGTAATTACGCGGAACGGCTCACTGATCGATCGCTCCGCGTCAGTGCCCTGTACAGGGCCGCGGGGCTGCGCGACGTCGCCGAGTGGGACGTCGACGTCGAACTCGTGACGCGATCGCCCGCGCAGTAGTGGGACATCAGCAGTGAGCGCGTCTCGCTCGCCGTTGCGGCGCTCCGGCAGGTCGACGAAC
>JAYSXW010000575.1:0-7279 GCA_043716935.1 Pseudonocardia sp.
ACCCGCAGCCGCGGCCGTGGCGTCGTCGCGGCCACCACCGGCCTGCTCGGGCTGTCCTCCACCAAGCGCGCGGCGGTACTCGCGCTCGTCGTCTGTGCGCTGGCGCTGACCGTCGTCGTCCCCCTGCGCAACTACGTCGCCCAGCGCCAGGAGCTCGACGCCGTGTCCGAGCAGCAGCAGACCCTGGCGGCCGAGGTCGACGAGCTGACCCGGGAGCGGGCGCGGTTGGCCGATTCGGCCGAGATCGCGGCGCAGGCCCGCTCGCGGCTCGGCTACGTCGTCCCCGGCGAGGTGCCCTACGTCGTCCAACTGCCCCCCGGCGCCGCGGGCGAAGCGGTGCCGGATCCCGACTCCGGCGCCCCCTGGTTCCGCGTGCTGTGGCGCGAGGTCAACGAAGGCCCACGATGACACCCTTCCGTGAGTGGATATCGGGGCCGGGGCCCG
Organism: Pseudonocardia sp.; assembly: GCA_043716935.1. Taxonomy (GTDB): domain Bacteria; phylum Actinomycetota; class Actinomycetes; order Mycobacteriales; family Pseudonocardiaceae; genus Pseudonocardia. The sequence goes on from JAYSXW010000575.1 coordinate 445, forward strand.
CCTCGCCGCGTACGGCCGACGGGCCGGGGGGCGGCGCTGTCGACGACGCCGACACGGCCGCTGTTGCCGCCCAGCTCGGGCGGCCCCCGCGCGGAGTACGCGAAGTGGCACACCGCTGCCCCTGCGGCCACCCATCGGTGGTGCAGACCTCCCCCCGCCTCCCCGACGGCACCCCCTTCCCCACGCTCTACTACCTGACCTGCACGCGCCTCAACTCCCGGATCGGCACGCTGGAGGCCGAGGGTCGGATGCGGGAGATGACCGGGCGCCTGGCCGACGAGCCGGACCTGGCCGAGGCCTACCGCCGAGCCCACGACGCCTACCTCGCCGAGCGCGACGCGATCGAGCCGCTGGGCACGGACGTCAGCGCGGGTGGCATGCCCGATCGCGTCAAGTGCCTGCACGTGCACGTCGCCCACGCGCTGGCCGCAGGCCCGGGCGTCAACCCCTTCGGCGACGAGACCATCGCCGAGCTGGGGGAGTGGTGGCGGTCCGGGCCGTGCGTCACCCCCGCTTCCTGACACCTGTGCATTCCCAGACCCCGACTCGCGCGCACAGACGCCCCGACTCGCGGCCGAGGGTGGGGCGCGAGGTCGATCGAGGGTCAGCGGGCGGGGGTGATGCGGGCCAGCAGGGCGGCGGAAGGGGTGTCGGCAGGCAGTGTGCCGGCCGTGCGCCATGGGCCGTCGGGCAGGAAGCGGCTGGCCACGAACGCGCGGGCGACCTCGTCGGGGGCGTGGCGCAGCAGCAGGCTGCCCTGCAGGCACAGGGCCAGCATCTCGGCCAGACGGCGGGCCCTGCGTTCCTCACGGCCGCGCAGCTCGGTGCGCAGCTCGCGGACCCCGCGGTCGAACCAGTCGTCGAGGCCCACGGCCGCTTCGACCTCCGCCAGCACGGCATCGACGGAGTCGGGCTGGCGGGTGACGGCCCGCAGGACATCGAGCGCGGTGACGTTGCCCGAGCCCTCCCAGATGCTGTTGAGCGGGGCCTCGCGATAGAGCCGCGGAAGCCCGGACTCCTCGACGAACCCGTTGCCGCCCAGGCACTCCAGCGCCTCGGCGACCACGGCCGGCGCCCGCTTGCACACCAGATACTTCGACGCGGGCAGCGCGAGCCGCAGCAGGTCACGTTCCTCGCGGTCGACGGCCCCGGCCAGCCGCATCGCGAGTGACGTGGCGGCCTCGGACTCCAGCGCGAGGTCGGCCAGAACGGCCTGCATCAGCGGGGTGTCGGCCAGCCGGGTGCCGAAGGCGCTGCGGTGGGCGGCGTGGTGCGCGGCCTCGCTGAGCGCGGCGCGCACGAGCGCGGCTGAGCCGATCACGCAGTCCAGCCGCGTCATCGACACCATCTCGAAGATCGTGACGATGCCGCGGCCCTCGTCGCCCAGACGCCAGCCGGTGGCCCCGGCGTACTCGATTTCCGCGGACGCGTTCGACCGGTTGCCGAGCTTGTCCTTGAGCTGTTCGAGCCGGATGGCGTTGCGGGTGCCGTCGGGCAGCACGCGCGGCAGGACGAAGCAGGTGAGCCCGCCCGGCGCCTGGGCGAGGGTCAGGAACAGGTCGTTCATCGGCGCGGAGGTGAACCACTTGTGCCCGACCAGGCGGTAGGTGCCGTCGGCGGTCGGCTCGGCGCGGGTGCTGGCGGCGCGCACGTCGGAGCCGCCCTGTTTCTCCGTCATCGACATCCCCGCCAGCAGGCCCGCCTTCGTGGACGGCTCCGCCAACCCGAACTGGTAGGTGGTCGACATCAGACCGGGCTCGTATGCGGCGGCCAGTGCCGGGTCGTGCCGCAGCGCCGGGACGGCCGCGTAGGTCATGGAGACGGGGCAGCCGTGGCCCGACTCGAGCTGGCCCATCAGGTAGAAGCCCGCCGCGCGCGCCACATGCGCACCGGTGCCCGGCCCGGCCACCCACGGGGCGCCGTGCAGGCCCCATCCGACCGACTGCCGCATGAGCCAGTGCCACGAGGGATGGAACTCGACCTCGTCGACGCGGTGGCCGTACCGGTCGTGGGTGTGCAGCACCGGCGGATGGGCATCGGCGAGGCGGGCGTGTTCCCTGGCCTCCGGCGACGTCACGAGGGCGCCGAGCTGCGCGAGGTGCGCCAGCGCCTCGGCGGCCCCTTCCCGGCCGACGGCGTCGACGAGGGCGGGATCGCAGGCGAGGGGGTCGTACCCGGCGATGGGGGGCGGCTGGTTCTCGACGACGTGTGTTCGGTGGTCACCGGGCCGCAGAGGCGGCTCGGCGGAGCGACCGGCCGCCGGAACCTCGCCGCCGCCGGACGGCGTTCCGTCCGGCTTGTCACGTGTCGCTCCGTCTGGCTCCTTCGCCCGTCTCGGAAAACGACGGGCGGCGGTCGCCCCCGCGGCCTCCGGCCGTTCCGGTCGCGGGGGCGGACGCGGGGTGTCCACCTGCGCGTTCTCCCGTTCCGCATCGGCCACGGGGCGAGGGTAGCCGCCGTAGGGTCGGTCGGCTGCGGTCGAGGGGTCGGTGGGTCCGCGTATCGTGTCGGCGACCCCACTCGAGGACCCCTGAGAGCCGAGGACCCTGAGGAGACCAATGCCGCTTGTCGCCGCCATCGACTGCGGGACGAACTCGATCCGCCTCCTCGTCGCCGACATCACGACGACCCCGGGCGGCGAGGTCTCGCTGTGCGACGTGCACCGCGAGCAGCGGGTCGTCCGGCTGGGGCAGGGGGTCGACGCCAGCGGCGTGTTGGCGCCCGAGGCGCTGGAACGCACCCGGCAGGCCTTGGCCGAGTATGCGGCCGTGCTGCGACGTACGGGTGCCGAGAGGATACGGATGGTCGCCACCAGCGCCACCCGCGACGCCCGCAACCGCGATGAGTTCTTCGGCATGGTCCGTGACACCCTCGGTATCGACGCGGAGATCATCTCCGGGGCCGAGGAGGCCACGCTGTCGTTCGTCGGTGCCGTCGGTGATCTCGACGCCGCGGACGGGCCCTTCGTCGTCGTCGACACCGGAGGAGGTTCCACCGAGCTCGTGGTGGGGGAGCTGATCGGCGGGAAGGCGACGGTTCGGGCCGCCCACTCCGCCGACATCGGCAGCGTCCGCATCACCGAGCGCTGCCTGGCCGGCGACCCCCCCACCCCCGACGAGATCGCTCACGCCCGCGAGGTCGCGTCCGGGATCCTCGACGAGGCCTTCGCGGCCGTCCCGGTCGACGGGGTGCGCACCTGGGTCGGCGTCGCCGGAACCATCACGACGCTCTCGGCCTACGCCCAGGGACTGGAGCGCTACGACTCCGCTGCGGTGCACCTGAGCCGCCTCTCCCGCGACGACCTGCACCGCGTCGCCGACGAGCTGCTCGGCATGAGCCGCGCGGAGCGGGGCCACCACGGCGCCATCCACCCCGGCCGCATCGACGTCATCGGCGGCGGGGCGCTGCTCGTCGACGTGCTGGCCGGCGAGCTGCAGCAGCGGGCCGGTGTCTCCGAGCTGGTGGTCAGCGAGCACGACATCCTCGACGGCATCGCGCGCTCCGTCGCCTGACGCCGGGCTCGGTCCGCGGAGGTGCAGCGGAGTCACCCCGCCGACGTTCGGCGTCAGCGAAGCCACTCCGCTGACATCGGCAAGCGTGAGGGAGATCGTCATGACATCGTTCCCGACCTTGGGTGAACTCGACGGTGCGCTGGTCGACTGCCGGGCCTGCCCTCGGCTCGTCGAGTGGCGCGAGCAGGTCGCGCGGGAGAAGCGGGCGGCCTACCGCGACGAGACCTACTGGGGACGCCCGGTGGCCGGCATCGGGCCGCCCGACGCGACGCTGCTGATCGTCGGGCTGGCGCCGGCCGCGCACGGCGGCAACCGGACCGGCCGGATGTTCACCGGCGACCGCTCCGGCGACGTCCTGTTCGCCGCCCTGCACGCCGTCGGGCTGGCGAACCAGCCGACGTCAACGCGTCGCGGTGACGGTCTGGAGCTCATCGGTACCCGTATCACCGCCCCCGTGCACTGCGCCCCGCCCGACAACAGGCCGACGCCGCAGGAGCGGGACACCTGCGCTGGGTGGCTGCGCGCGGAGCTCGCTCTGCTCCGGCCGCGCGCCCTCGTGGCGCTCGGTGCGTTCGCCTGGCAGGCGCTCCTGAGCGTGCTGGTCGGCGCCGGGGTGGCGCTGCCGCGCCCGCGACCCCGGTTCGCCCACGGGGCGCACGTCGAGCTGCCGGGGCCGTTGCACCTGTTCGGCAGCTACCACGTCAGCCAGCAGAACACCTTCACGGGACGGCTGACGCCCGCGATGCTCGAGGCCGTGTTGACCGACGCGGCGCGGGCGGCCGGCTTGTAAGCGGCGGCTTCCGGATCGTCACCGGCATCACCCCCGCGCGGAGGGTGGGATCGGCGTGAAGGTGGGAGCATGACGCGCATGGCTGGGAAAACGAGGATCGTCGTCGTCGGTGGCGGTTACGTCGGCATGTACACGGCGCTGCGGCTGCAGAAGAAGCTGCGCAGCGGAGAAGCCGACATCACGGTCATCGACCCGCAGCCCAACATGACCTACCAGCCGTTCCTCCCCGAGGCCGCAGCCGGCTCGATCGAACCCCGCCACGTCGTGGTGCCGCTGCGCAGGGTGCTGCGCAAGTGCCACCACCTCACCGGCCGTGTGACGTCCATCAGCCACCAGCGGCGCGAGCTCACCGTCGATCTGGTGGCGGGCAACACCACCACCATCGGCTATGACGTCCTGGTCGTCGCGCCGGGTTCGGTCGCCCGCACGCTCCCCATCCCCGGGCTCGCGGAGTGCGGTATCGCCTTCAAGACCGTCGGCGAGGCCATTTACCTGCGCAACCACGTCCTGTCCCGGCTCGACGCGGCCGCCACCACCGTCGATCCCGCGCTGCGACGACGGCTGCTGACGTTCCTTGTGGTCGGTGGCGGCTACGCCGGCATCGAGGCGCTGGCCGAGCTGGCCGACATGGCCCGCTACGCCAGCCGCTACTACGAGAACATCAACCGTGAGGACATCCGCTGGGTGCTGGTCGAGGCGGCCAACCGGATCATGCCGGAGGTCGGGCCGAAGATGGGGCGCTACACCGTCGAACGCCTGCTCGACGCCGACATCGAGGTCAACCTCGACACCCGCGTCAACAGCATGGTGGGCGGTCACGTCGAACTCGACGACGGTCAGTCCTTCGACACCGACACGATCATCTGGACCGCGGGTGTCAAGCCCAACCCCATGCTCGACCGGACCGACCTGCCCCGCGACGACCGCGGACGTGTCGAGTGTGGAACGGACCTGCAGGTCGAAGGCATGCCGGGCGTCTTCTGCGCGGGCGACTGTGCGTCGGTGCCCGATCTGTCCAAGGACGACCCCGAGGCCAAGACCAGCCCGTCAGCGCAGCACGCCGTGCGCCAGGCGAAGACCCTGGCCGACAACGTCGTCGCCCACCTGCGTAGCAAGCCGCTCAAGCAGTACAAGCACTCCTACGCCGGATCGGTGGCCAGCCTCGGGCTCTACAAGGGCGTTGCGGAGATCTACGGCATCAAGTTGCGCGGCATCATCGCGTGGTTCATGCACCGCACCTACCACGTGAGTCGGATGCCCACCTGGAACCGTCGCATCCGCATCGTCTTCGACTGGACGGGCGCACTGTTCCTGGGCCGCGAGATCGTCGCGCTGGGGCAGATCAACGACCCGAGGGCCGAGTTCGACCGCGTGGCCGGCAACCTCAGGCCGCCGGCTCCGCTGCCCGAGCCCGGCGCCGACGGGGTCCAGCACACCCCTGCGTCGCCCACCGGGATACCGGTGGGCCGCAGCGGCTGAGCGGGTGCCCGACGATCCCGACCCCCGATTCACCCCCGCCGAAGAACGTACCTTCCGGGCGTGGTGGCGCACGGCCCTCGGCCTGATCGCCGTTGAGGTGGCGGTGCCCCAGCGGCTGCCGGAGTCGGCGCTGACAGGTGCCCGTGAGATGGTCAGTGTCGTGCCCGCGGCCCTGGGCGTCGGCTTGGCCGCAGGTGGGATCCGCCGGTGGCGGCAGGTGCAGCAGGCGATGACGGATGGACGCGACCTGCCCGTCACCCGCGTGCCCCACTTCCTCGGCGTGATGCCGACGCTGCGCGGGCTGTCGGCACCGATCGCGGCCGGGTCGTGCTGCTCGTCGGGGGCGTCGTGGTCGCCTTCGGCCTGTCGGTCGTGCTCGTCATGGCGCTCGGGGCGCTGAACGTAGGATCATCTCGGTGCTGGTGGCGCCGTAGGCTTCCGGTCGCGGCCCCCGTAGCCCAACCGGCAGAGGCGAACCCCTTAAAAGGGTCCCAGTGTGGGTTCGAATCCCACCGGGGGCACGCCGTCAAAGCCAGTAGAATCGCCCGCTGACCAGGATGAACGTGGTCAGCGGGCGATCTTGTGTTGTCCGGCTGTGTCCGGCCGACACCGGCGCCTGCCGGGCATCTGTGCCGAATACGTGCCGAAGTTTCAGGCATCGGGGTTCACGGCCAGCGCTGCGGTGATCCGCTTTCCGGGCGGCGTCCTCCTGGCCGACGATGCATTTGGCGTAAATCTGGTGGAGGATCCCGACGCTGTGGCCGGCCCACTCGGCGACCCGGGTCGACGGGACGCCCGCGTTCAGCCAGGTGGACACCGCCGCGTGCCGCAGGTCGTACGGACAGGCCGCCAACGGCGATCGGGTCTCCTCCACCGTCAGTGCCTCGGCACGTGCCTTTCGCCACACACGGCAGCAGGTAAACATTCATTGTGCCACGACCGACGAAAGGTCCCTTATGGGTAGTTGGGGAGTATCTGAGTCGATGCTGTACGAGAGATGGAGGTTTGGCCCTCCGGGACCGCCCTTCGGGGGGTGGTCTCAAACCGCCGCATG
>JAYSXW010000576.1:0-7272 GCA_043716935.1 Pseudonocardia sp.
GTCAGCCGTACCCTCACCGATTCGAAGTGGATCAGAACGCCCCGATATCGCCGGCTCGGCACCGTTTATGCGAATGTCCGGTGCAGGCGCATCGGTCGCGGTGACCAGTTCCGGTGCGGTGATCTCACCCGCATCGGGAACGTCCCAAGTGCTGGCCGGGCTGTGCAAGCGTTGCTTGTCAGGATCTGTCCCGAGCGAGTCCGTAGGGTTCGAGGGTGCAGCTCCGGTTGGACTGCGGTCCGGTGTCTGCGCGGAGGGTTTTGCTGGTTCGTCGGTCGACCAACTGCTTCGGAGCTCGGTGGGTGCCGGGCTGACCACCGAAGCAGCGCCTGCATGATGACCGGCTGAGGCCACCGGATCGACGCCCATCAGCGGCTCGGCCGGCGGCACAGGCGCAGCCACCGCTGCCGGCGCAGAGTTGGACTCGTTGGCGGTGGAGTCGTTGATGACTCGCTCGTTCGGTGTGCCTGGGTTCAAGATGTTGGTCAACGCGACCGGCGGGACAGACTCGTCCACCGGCACCACCTCCGGCGCAGGCTCGGCCACCGGCGCAGGCTCGACCGCCGGCGCAGGCTCGATCACCGGCACGGCGGCCGACGTGGGCTCGGCTATCGGTGCCGCCGCCGCCGCCACCACCGGGTCCGGGTCCGGGATGTCGAAGTCGTTGATGACTCGCTCGTTCGGTGTGCCTGGGTTCAGAATGTCGGTCAACTCCGCTGGCTGAGACGGCAAGTCCGGGATCTCCAAGGAATCACCCAGATCACCACCACCGAAACCGTCATCCCCGTCCGCAGCAGCAGCAGCACCCGTAAGAACTGCCAGAGCACCGACACCCACAGCGCCGACCGCAAGAGCCCGACCCGCGGCCCTCACCGACCGACTAGAACCCGAACCCGCATTCTCCCCACCCGCATAAGGATTCATCAATCGCGACGACCCATCTACCGATGACATGGAACTCCAATCGAGAGGCTCGCACGGTCTCAATGACCGAGCACGACATGAAGCCGGAAATTACGACAGTCCGCAGTAACGATTCATACGCGCCTAGTTCGATCGAACATCTAATTCGAACATTGCGTGTAGGTTGTTCAGTCAGGTCCCTGGTATACGCCACCCTCACGGCGATGATCTGGATGAGGTGTAGTGGTGACGCATATCCGTCGGACTCTCTTCCTCGGACTGTCGCACAGCGTCGTCCGACGAGTAGATATTGAATCACTCTAGAAGCATTCGGGGGGATGCCTTTAAGGAACTGGGAGAGATGTGCGGTGATACATGATGACGAGAATCACTGACTGCGAAGGACATGTTTCGCTGAACGATGTTTGTGATCAATGTCTTGTTCATCGAGGTGTAACGACAAGGCTTGAGTGAGGACTTGAGTCACCCGGCTGTGCCCGCATAGTTACTGTGCGAATTGTTTCGCGTAGCGCTTACGCCGCAGCGTGGTCCTCGGACTCGAATCCGCGAGTAGGCGCTGAGCTGACGTTGGCGCAGCGAAGTTGATGTTGCTGGGGTCGCGGATCAGGCACGGCCCGCAGCGCGATCAGCAGATCCTCTTCCTGGCCGGGCTCTGGACCGGGGCCGCCGGGCCCGATAGAGGCGGACAGGACAGCGATCGGAGAAGATGCAGACGCGGGCACGACTCCTTGGGCTCAGCCGGTCCTGGCATTCGATCTTGCTGATCCGGTGGGACAGGGTGCACCGTAAACATTCAGCCTTGATGATCAGCGCGTGAGGTTGTGCCGGTTGGCCGTGTGGCTTCCGGTGAGTGGTTGGTCGTGGCGTCAGCCAGGTGTGGGTAGTGCGGGCATCCGGGGTCGGCCGGTGAGCGCGGCGGGCAGCGCGGTGATCTTGTTGTGGCCGTGTTTGGTGGTGGTGGAGACGTAGCCGAGGATGGTGTAGCGGTCCTCGGTTCGCGCGATGCTGGTCAGCCGCCCGGAGATTTTCTGCTGGATCTTGGACGGTCGTAGGTCGTGTTCGGCCTGGTTCGAGGTGGGTGGCACCTTGAGGTCATGGGCGGAACGGAGCACGTCGTCGGGTCGGTCGCGCAGGACCTGCAGCAGTAGCCGGGCTTTGTGTTCCCCGGGGCGGTTGCTGTGGCTGGTGGTGTCGGACAACCCGACCAGCATCCCGTTGCGCAGCCGGCGCAGCAGCTCCTCGCGGACGTCGCCGGGGATGGCGGTCAGGCCCCCGTGCGCGAGCGAGGCCGGCTTCGTGGGTCACCTCGCGTGGGGCATCGGCGATCTGGACCGGCCACACCGTGTCGGGGTAGACCGGCGCGGCGTTGTCGAGGTCTCGCAACAGATGCGCGGTGCACAACTGGTGGACCAGGGTGCCGAGCGCGGCGGAGTCGTAGTTCTGGTGCCGGTCGTGCACGATCACCGAGCCGGCCAGCTCGGCCACGACGAAGGCCGTGGACGTGGTCAGGGAGCGATCGTCGAGCAGGTAGTGGGTGTAGAGCTCGGTGCACGCGACCAGCAGGTAGCGCTCGGCCTTCTTCTTGCCCGCCGTCGGGGTCCTGGCGCCGACCCGGAGTGGGGTCTCGTCGCAGCACACCGCACAGGCCAGGGTGATCAACGCCCGGATCCGCTGGTGAACGCTGGTGAGTAGCCCGGCCGTACGGTTGATCATGCTGTGGACGAACCCCACCGAGGGGGCGGTGCCGGTGAGTGACTGCAGCAGCGCGGCGACCCGGTGCGCGGGGATGGAGTGGACCACCATCAGATAGACGGCGAACGCGGCGAGGTTGGGGCCGTACCCGACCGGGCCGGACCGAGCCCCCTCGGGCCGCGCAGTGGTGTGGCGGCGCCCGCAGCCGCACTGCACCCGGTGCTGGTCGTACTGGGTGACGGTGACGGTGACGGCGACCTGCGGGATCTCATGTTGCTGGTAGCGGTCCACGACACCGAGATCGTGTGCCCTGGCCAGGTCGTCACCGCAGTCGCAGCGGCCCTCGGGGAACCGGTCGCGACGCTGTTCTGGGTCATCGGTCCAGGCCAGATGCGTGCCCGGCGCGCCGGGCTGCTTGCCGCGGGGCCGTTTCGGACCGACCACGCTGCTTGTCCGGCGGCGCGGGCTTACCCGGATCGTCGTCTTTCGCGGGCGGGTTCGAGGAGTTCCCTGAGTTGCGCGAGAGCAGGTGCTCCAACTTGGCCAGCCGGGCGGTGAGAGCGTCGTTGGCCTCCATCAGCTCGGAGATCCGCACGGCCTGCGCGGTGATCTGCTGGTCCTGCGTGGTGATCTGCCCGGCGTGGCGCCACACCACGACGATCAGCTCATCGCGCGACAGCCCCCTCCGGCTCGACCACCGGAAGATCAAACCGTACCCTGGCCGATCACACGGTGATCGACACGCCCACAGCCTCAACCAGCCACGATGCGCGGGGCTGAATGTTTACGTACGATCGCTGCCGCTTTGCGGATCTCGTCCATCGGCATTCCGCCGGCGCGTAGTGCGCGTAAGACGTGTGCTTCGACGATGCCGATGAACGGAACGCGGGGCCATCCGCGTCGTTCCGGTCGGACGGCGTGCACCAGCGGTTCGTCCCAGCCGACGGAGAGCCACATGTTCAGGGTGCTCTCGGGCATCTTGAGGTACCGCTCGGTCTCTCGTGCGGTCAGCAGCGGGGTCCGATACAAGTCGATCGTCATGGCACCCCCTCCCTTGGGACGTGAGGCTACCCGGTAGAGAGATCACTGGGGGCTGCTGGCCGGGTTCACAGGCCAGCCTGTATCGCGGCCTGCCGTGGCCATGGTCGGCTCGGTCGGGTCGATAGGTTGACCTGCGAGGCGGAGGGCGAGGAGCGGACGGGTGAGCGAGTACCAGCACCACGAGTTCGCGGCGGCGGATCGGCCGCTGGGTGCCCCCGAACTCGACGTGTTGCGGGGCCTGTCGACGCGGGCGCACATCACGCCGACGTCGTTCGTGAACTCCTACGAGTGGGGCAGCTTCAAGTGCGATCCGCGGCGGTCGGTGGAGCGGTACTTCGACGCGTTTCTGTACCTGGCGAACTGGGGGACCCGCGAGCTGATCCTGCGGCTACCGGCTCGGCTCGTCGATCCGAAGGTCGTGCAGCGGTACTGCTTGGGTGACGCGGTGTCGGCGTGGACCACCAACGATCACGTGGTCGTCGCCGCGGTGTCCGAGGACGAGGAGGGCGACTTCGAGTGGGGCGGGGAAGGGGTACTCGGCTTGATCCTGCCGGTGCGGGCCGAGTTGCTGGCTGGCGACTTGCGCGCGCTGTATCTGCTGTGAATGACGAGTGTGCAGGTCGGCGAGGTCCTCGATGATGCAGTGGAGCCCGCGGTGCCGGCGTTGTTGAGCGCCCTGACCGGTTCGCAGTCCGCTGTGGTGGAGTTCCTGAGGATCGACTGGACCTCGTCGACGTCGCTGCGGGCGGATCGCCGCCGGCGGGTGAGGAGCGGCGCGATGTGACGCGGTGGGTCGCGGGTTTGTCGGGAGCGGATCGGGATGCGCTGCTGATCGGGCTGCTGGAGGGCGATGACCCGTTGCTGCGCGCGGAGACGCTGCGCAGGGCGGGACCGGATCGGCTGGAGGGGACAGGCCTGCGGACCACGGCCGAGTTGCTCGACGAGGCGGCGGCGCAGCGGGAACGGCGCGAGCTGGCCGAGCGTGATCGGCGGGCGGCACTGGCGGCCGAGAGCGCGCATCGTGTTGAGGTCGCGCGGCGGGAGCGCCTGGCGCGGCTGGTGGCCGAGGGCGACGGGGCCTGGGCGCGGGTGGCGGCGCGCATCGCGGAGAAGGCGCCGCCGGGCTACGACGCCGCAGTGGACCTTCTTGGTCTGCAGGACGCGTGCGACCCCGACCGACTTTGCGTCCCGGTTGGAGGCGTTGCGGCGCGAGCACGGGCGCAAGGTGACGTTCGTCGAGCGGCTCGGGCACGCCGGACTGTGAGCGAGCAAGGGAACTCACCATCGGCAGAGCGACCCGGCACGGCGCAGATGAGCGCCGGCGAGGATATTCTGTGACGAGCTCCCCATTCTCCTCGCCGGAGGCCGAGCTGGCGGCGCTGCGGGCGGAGAACGCACGGCTGCGACGGTTGCTGGACCTGACGGTCGAGCAGGCGCGAATGCCCGCCGCCGCGCAGACGGGGCTGTTCCTGGATCGGCCGGGTCCGGTGACTGTGGCGTCGTCCGGGCCGGACAAGGTGCGGTTCTTCCGCGCGCTGTTCGCGGCCCGCACCGATGTGTACGCGACCCGGTGGGACAGTGCGCGGACGGGCCGTTCGGGGTGGTCGCCTGCGGTCGAGGGTGGGTGGCGCAAGGGCACCGACCGGCCGTATCTGCGCCTGACGGACCGGGTGGTCGAGGCACACCTGAAGGGCGAGGTCCATCTCGGCCTGTACCCGCTACTGACCGGCGACAGCTGCCACTGGCTCGCGGCGGACTTCGATGGCGCGTCCGCGATGCTCGATGCGTTGGCGTTCCTCAAGGCGGCTCGGGCGGTCGGGGTTCCGGCGTCGTTGGAGGTGTCCCGGTCGGGGATCGGGGCGCACGTCTGGATCTTCTTCACCGGCCCCGTGCCCGCCGCGACCGCACGGGCGCTGGGCTCGGGGCTGCTGCGGGAGGCGATCGCGTTGCGGGGGCGGATGAACCTGACCGCCTATGACCGGCTGTTCCCGTCCCAGGACGTGCTCCCGGCATCGGGTGGGATCGCGAACCTGATCGCGGCGCCGCTGCAGGGCCGATCACGCCGGCACGGAGCAACGGTCTTCCCGGATCTGGCGACCCTGGAGCCGTATGCGGACCAGTGGTCCTACCTGGCCTCGCTGCACCGGCTGTCCCCGCGCGAGGTGGGACGGCTCGCCAGAAGGGTTGCCCCGCCGAAGGTCGGTGTTGCCGTGACCAAGCTGGAGCCGTCGACGGCGTCGGGTATCCAACCCCGCCCGGCGCCGGTGGTGGGCGTGCAACTCGCCGCGGGCGCCTCGGTCGACATGGTCTCGCTGACCCCGGCGCTTCTTGCGACACTCAAGCATGCCGCGTCGATGCCGAACCCGGCCTTCTACGACCGGCAGCGTCGCCGCTTCTCGACCTGGGGCGTCCCGCGGTTCCTGCACTCCTTCGACGAGACCCTCGACGGCCGGTTGGTGCTGCCACGCGGCCTGGCCGATCTGCTCGGCTCCACCGTGCAGGAGGCCGGCAGCGCGCTGGAGATCGACGATCGGCGCGCGGACGGCACACCGCAGCAGTTCGTGTTCACCGCGTTGTTGCGCGACGACCAGGGCGACGCGGTCGCCGATCTCGCCGATCACGACCACGGGGTGCTGGTCGCTTCGCCCGGGGCGGGTAAGACCGTGATCGCGTGCGCGCTGATCGCCCGGCACGCCACCTCGACGCTGGTGCTGGTCGACCGCAAGACCCTCGCCGATCAGTGGCGAGCCCGGCTGGCCGAGCATCTCGGTGTCACCGCGGGCCAGCTCGGTGGCGGCCGCGGCGATGCGGACCCGTCGGCTCCGGGCGGGATCGCCGCCGTCTACCGCGACCTCGTCGCTGACGACGCCCGCAACCAGCAGGTGTTCACCGACGTCCAAGCCGCGCTCGCTCGCGGGCGGAACTGCCTTGTCCTGACCCAGTGGACCGCGCACGTCGCGCTGCTCACGGACCTGCTGCGGGCCGCCGGACACGAACCAGTCGTGCTGCGTGGCGGGATGGGAGCTCGTCAGCGCCGCGATGCTCTCGACCAGCTCCGGCCGGGCGGCGGCATGGGGACGGCGGTGCCAGCGGCTTGACCTGGATCCGGTGGCCGCGCCGACTGTGCGGTGGATCTTCGCCGAGCGGCTGGCCGGACGCAGCGTGGCCGGGATCGCGCGGGAGCAGGGAGGTCTGGCGTCGCAACGAGTGCGCCACACCGGGCGGGGACGACGGGTGCTCCCGGCCGAGTGGGCGATCTCCGCGTCGTTGGCCCACCCGGCGTTGGTGGCCGAGGCGAACTTCGTGGCCGTCCAGGAGATCCGCGCCGCACGCGTGACCGACGACGGCACTATCCGCCGATACCTGCTCGCGGGGCTGATCCGATGCGGGCACTGCCGTCGGCTCATGGACTCCCACTGGGTCAACGGCCGCGCCGGCTACCGTTGCCGTCACGGCCACCACAGCGCCCAGCCCGCGCCCCCGGACCGGCTCAGAAACCTCTACGTCCGCGAGGACAAGCTGCTGATCGAACTCGCCCAGCGCTTCAAGGTTGCCGGCGAGGACCGCGCTTTACAGGCCTTGGGTGTACCGACACACCTACGATCACAAGCCCTG
>JAYSXW010000577.1:0-2460 GCA_043716935.1 Pseudonocardia sp.
GCAGGGTTCTGGTCGGCGCGATCGTTGTCCACGCCCGGCCGTGGGGCGTACATCTGCACGCTGACCGTCTGTGGTTCCGCGGCACTCGCGGGAGCACGAATGACAGCGGTGGCGTCGAAACCTGGCAGCCGCTTGCCCGCGCGGATCTCGGTCGGCCCGAACCGGCAGCTGACGGTCTGCACGGTCCAACCGTTGTTGCGCATTACTTGGAGGCGTTCTCGCGCAGCTGCCTTCACGTCGGGGGCGCGGTACTTCACAAGCAGCGATGGTTGGGCCCGCTGCTGCACTGTTCCGTTCCCCACGTCCCGGTAGGTCTGTGGGACGGACCCAGCGGGCAGTCCCCGGGCCAGGGGGTCGCCCGCGAGGGCGTCGACGCGCCCTCCGGCCCGGTTGTTATAGCCCGACGAGCCGCCAGAGCAAGCCGCGACGATGGACAATGCGGCTAACAAAGCGATCCGTTGCCGAGTTGTCACTGCTCGCATGTGGAGCGGGTGTCGAGCGGGTCTTGTCCGCAGGTGTCTGTGCCGGCGCCGCCGTTGAGGATGTCGGCTCCGCCTTGTCCGTCGAGGTTGTCGTTGCCTGCACCTCCGCTGAGGGTCTGCGGGCCGTCGGTGCCCGTGAGCTGGTCGGCGCCCTTGCCGCCAATCACGGCCTCGACGTCAGCGGAGACATTGTCGCCCTCGCTGGCCTGGCCGTCGTTGGCCGTGCCGTCCAGAGTGACGGTCACAGCCTCGGCGCGCTGCGCGTAGCTGACAACGTCGATCCCGTCGCCGCCGGACAGGCTGTCGGCGCCATTGCTGGTCTTGCCGTTGAGGATCCGGTCGTTGCCGGCTCCTCCGGAGACGGTGTCGTTGCCGTTGCCGCCGTCAAGGACGTCGTCGCCGTTGCCGCCGTCGATGACGTCGTCGCCTGGGCCGCCGGTGATCCGGTTGGACCCGGGCCCGCCGGTCAGTGTGTCGGCGGCCTGGCTGCCGACGATGTTCTCCAGGTCAGGCTTGATGTTGTCGGCTTCGCCGAGGGAGCCGTCGTTGGCGGCGCCGTCCCCGCTAACGCTCACGGCAGTGACGCGTGCCGCGTAGGTGACGGTGTCGGTTCCGTCGCCGCCGCTGACGACGTCGGCGCCGTCGGCGGTCGGACCGGTCGTGATGGTGTCGTTGCCGGTGCCTCCGTCGACGCGGTCGTCGCCGGCTCCTGCGTCGATCGTGTCGTTGTCGCCGCCGCCGAAGACCACGTCGCTGCCGTCGCTGGCGGCGATCGTGTCGTTGCCGGCGTCACCGCCGAGAACGTCGTCCCCTGCGCCGCCGTAGATGCGGTCGGTGCCGCTGCCGCCGTTGATGGTGTCGTTGCCGTCCCCGCCGGCGATGGTGTCGTTGCCGTCCCCGCCGGTGATCACGTCGTCACCGGGACCTCCGATGATGCTGTCGTTGCCGCCGGCCCCGTCGATATGGTCGCCGCCGCCGCCGGCGCAGATGATGTCGTCACCCGCCGTACCCGTGATCGTGTCGTTGCCGTCCGTGCCGGTGATGGTGCAGGTGGGGGTGACCTGCAGAGTGACTGTCGCCACGCTGCAGAAGCGCTGTGCGTCGCAAATCGTGTAGCGCAGGGTGTCGTCCCCGGTGTAGTCCGCTTGCGGTACATACGTGATCGAGCCGTTGCTGGCCTTGGCTGTTCCGTGCAACGGCTGGGTGGCCACGGCCAGGCTGGCAGGAGCAAGCGGCATGCTGCCGGCGGAGTCGTTGACCAGCACCATCAGTGTGGTCGGGCCACCGAAGGCGGCGGTGAGCGTGTCGTCCTGGGTGCAGGGGGGGGTGGTCGCCGAGACGGACGTGTCGCCGTAAAGGTCGGTGGTGGTGCCGTCGGTGTTGGGAACGATCGCGCGGAACTCGGCGATCTGTGTCGAGCTCGCTTGAGGGACGGTGACGGTCGCGGTGAGCGTTCCGTCGGCGGCTACAGTGGCGGTGCCCAGCGGCGTCCTCGAGCTGCCGACCAAGGCGGAAAGCTGGGCTACGGCTCCCGCCGGCAGGTTCTGCCCTGAGAGCCCTAGGGGCAGCCCGGGCGCTACGGTCGTCGGTGCCGTACACGGCGATCCCTGTACAGGGGAGAGCGCTAGATCGCCCAATGCGCCGAGGGCAACGCCTCCGGTGACAGCTCGTGTGACGGCTGACGCCCGGGAGTTGTTGAAAGACGCCGGGTTGAGCGGGTAGCCGGCGCTGTTAGTGACCGCCCCCGCCTCAATCTCCGTGTTGATATCGTCGACCAGCGCAACGGCATAGGCGTAGGCGCCAGTAAGGTTTGGGTGGAACGAGCCCGAGCCGACGAACGTCTTGTGGAAGAGATCACCCAAGGTGGGGGCAGTTGGTCCGTTGAGCCATTCCCCCGCGATGCCGCACACCTCGTGTCCGGCGAACAGACCGTCGACCGGGACGAAGTGGACGCCGCCTGCTGCCGCGGTGTCGGTAA
>JAYSXW010000578.1:0-21786 GCA_043716935.1 Pseudonocardia sp.
AGGTCCGCATCGGCGGGTCCGCGAGCACCGTGAACGCCCGTCCGGTGCCGACCGCGACCAGATCGGCAAGGGGGCCGGCTACTCCGATCAGGAGATCGCGATGTTGGCCGCGTCGGACTGTCGACGCCGAGCACCGCGGTCGTGACGACCGGGCATGGGCAGCAGGTGCTGGACGAGCCACCGCCCGACGAGGAGCATCGCGTCGCGATGGACCACGTCGTCACGCCAGCACGAGTGACCCGGTGCGCGAGGACGACCGGCAGGTGAATCCGTCCAGCAAGACTTTCCGTTGAGCACGGCCTGTCCACTGGGCATACTGGCGCCATGGGCAGTCCCGTTTCTCCTTCCAGGATCGGGGGCGACGGTGAGATGCTGGGTGAGCTGCCCGAGGACGTTCGCGCCGTCCTCGAGAACTTCCGCTGTTGTGAGTTCTCCACCATCGCCCGCGACGGCACGCCGCTCACCTGGCCCACCACGCCACTCCTGCTGGCCGACCGCGGCCAGCTGCTGCTGACCACCACCATCGGTTTCCCCGTCAAGGCCGCGAACGTGCGTCGCGACCCGCGGGTGTCGATGCTCTTCTCCGACGCCACCGGCAGCGGCCTGGCCTCGCCGCCGACAGTGCTCGTCGGGGGCATCGCGACGGTCGACGACGATGTGCAGACCTGGACCGACGATCTCGCCGCGCACTGGCGACGGATCACCTCGCTGCAGCCGGCAGGCAAGAACTTCTCCGGCTCTCCCCCGGCTCGATGGTTCATGGATTGGTATTTCATGCGGCTGTTGATCCGCGTCACGCCCCACACTGTGCGATGGTGGCCACGAGGCGACACCTCCGTGACGCCGGAACAGGTGGTCGCCGATGTGGCCTGAGGTGCAGTCCGCACTCGCCTTCTTCCCGGACGTCGTTCTGACCGGCCGTGACCCCGAGGGCAACCCGGTGAGCGTCCGCGGTCGTCCGCGCCCCGATGCGGGCCTGCTGCGCATTGCCCGCCTTCCGGGGATCGAGATCGTCGGGGGCCCGGCCTCGCTGCTGGGCCACAGTCACGACGAGAACCTGTGGACGCTTCGCTCGGTGCTGGTGCGCGGAATGTTGACGCTCGACGGTCCGGACTGGGTCGTGCGGCCGACGGCGCTGGTCCCGGGTACCGGAATGCGCGGGCCGGTACAGGACCTGCGGTCGTTCGTCGCTGCCCGTCGCCGGGCCGGGCGCTACCTGCGGCGCCGCGGGTTGGCCCGGCCGTCTATCCCGTGGACCCGGCTGCGAGCGCTGCGATGATGGCCGGTCCTTTCGATCCGTCGACCTGGGACCTGCTCAGCGCCTTCGACAACGCACCCATCGGGATGGCGGTGCTCACCCCGCTCGGGGTGATCACGACCTGCAACGCGGCGATGGGCCGGCTCCTGCAGCGACCGCCGCACGAGCTGGTCGGCGGCACGTTCTTCGACGTCACCCACCCCGACGACCTCGATGCCGCCGCTGCTCAGTGCAATCTCATCAACGCGGGGGACACCCGCATCCTGCGTCACGAGTGCCGCTTCCTCCGTGCCGACGGTGCCGTCGTCTGGGTGCTGGTCAGCACGTCGCGGGTGCCGGCCCACGGTGACCGCTCCGCTCACCTCATCATGCACATCGAGGACATCACCGATCGCAAGAACCTCGAGGAGGAGCTGAGCTACCGCGCGCTGCACGATCCGCTCACGGGCTTGGCCAACCGCACCCTGCTCACGCAGCGCCTGCACACCGCGCTGACCCGTCGCGGCCGCCACGCCCGGCCGACCCACCTGTTCTACATCGACCTCGACGGGTTCAAGTCCGTCAACGACCGGTTCGGTCACGCGGCGGGCGACGAGGTGCTCCGCCAGCTCGCCGGCCGGATCAGCGCCCTGCTGCGTCCCGACGACATCGCGGCGCGTCTGGGTGGGGACGAGTTCGCCGTCCTGTGCGAGGTCTCCGAGCCCCAGCACGCCGACTCGATCGCGGAGCGTCTGCGCGCCGCGGCAGCGGAGCCGTTCGTCGTGAACGGTTTGACCGTCCGGCTCTCCGCGGCGATCGGGAGCAGTACGGCCCGCGTCTCCGGTCTGCGGGGAGTCGAGCCCGCCGACATGCTCCGGGAGGCCGACGAGAGCATGTACGCGACGAAGCGGCGGCGCCAGGCGGTAACGCAGTAACAGCGGTAGCGCGCGGCGTCGGGAAGGATGCCGCCCGTGTCCCGCCTGCGCCACACCGTCGTCCTGTTCCTGCTGGGTCTCGTCGCCGTCGGTCTGGCCGGGTGTGCACTCGCCGATCCCTTCCACCTGCGGTACGTCCGCTGGTTCACCGCCGGCGCGGTGCTGCTCGCGATCCTGTTGCTGACCGCGGCCCTGGCGGTCGCCGTCGCGAGGAGGCTGCTGCGCGGGTTCGTGCTCGTGCTCGGGGGCGTTGCCGTGGTGGGCTGGGTGGCGGTGGTGCTGCTCGCTTCTCAGCTCGTCGACGAGGGCGCCGTCGTCATGCAGTCCGTCGACGGGAACCGCAGGCTGGTGGTCGTGGAAGGCGACGCGTTCGCCATCGATCCGATCTACGCGGTGGTGCTGCGTTCGGGCGGCGGGCCGCTCGAGCAGGAGTCGCTGGTCTACCAGGGACGGGAGGAGGGGCCGGCGCCGGCGGCGGTGCGTTTCGTCGACGCCGCCGACGTCGAGGTCGACATGGGGGCCGGCTGCCGCTACCGCTCGCGGGTAGAAGGTGTGACGCTGGCCGTCGATCCCGTGCACCGGCCGTTGACCCCGACCACCTGTTGACCGGCCCACCGGCTGATCAGCCCACCTGCTGATCGGCCGGTGCCTCGGCGATGCTCGTCGGTGGCACGAGGCCGGCGTCGCCCGGCTGCAGGACCACCATCACGAACCGGACGGGCGTGTCGCCGAGCCCGCTGTAGCGGTGTGGGGCGTGGGCCTGGAACAGCACGGTGTCGCCGTGGCACAGTTCCTGCTGCCCGCCGCCGATCCGCAACCCGAGCCGTCCGGCCAGTACCGACAGCACCTCCTGGGTGCCGATCGGGTGCGCCTCGCCGTCGAAGCCGTCGCCGGGCTGCAGCGTCCAGTCCCACAGCTCGACGACGTCGGGCGGGTCGGTGCCGATGCGGAACACGGCGCTGCTGCCGGCCGCACTGGACCACAGCCGGGCGGCGTCGGAGTCACGGCGGATCACCACCCGCGGTTCGCCATCGCCGTCCACCAGCGACGCAACGCCGACGCGCAGGGCTGCGGCCAGGGCGACGAGCGTGCCGATGCTGGGGTTGCCGCGGGCGGTCTCGATCTGGATGACGGTGCCGCGGCTGACACCGGCCGTCGCCGCCAGGGCGTCGATGGTCATGCGGCGCTGCTGACGCAGGGCGCGGACGTTGCGCCCTACCGCACCGGCAACCTGGTCGGGGGACTGCATGCATCCACTGTACTGTGCGCGACAGTACGATCTACTGCACTGAAGGGACGTCCGTGTCGGTGCCCGTCGCCCTGCCCGCAGCCCTTGCCTACGGGCTGGCCGACTTCACCGGCGGGTTGGCCGCCCGTCGCGTGCCCGTCCTGGCCGTGACGGCGGTATCGCAGGGCGCCGGTCTGCTCGCGCTGCTGCCGGCCCTGGCGCTGGTCGGAGGCACGCCGTCGGCGGCCGCGTTCGGACTCGGCGCGCTCGCCGGGATGGCCGGCGCGAGCGGGGTGCTGCTCTACCTGCGGGGGCTCGCGGTCGGGCCGATGGGGGTGGTGGCGCCACTGTCCGCGGTGGTCGGCGCGGGGATTCCGCTGCTGGTGGGCGTGCTGGGCGGAGAACGACCGAACGGGTCCGCGCTGCTCGGGATCGGGGTGGCGCTGGTCGCCATCCTGCTCGCGACGGCCGGCAGCCGGACCGATGTCGCCGCCGTCCGTGGGCTCGCGCTGGGCCTGGGCTCGGGGGTCGGGTTCGGGCTGTTCTTCATCGGCCTCGATGCCACCCCCGTCGACTCGGGACTGTGGCCGCTGCTCGCGGGCCGCGCGACGTCGGTGACGCTCCTCGCGGCCCTCCTGCTGACCCGCCGACGGGATGGTGTCGGCGGCGGGGCGTGGGGGCTGATCCTGTTCAGCGGCGTCCTGGACACCACGGCCAACGTCCTGTTCCTGCTGTCCACGCGGATGGGCGACCTGGGCGTCAGCGCGATGGTGGTGTCGCTCTACCCGGTGGTGGTGGTACTGCTGGCCCGGTTGGTCCTGCGGGAGCGGCTCACCGGGCTGCAGCTCACCAGCGCCGGCCTGGCGCTGGGGGCGAGCCTGATGCTCGCGATCTCCTGATCACGGCCCGTCGATCAGCGCCAGGATGGCAGCCAGAGCTCCGCGTTCCAGGTGGCGTCGGTGACGGGGACACCATTGAGGATGGGCCAGAGCCAGGCGAAGTTGGCGACGACCAGCCCGACCCACAGCCCGACGACCAGCAGCCCGGTCTGGCGGCGTTCGCGCGAGGCCCCGGCGCGGCCGAGCACCTCGCCCATCATCAGGACCGTGGCCAGCACCAGGAACGGCACCACCGGTGCCATGTAGAAGTAGTACATCTGCCGGTCGATGTTGGCGAACCACGGCAGGATGCCGGCCGCGTAGCCGAGCAGGACGGCGGCGTAGCGCCAGTCGAAGCGGGTGAGCGTGCGCCACAGCGCCAGGGCGAGCACGCCGAGGGAGGGCCACCACAGCGCCGGGGTGCCCACGAGCAGCACCGCGCTGACGCACGACGCCTCGCCGCAACCCTGCACGCGATCGCCCGAGGCCAGGTAGTAGAGCATCGGGCGCAGCCCCATCGGCCACGTCCACGGCTTGGACTCCCACGGGTGCACCCCGCTCGCGGCCGTCGTGAGCCCGGAGTGGAACGCGAGCACCTTGCCGCTGTAGTAGGCCAGTGATCCCAGGGCGTCGCCGACGACGGCGGTGCGGTCGGTGCCGGTCTCGGACGCGAACCAAGCCCACCACGTCGAGAGGTACGCCGCCACCGGCACCAGGGCCAGCGCCCAGAGGGCGGGGGCGAGGTCCCGGCGCAGGGTGCCCAGCCACGGCCGTCGGACGCCGGCGGCGCGCCGGGCCGTCAGGTCCCAGACGACGGTGAGGACGGCGAACGCGGCGAGCCAGTAGAGCCCCGACCACTTGACGGCGCAACCGAGCCCGAGCAGCACCCCGGTGGCCAGGCGCCACCAGCGCACACCCAGGCGCGGGCCCCACGGGGAGTCGCCGGTCCGGCCGTCGGTGACGACGACGCGCATGCGTTCGCGCACGTCGTCGCGATCGAGGACCAGGGTAGTGAACGCGGCCAGCACGAACAGGGCCGAGAACGCGTCGAGCATCCCCATCCGGGACTGGACGTGGGACAGGCCGTCGCAGATCAGGAGCACGCCGGCGATCCCGCCGAGCAGCGTGGAGCGGGTGAGCCGGCGCCCGACCCGCACGATCAGCAGCACCGACACCACGCCCGCGGCGGCCGCGGCGCACCGCCAGCCGAACCCGTTGTAGCCGAACGCCAGCTCGCCGAGCGCGATGAGCTGCTTGCCCAGCGGCGGGTGCACGATCAGCTCGTAGCCGGGATTGTCCTCGACGCCCAGGTTGCGCAGCATCTGCCACGCCTGCGGCACATAGTGCTTCTCGTCGAACACCGGCGTGCCGCCGTCGGTGGGGTATCCGAGCCGGACGAACCGGACCACGGTGGCCACCATCGCCAGCGCGACCGCCACCGCCCAGGCACGGATCCGGTCCGTCGGCGGCGGCGGGCCCATGAGCACGGCCCGGTCGATCGGGTGCGGCACGGGTGATGGGCTGTCCCCGAGCGGGACGACGCCCTGGACCGCCGCGTCCTCGTCGACCGGGCGGGTGGGCGCCCTCGTCGGCCCGGCGGCGTGCCGCGGACGGTCGAGGGTGCGGAAGGCCACGGAGGGGATCGTAGGCTGAGAGATGTGTCGGACGAGTCAGCAACCGGTCGGCTCGTCCTTGCGGCCACCCCGTTGGGCCGGGCCGGCGACGCGTCCGCCCGGCTCGTCGAGGCTCTGGGCACCGCCGACGTGATCGCCGCCGAGGACACCCGGCGGATCCGGGCGCTGGCCGCCGCTCTGGGCGTGACGATCACCGGGCGGGTCGTCAGCCACTTCGACGCCGTCGAGCTCGCGCGGCTGCCCGGCCTGCTCGACGACGTCCGCGCCGGCCGCACGGTGCTGGTCGTGACGGACGCGGGCATGCCGATGGTGTCGGACCCGGGCTACCGGATCGTCGCGGCCGCCGCCGAGGCGGGGCTGCCGGTGACGTGCCTGCCGGGCCCGTCGGCGGTGACCACGGCGCTGGTCCTCTCGGGTCTGCCGTGCGAGCGGTTCTGCTTCGACGGCTTCGCGCCACGCCGCTCCGGCGAGCGTCGCCGGTGGTTGGAGACGCTCGTGGCCCAGTCGCGGGCGATCGTGTTCTTCGAGTCCCCGCACCGGCTCGCCGAGACGCTCGCCGACGCCGTCGACGTGCTGGGGGCCGGCCGGGCCGCCGCGGTGTGCCGGGAGCTGACCAAGACCTACGAGGAGATCCTGCGCGGGCCGCTGTCCGAGCTGGCCGCGTGGGCGGGCGACAACCTGGTCCGCGGGGAGATCACGGTGGTGCTGGCCGGGGCCGCGCCCGCCACCGCGCCGCCGGTCGCGTCGCTCGTCCCGGCCGTGCACGAGCGCGTCGCCGACGGCGAACGGTACAAGGACGCCGTGAGCGCCGTCGCCGAGGCGGCCGGGGTGCCCAAGCGCGAGCTGTACGCGGCGGCCCTGGGCGACCGGACGTAACGAGCATGCACCGATTCATGCCACGTTCACCCGCACCCACCAGGATTCGGCCATGACTGCGGGGGGCGGGCGGCGTTCGGGCCGGCGGGTGCTGAGCTGGGCGCTGGCGCTGGTGTTGCTGGTGGTGATCGCGGTCGTCGTGGTGCGGGAGCTCGGCAGCGGCGGCGCCCAGCCCGTCGCCCTGACACCCGTGCTCGGCGTCATCGGGTCGGAGAAGGTGCCGTTGTTCGCCGACCAGCGGGTCAAGGACGTCTTCGCCGCGCAGGGGCTCGTCGTGACCGTCGACCCCGCCGGGTCGCGCCAGATCGCCACCACCGTGAGCCTCGACCGGTACGACTTCGCGTTCCCGTCCAGCGCGCCGGCCGCCGACAAGGTCCTCTCCGTGCACCCCACCCCGCGGACCTACGCGCCGTTCTCGTCGCCGATGGCGGTGGCCACTCACGCTCCGATCGTCGAGCTGTTGACCCGGGCCGGGGTCGTACCCGCCGGCACCCGGACGTTCGACATGCATCGCTACCTGGAGCTGGCGAAGGTCGGCACCCGCTGGGACCAGCTGCCGGGCAACACCGCGTTCCCGGCGCGCAAGAACGTGCTGGTCTCGACGACGGCGCCCTGCCAGTCGAACTCCGCGGCGATGTACCTCTCGATCGCCTCGTACGTGGCGAACTCCGACGCGGTCGTCGCCGACGCCGCCACCGCGGGGGCCGTCACATCGACGATCGCGCCGCTGTTCCGGGACCAGGGCTACCTGCCGCCCTCGACGGAGATGCTGTTCGAGGACTACGAGTCCGGCGGCATGGGACGGGTGCCGATGGCGCTGATCTACGAGGCGCAGTACCTCGCCGAGGGCCTCTCGCCCGACTCGACGCTGCCGGCCGACGCCCAGCTGCTCTACCCGAGCCCGACGGTCTACTCCCGGCACACGCTGGTGCCGCTCAAGCCGGCCGGCGACCGGGTCGGTGAGCTGCTCACGAACCACCCCGACCTGGCCCGGCTCGAGGCCGAGTACGGATTCCGTCCCACCGACCTGCGGCCGTTCACCGAGGTGCTCGCGGCCCGCGGGGTGCCCGAGCCGCCGCGGCTCGTCGACGTCGTCGAGCCGCCGGCCTTCGACACGCTGGAGGCGCTCGTGACCGACCTGGGCTGCAGTTCGTGAGGCGCCTCGCCGTCGTGGCAGCGGCACTCGCGGTGCTGGCCGGCTGCACCACCGGGGGCCCCGATCCGAGCCCGGGCCCGAGCCCCACCCCGACGGGCCCGCAGGCCGGGCTGTTGCGCGTACTCGGCGGCAGTGAGCTCGCCGACCTGAAACCCGTGCTGGACGAGGCCGCGCAGGCCACCGGGGTGCGGGTGGCGCTCGACTTCACCGGCACCCTCGACGGCGCCGAGCAGGTCGCCTCCGGCGCAGCCGACGCCGGCCACGACGCGATCTGGTTCTCCTCCAACCGCTACCTCACCCTGCAGCCCGGTGCCCAGGCGAAGCTCGGGGCGTCCACCGAGATCATGTCGTCGCCGGTGGTGCTCGGGCTGCGCCGCTCGGTCGCGCAGCGCCTGGGCTGGGTCGGGCGGCCCGTCACCTGGTTGGAGATCGCGGCCGCGGCGGGGGCGAAACAGCTCACCTACGGCATGACCGACCCGTCGGCGTCCAACACCGGGTTCTCGACGGTCGTCGCCGTCGCCACCGCGCTGGTGGGTTCGGGCTCGGCACTGACGGTCGAGCAGGCCGCGTCCACCACCCCCGCGCTGACGAACTTCTTCGCCGGTCAGACGCTCGCGGCCGGGTCCTCGGGTTTCCTGCAGGACGCCTACGTGCGCCGGGCCACCGGCGTCGACCCCGGTCCGGCCGTCGACGGGCTGATCAACTACGAGTCGGTGCTGCTCGCCCTGAATGCGACGAACACGCTGCCCGAGCCGTTGGAGCTGATCTACCCGGCCGATGGCGTCGTCACCGCTGAGTACCCGTTGACGGCGCTGACCTCGGCCCTGCCCCAGGCCCGCGACGACCTCCGGAAGCTCACCGAATACCTGCGCGCACCCGAGGTGCAGCGCCGGATCATGGCCACCTCGTTCCGCCGCCCGGCGGTGCCCGGCGTGGCGCTCGACCCCGTGCTCGGCACCGCGACCCTGGTCGAGCTGCCGTTCCCGACGCAGGCCGACGTCGTGGACTCGCTGCTCACGAGCTGGTTCGACAAGGTCCGGCGCCCCTCGCGGACGATCTACGTGCTGGACACGTCCGGTTCCATGGCGGAGGACGACCGCATCGGCCAGCTGCGCAGCTCCCTGGCGGGGCTCGCGGGCACCGATTCGTCGCTCACCGGGCAGTACCGGCGCTTCCGTGGCCGCGAGGAGGTCACGCTCCTGCCGTTCTCCGACGTCCCCGACGCGCCGCAGACGTTCACCGTGGCGCAGGACGACCCGGCGCCGGTGCTCGCGCAGATCGCGGCGGCCGGCAACGCGCTGCAGCCCGGGGGCGGCACGGCGATCTACGGCAGCCTGGAGGAGGCCTACGGCGTGGCCGAGCGCCAGATCGCGGCCGATCCCGACCGGTTCACCTCCATCGTCGTGATGACCGACGGTGCCAACACCGCCGGTCCGGGCCTCGACGAGTTCCGCGCGTTCGCGGGTTCCCGGCCGGCGGCCGTGCGCGGGGTGCCGGTGTTCACCATCCTGTTCGGGGAGGGCGACAACGCGGAGATGACGGAGGTGGCGACCCTGACCGGGGGCCGCGCGTTCGACGCCCGCTCGGCCCCGCTGGCGAGCGTGTTCAAGGAGATCCGCGGTTATGTCTGAGCTGAGGCGCTACCTCGGCTCACGGAAGAACCTGTTCGGGATGGTCGGCGCGTTGGCGGGTGTGTCGCTGGCGTTCGCCGACCTGGGCGTCTGGCCGCTGGTGGCCGTCGGGCTCTACGGGGTGGGCGCGCTGATCGGGCCGAGCGACCCACCGCCGACCGACGAGCGGCTGACCGACGCCCTGCGCGCCGACGCGGCCGACCTGCTCGCCCGCACGAAGCCGCGCGCCGGGGACCTGCCGTACGGGGCGTTCACGGCGGTCCGCCGGATCGTCGATGTCGTGGTGCTGGTGCTCGACCGGCTCGACGAGGTCTCCGACCGCCCCGACGACCGCGCTGCCGCGCCCGAGCGGCTCGCCGTCGCCGCCGAGATCATCCGCACCGACCTGCCCGTGTGTCTCGACACCTACCTGGGCCGGTCACCGTCCAGCTCCGCGGCGCGGGCGGCCGGGGAGCTGGTGACGCAGCTGGACCTGGTGGCCGGCGCCGCCGACCGGCTGGTCGCCGCCGTCCCCGACGTCGACGCGCAACGTGCGGCGGAACTCACCGAGGACCTCCGGCGCCGGCATGGTTTCACCGAGACGTAGCTGTCACACCGCGGTTGGCCGGCGCACTGAGCGGGAGTGCCTGTCCACCATGAATGATCGCGCCCCGCACGTCCTGGTCCTGTTCGGCGCCAGCGGTGATCTGGCCAAGCGCAAGCTCCTCCCGGGACTGCTGGCGTTGCGACGCAGCGGGTTGCTGCCCGAGGTCCGCATCATCGGCACCGGGCGGCACTCCCCGGGCAGCGACGAGGAGTTCCACGCCTCGGCGATGCCCGACGACGCCGATTTCGCGTCGCGCATCCGGTTCGTGGTGTCGTCCACGCAGGACGGCGACGATCTCGCCGTCGCCGTCGCCGTGGCCGTGGCCGTGGCCGTGGCCGTCGCGGAGGCCGAGAAGGAGCTGGGTGGCGATGCAGCCGATGATCGGGATGCTCCGATCGCAGAGGCTGCACGAACGGTCGCGGCTGGTGCTGGAGAAGCCGTTCGGCCACGACCTCGAGTCGTCGCGGGATCTCGACTCGACCGTGCTGAAGGTGTTCGACGAGGCCGACGTGTTCCGCATCGGCCACTCCATCGGCAAGGAGGCCGTGCAGAACATTCTCGCGCTGCGCTTCGCGAACGGGCTCATCGAACCGATCTGGAACGCCGCCCATGTCGACTACATGCAGATCGACGTGCCCGAGAAGATCGGGATCGAGGGCCGGGCGTCGTTCATGGAGGCCACTGACACGTTCCGCGACATGATCTCCACGCACCTGTTCCAGCTGCTGGGCTTCGTCGCACTGGAACCGCCCGTCAAGATCAGTGCCGAGTCGCTGCACGCCGAGCGGGCCGAGGTCTTCGAGGCCGTGCGGCCGCTGGGCCCGTCCCGGGTGGTGTTCGGGCAGTACGAGGGCTACCGGTCCGAGCACGGCGTCGCCGCCGACTCCGAGGCGTTCGTGGCGATCGAGGCGTTCGTCGACAACTGGCACTGGAAGGGCGTGCCGTTCCTGCTGCGCACCGGCAAGGCGCTGGCCCAGGGCCGCCGGACGATCACCATCGGCTTCCACGAGCCGCCGCTGCAGATGTTCCCGAGCCACTGTGCGGGCGGCCCGAACGAGCTGGTGCTGGAGCTGACCGACGAACCGGAGATCTCCCTCGACGTCCTGCGCGGCGACCACACGCTGTTCACCAGCACCGACGAGTTGCAGCGGCTGTGGGAGCTGTGCGATCCGGTGCTCGCCGACCGGCCCCCGTTTCGGCTGTACGCACAGGGGTCCTCGGGGCCGCACGAGGCTCTGGACCTGGCCGGTGAGCGTGGCTGGCGGCTGCCGGCGGAGTGACCGGGCGGGTACCCTCTGCCCATGCGGGTCATGATGCTCGACGCTCCTCAGTCCCTGCTCGACGAGCGTCGTCGGGACGGGCTGGACGTCCGTGACGAGATGTGGGAGGGGGTTCTGCACATGGTTCCGCCGCCGATGGACGTCTATCAGGGCTTGAACGGTGACTTCCACTTCGTCGTTCGGCCGCTGGCGGAGCGTCGCGGCCTCGTGTGTCGGATGGAGACCGGCCTGTTCCGGACCGACGACGACTACAAGGTGCCTGATCAACTCTTCCGTCGTCCCGATCAGGGATCCGAGCGGGGTGCCGAGGGCGCCGAGCTGGTGGTCGAGGTCCGATCCCCGGGCGACGAGACGTACCGCAAGTTCGACTCCTACGCCGCCCTCGGCGTCACGGAGGTGCTGGTGCTCCACCCCGCCGACCGGCGCGCCGAGCTGTTCCGGCTCGTCGAAGATCGGCTGCTGCCCGTCTCCGCCGACGCGTCGGGCTCCGTCGAGGTCACCACGCTCGGCATCTACCTCCGCGCCGTCGACGGGAAGCTGCGCATCACCTGGGCCGAGGGCTCCGCGGACGTCTGAGCGGCGGCGACAACCCGGTGGCGGGCTGGGCCTACGCTGACGGGCATGAGTTCCCGCGTGCTGACCGCCGTGGCGTGGCCCTACGCCAACGGCCCGCGGCACATCGGCCATGTCTCCGGTTTCGGTGTGCCCTCCGACGTCTTCTCCCGCTACCGCCGCATGATCGGCGACCGGGTGTTGATGGTCTCGGGGACCGACGAGCACGGCACCCCGATCCAGGTGCAGGCCGACGCGGAAGGGCTCACCCCGCGGCAGCTCGCGGACAAGTACAACCGGGTGATCCTCGACGACCTGCAGGGCCTCGGGCTCTCCTACGACCTGTTCACCCGCACCACCACCTCGAACCACTACGAGGTGGTGCAGGAACTGTTCCTCGCGTTGCACAAGAACGGCTACATCGTCGCGAAGACGGCCATGGGGGCCATCAGCCCGTCCACCGGCCGTACGTTGCCCGACCGTTACGTCGAGGGCACCTGCCCGATCTGTGCCTACGCCGGCGCGCGCGGCGACCAGTGCGACAACTGTGGCAATCAGCTCGATCCGGCTGATCTGATCGACCCGCGTTCGAAAATCAACGGCGAGACACCGGTCTTCGTCGAGACCGAGCACTTCTATCTCGACCTGCCGGCCTTCGCCGAATCCCTCGGATCGTGGTTGTCCACGCGCACCGACTGGCGGCCCAACGTCCTCAAGTTCACGACGAACCTGGTGAACGACCTCAAGCCGCGCCCGATCACTCGAGACCTCGACTGGGGTGTCCCGATTCCACTCGACGGCTGGCGCGACCAGCCCATGAAGCGGATCTACGTCTGGTTCGACGCGGTGATCGGGTATCTCTCGGCGTCGGTGGAGTGGGCCCGGCGGGGCCCGGATCCGGACGCCTGGAAGCAGTGGTGGACCGATCCGGAGGCCCAGGCCTATTACTTCATGGGCAAGGACAACATCGTCTTCCACTCCGTGATCTGGCCGGCACTGCTGCTCGGGCAGAACGGTGCGGGAGACCGGGGCGGCTCGCCCGGCACGTTCGGAACTCTGAACCTGCCCGACGAGATCGTGTCGTCGGAGTTCCTGACGATGAGCGGGTCGAAGCTGTCCACGAGCCGCGGCACCGTGATCTACGTCGGCGATTTCCTGAAGGAGTTCGGCCCCGACGCGCTCCGCTATTTCATCTCCGTCGCGGGGCCCGAGAACCAGGACACCGACTTCACCTGGGACGAGTTCGTGCGGCGCACCAACTTCGAGCTGGCCAACGAATGGGGCAACCTGGTCAACCGCTCCCTGTCGCTGGCGCACAAGAACGTCGGTGCGATCCCGAAGCCGGTGGCGCCCGCCGACGCCGACCACGAACTGCTCGCGATCTCCCGGGCCGGTTTCGACACCGTCGGAGCACTGCTGGCCCGTAACCGGTTCAAGCAGGCCGCGGGCGAAGCCATGCGAGTGGTCACGGCCGCGAACCGGTACCTCAGCGACCAGGAGCCGTGGAAGCGCAAGGACGACCCGGACCGGCGCGACACCATTCTGCACACGGCGCTGCAGGTCGTCTCCGACGCCAACACGTTGCTCACGCCGTTCCTGCCGCACTCCGCGCAACAGGTGCACGAGGCGCTCGGCGGCACCGGGGTGTGGGCCGCGCAGCCGGAGGTGCACGAGGTCGACGACCTCGGCGACGGCCCGGCCTACCCGATCCTGACCGGGGACTACGAGCACGAGCAGGCGGTGTGGCACACCGTCCCGATCGAGATCGGCAGTCCCCTGCAGAAGCCCGCCCCGATCTTCGCCAAACTCGACCCCGAACTCGGCGAGACCGGTCCCCCGTGGGCCCCGATCGCGCCCTCGGCGCCCGTATGTGGATAACGGCGATCCCACCCCGTTCTCCGCTCACCACCCGCTCGGGGCGCCATGAGTGACAAGCGGCGGACGGCGCCGCCCACGCCCGAGCCGCTGCCGGCACCGACGGTCGACTCCCACACCCACCTCGACGCGTGCGGGTGCGTCGACGCCGGCGCCGTCTCCGCGGCCATGGACCGGGCGGCGGCGGTCAACGTCACCCGGGCCGTCACGGTCGCCGACGACCTGCCCTCGGCCCGCTGGGTGGTGCAGGCCGCGCACTGGGACGGGCGGGTGGCCGCCGCGGTCGCCCTGCACCCGACCCGCACGGCCGCCGTGACCGAGGCCGAGTTCGCCGAGATCGAGGCGCTCGCGGCCGACCCACGCGTCGTCGCGGTGGGGGAGACGGGCCTCGACTACCACTGGGACCACTCGCCGCCCGCCTCCCAGCAGGCATCGTTCCGCTGGCACATCGACCTCGCCACGCGGCTGCGCAAGCCGTTGATGATCCACGACCGCGACGCCCACGACGACGTCCTGCGGATCCTGCGCGAGGAGGGGCCGCCCGCCACCGTCGTGTTCCACTGCTTCTCCGGCGACGCGGCGATGGCGCGCGAGTGCGCCGACGCCGGCTACCTGCTGTCGTTCGCCGGCCCGGTGACCTTCACGAACTCGGGGAGCCTGCGGGAGGCGGCCGTCGTCGTACCCGAGGAGCTCCTGCTCGTCGAGACCGACGCGCCGTTCCTCACCCCGCACCCGTATCGCGGCCGGGCCAACGAGCCGTACTGCCTGCCGTGGACGGTGCGGGGTCTCGCGGCGCTGCGCGGGGTGTCCGACGAGCGGCTGGCGGCGAGCGCCGGGCGCAACGCCGAGCGGGTCTTCCGACTCGACAAGCTGCCGCCCGTCGTGTCGTCGACGACACCCGGCGCGGACGCGGCACGTTCGGCGTAGCAAGGGGGCCGCTCGGCGCTTACGGCGTGTCGCGGGCCAGCAGATTCCCTCACTCCCCGTTACGGTTCCATGATCGCTAAAGCCGGGGTGGGAAACGCTCCCCAGCACAGCGGTCACGGTGGCCCGGGGCGCTTCCCTGGTTCATGCCTTCGGGGCCACCGTGGCCGGTGACTCTTCCCATGCCCGGGTCCGACAAGGTCTGGATGCCAGTGGTCGACGTCTCTGCTCGCGCCCAGCGTCGCGCTGTCCACGCGCGCGCGGGCGTGATCGCTCCCGTTCCCGACGCGGACTCCGACCCCTATGCCGCGTGGTACTCCGGTGGTGAAACCGAGGTGTTCCGCACACCGTCGGCGACCTCCCGGGCGGAGCGGATCGCCGTGCAGGACAGCGCCCGCACCCAGATGTCGCGGCCCGTCACGACCCATCCCCGGCCCGGGTCGGGAGCCGAGGACGCCTCGGCCGACCCGATCACCGGCGAGTTCCCGGCCGTGCCACAGGCCCTCCCACAGCCGCTGTACGACGACCGGACCGGCCCGATGCCCGTCGTGCGGCCCGTGGCCCGGCACGTTTCCGCGTCGCCGGGCGGCCTGTTCGCCGAGCCGCCCACCGTCGGGTCCGCCGCGTCCGTCGAGCCCGCCGCATTCGTCGACCAGCTGCCCGCCGAGCCGTCGACCGAGCCGTTCCGGGCGATCACGGCACCCGTCGCCGTCGTGGCCGGCCCCGGGTCGTCGCCGCGTTGCCGCGCCGACAGCCGCGCCGATCGATCCGTGGCCCCGCCGGCCGGCCCGGCCCGCACGCTCGTGCGGGCCGCCGTCGTCGCGCTGCTGCTGACCGTCGCCGGCGGCGGGGCGTCCGCGCTGGCGATGGACAGGGTCGTCACCGTCACCCTCGACGGGCAGGACCGTACGCTGCACACGTTCGCTACCGACGTCGGCTCCGCGTTGGCTGCAGCGGGGATCGCAGCGACGCCCCAGGACCGGGTCGAGCCGGCGCTGCCCACCGACCTCGCCGACGGTGACCACGTGATCGTCAGCCGGGCCCGCAAGCTGACGCTCGTCGAGGGCGGCTCGGAGCGGGAACTCTGGACCACCGCGTCCTCGGTGAGCGACGCGCTGCAGGGCCTCGGCGTCGACGCCACACCCATCCAGATGTCCGCGGCACCGAGCGCGGTGATCCCGCTGGGCGGCATGGCGCTGGAGCTGAGCGTTCCGCGCGCGGTCTCGCTCACCGACGGCACGGGCGCCCAGCAGGAGTTCACCACCACCGCGGGCACCGTCGCGGCCCTGCTCGCCGAGAAGGGTGTGCAACTGGGCGTCGACGATGTGGCGCTCCCGCCCGGGGACACGCCGGTGGCCGACGGCACCGCGGTGCAGGTCGTCCGCAACGGCGAGGGCGAGATCGTCGAGACCCGCACCATCGCCCCGCCCGAGCAGACGGTCGAGGATCCGGAGCTGCCCAAGGGCAAGAGGGTCATCGCGGAGAAGGGCAAGCCGGGCGAGCAGGCCGTGATCATGCGGGTGTACGTGCAGAACGGCCAGGAGGTGCGACGCGAGCAGGTCCGGGCCGGCAGCAGCACCCCGCCCGTTCCGCGGGTGGTGAAGATCGGCACCAACGACGAGGTGAAGCCCGAGCCCACGTCGCCCAGGTCGAAGGCCGCGCCCGCCGTCGACGACGACAGCGCCTGGGACAAGCTCGCCAAGTGTGAGGCCACCGGCAACTGGGCCACCAACTCCGGCAACGGCTACTACGGCGGCCTGCAGTTCGACGCCGGCACCTGGCGTGCCTACGGCGGCATCGCGTATGCCCCACTGCCGCACCAGGCCGGCCGGGAGGAGCAGATCGCGATCGCGTCGAAGGTCCGCGACGACCGCGGCGGCTACGGCGCCTGGCCCGCCTGCTCGCGCAAGCTCGGCCTGCCGCAGTGATCGCCGCCCCGGTGATCGCTTCCCGACGCGCGGGGTGCACGCTCCCCGGGTGACGGACGCGCGACTGCTGGGGCCAGCCGAGGTGCGGGCCCTGGCTGCCGAGCTGGGACTCCGGCCCACCAAGAAGCTCGGGCAGAACTTCGTGCACGACCCCAACACGGTGCGACGCATCGTCAGGGCCGCGGAGCTGACGCCCGAGGATGTCGTGCTCGAGGTGGGCCCGGGTTTCGGCTCGTTGACGCTGGCGCTGCTGCCCGCCGTCGCCGCGGTGTGCGCGGTGGAGATCGACCCGGTGCTCGCTGCTCGGCTGCCCGTGACGGTCACCGAGCGGGCGCCCGCGCTGGCCGACCGCCTCGCCGTCCTCACCGCCGACGCGCTGCGCGTCCGCGGGGCCGACCTACCCGGGCCGGAGCCCACCGCGATCGTCGCGAACCTGCCCTACAACGTCGGCGTGCCGGTGGTGCTGCACCTGCTGGCCGAGCTGCCCACGCTGCGGCACGGTCTCATCATGGTGCAGTCCGAGGTGGCCGAGCGGCTCGCCGCACCGCCCGGCAGCCGGACCTACGGCGTCCCGAGCGCGAAGCTTGCCTGGTTCGCCGCGGCGCGCCGGGCCGGGCCGGTGCCGCGAGCGGTGTTCTGGCCGGTGCCGGGCGTCGACTCGGGGTTGCTGGCGTTCGACCGTCGTGACCCGCCGCCCGGCAACCGGACGGCCGTGTTCACCGTCGTCGACGCCGCATTCGCGCAGCGTCGCAAGTCCCTGCGCTCGGCCCTGGCCGGTTGGGCCGGCTCCCCCGGGGCGGCGGAGCAAGCCCTGCGCTCGGTCGGCATCGACCCGCTGGAGCGGGCCGAACGCCTCCACATCCGCGACTTCGCGAGGCTGGCCGCCGCCCGCGCGTGAAGTGCGGCGGGCGGAGAGCGTCAGCGGAGTGGCTCCGCTGATGTCCAACGTCAGCGGAGCCACCCCGCTGCCGTCGGGCCGGGGCGAACCCGCCCGTCCGAACCGCGCACGTAGGGTTGTCGTGTGCTCGTCAACGTTCCACCCCCTGTGACCGTTCGGGTACCCGCCAAGATCAACTTGCATCTGGCCGTGGGTCCGCTGCGCCCGGACGGTTACCACGACCTGGTGACGGTGTTCCATGCTGTCAGCCTGTTCGACGAGGTGTCGCTGGTGGCGAGCGACGAGCCGGGCATCGAGGTCCACGGAGAGGGCGTCTCCGAGGTGCCCGCGGACGAGACGAACCTGGCGTGGCGGGCCGTGCAGCTGCTCGCCGAGCAGGCCGATCGCGACCCCGACGTCCGGCTGGTGCTGCGCAAGGGCATCCCGGTGGCGGGGGGCATGGCCGGGGGCAGCGCCGACGCGGCCGCTGCGCTGGTCGGGCTCGCGGCGCTGTGGAAGCTCGACCTCTCCCGCGACGAGCTGTCCTCGTTGGCCGCCGGGCTGGGCAGCGACGTCACGTTCGCCCTGCACGGCGGCACCGCGCTCGGTACCGGGCGTGGCGAGCAGATCGTGCCGGTCCTGTCCCGGCACCCGTTGCACTGGGTGATTGCACTGCACCGCGGCGGGCTCGCCACCCCGAACGTGTTTCGCGAGCTCGACCGGCTCCGCGGCGACACCGAACCGGCGCAGCGGCTCGTCGAACCCGTCCTGGAGGCGATCGCCGGCGGGGACCCGTGCCAGCTCGCGCTGTCGCTGGGCAACGACCTGCAGGCCGCCGCCGTGAGCATGGCTCCGGAGCTGCGGCGGACGTTGCGCGCCGGGGTCGACGCGGGCGCGCTCGCCGGGCTCGTCTCCGGCTCCGGGCCGACGTGTGCGTTCCTGTGCTCCGACGCCGAGTCGGCCATCGACGTGGCCACCGAGCTGGCCGGGGTCGGGGTGTGCCGCACGGTGCGGGTGGCGCACGGTCCGGTTCCGGGCGCGCGGGTGGTCGAGCAGCACGAACCCCCGACGAGCCGGCCGCCGGTGCGTGCCTGATGGCCGGCACCAACCTCGTCAACCTCGAGGCCGTCACCGCCCACGTCCCCGGTGACGGGTCGCGGGTGCTGCTCGACGCCGTGTCGCTCGGAGTCGAGCGGGGCGAGCGCATCGGCGTCGTCGGTCTCAACGGCGGCGGCAAGACCACCCTGCTCGACATCATCACCGGCGAGCGCGCCCCCGACGGTGGTCGCGTCAGCCGGGTCGGCGGGCTCAACCTCGCCCACCTCGCACAGGGCGACCGCCTGCCGCCGGGCGCGCGGGTCCGCGATGTAGTGCTGACGGCGTGGGATGGCGCGGGCGAGCACGAGTGGGCCGCCGACGCGAAGGTGCGTGACGTCCTCGACGGCCTGGGCATCGAGGACCTCGACCGCACCACCGACGGGCTCTCGGGCGGGGAGAAGCGCCGGGTCGCGCTGGCCGCCGCGCTCGTCGGCGACCCCGATCTCGTCGTGCTCGACGAGCCCACCAACCACCTCGACGTCGAGGGCATCGGCTGGCTGGCCGGGCACCTGTTGGCGCGCCGGTGCGGGGTCGTGGTCGTCACGCACGATCGCTGGTTCCTCGACGCCGTCTGCACGCGCACCTGGGAGGTGGCCGGCGGCACGGTCGAGAGCTATCTCGGCGGTTACGCCGACTGGGTCTACGCCCGGGCCGAGCGGTCCCGCCAGTCCGACGCCGCGGAGGCCCGCCGGCAGAACCTCGCACGCAAGGAGCTGGCGTGGCTGCGGCGCGGCGCGCCCGCGCGGACGTCGAAGCCGCGGTTCCGGATCGAGGCGGCCGAGGCCCTGATCGCCGACGTCCCGCCGCCGCGCAACACCGTCGAGCTGCTCGGCTTCGCCACCAACCGGCTCGGCCGCACGGTGCTGGAGCTGGAGGACGCCACCGCGACGATCGGCGACCGCGTGCTGCTCGACCGCGTCACCTGGCGGCTCGGGCCGGGCGACCGGGTCGGAATCGTCGGGGTGAACGGGTCGGGCAAGACCACGCTGCTGCGCACGCTGACCGGCGAGCGGCCGCTGCAGGGCGGGCGGCTCGTGCAGGGCACCACGGTCCAGCTCGCGGAGCTGTCCCAGGAGCTGGTCGACCTGCCCCGCGAGATGCGGGTGCTGGAGGCGACCGAGGCCGTCGCCAAGTACGTGCGGCTCGGGAAGCTGGAGCTCACGGCGTCGTCGGTGCTGGAACGGCTCGGATTCCCGGCGGCCCGGCAGTGGACACCGGTCGGGCAGCTCTCGGGTGGCGAGAAGCGCCGGC
This sequence comes from Pseudonocardia sp., assembly GCA_043716935.1. Taxonomy (GTDB): domain Bacteria; phylum Actinomycetota; class Actinomycetes; order Mycobacteriales; family Pseudonocardiaceae; genus Pseudonocardia. The sequence goes on from JAYSXW010000578.1 coordinate 19,947, forward strand.
TGCAGCTGACGCGGCTGCTGATGGCCGAGCCCAACGTCCTGCTGCTCGACGAGCCGACCAACGACCTGGATGTCGACACCCTCGCCCGGCTGGAGGACCTGCTCGACGGCTGGGCCGGCACGCTCGTGGTCGTCAGCCACGACCGCTACCTGGTGGAACGGGCGTGTGACACCGTCGTCGCGCTGTTCGGCGACGGGAAGATCACGCACCTGCCCGGTGGGATCGACGAGTACCTCCAGCGCCGGGCGGCGGCGGGGGCACAGATGAGTGGCCTGTCCGCAGGTGCCACGCCGGCGGCGCCGCCGAAGCCCGCGTCCGGTGCCGCCGGTCAGCGTGCTGCCCGTAAGGAGGCCCAACGCCTGGAACGGCGGATGACGGCCCTGACCAAGCGGGAGAAGCAGCTCCACGAGGCCCTCGCCGAGGCCGCCACCGACCCGACCCGCCTGCTGGACCTCGACGCCGAGCTCAAGGTCGTCGTGGCCGAGCAGGAGACGGTGGAGCTGGAGTGGCTCGACGCCGCGGAGGCGGCCGAATAGCCGCTCTCCCGGGCCACGACACCCCAGCCGGCGCACGACCTCGGCCAGCTGCCCGACTCCGCACACCCCGCGTTCACCTCGGACAGGCCCGGCCGGGTGCGAGGTGGACTGGAGGTGCGCGAAGTCGGCTTCCGGCGGGCCGGTGTCAGCGCCGGTGTCAGCGCGCTGACGGCCGGCTGTCAGTGGCGCGGCGCAGGCTCGCCGCATGGAATCCGTCATCCAGGTCGAGGGCCTGGTCAAGAACTTCGGGTCGACGACCGCACTCGCCGGCGTCGACCTCGTTGCCCGTCGCGGCTCGATCCCGGGCCGGCTGGGCCCCAACGGATCGGGCAAGACCACCATCGTCTGCGTGCTCGCGACGCTGGTGCGGCCCGACGCGGGCCGGGCCACCGTGCTCGGCCACGACGTCGTCACCGACGCCGACGCCGACGCCGTGCGCCGTGTCATCGGGCTCACCGGCCATTACGCCGCCGTCGACGAGGCTCTCACCGGCACCGCCAACCTGGTGCTCGTCGCCCGGCTGCTCGACCTGCCCGTCCGCGAGGCCCGGCGCCGTGCGGCCGAGCTGATCGAGCGGTTCGGGCTCACCGAGGCCGCCGGACGGCGGGTCCGAACCTACTCCGGCGGCATGCGGCGCCGCCTCGACCTGGCCGTGAGCCTGATCGGACGCCCCGATGTGCTGTTCCTCGATGAGCCGACGACGGGGCTCGACCTGCGGCACCGCAACGAGGTGTGGGACTCCGTGCGGGCGCTGGCCGCCGACGGCGTGACGGTCCTGCTCACCACCCAGTACCTCGGAGGCCGACCAGCTCGCCGACGACCTCGTGGTGCTCGACCGCGGCCGCGTCATAGCCACCGGTAGCCCCGCGTCGCTCAAGGCCGACATCGGGGGCCAGCGGCTGCACGTCCGGCCGTTGCACCGCGCCGACCTCGCACTCGTCACGTCCCTGGTCGCCGAGGTGGCCCCGGCCCTGCGACCGACCCTCGACCTCGGGGAGCTCGTCGTGCCCGTCGACGAGGCCGGCGTCGCCGTCGCGGAGCTGGGGCTGCGGCTGCGGCTGCGGCTGCCCAGCCTCGACGACGTGTTCCTTCAGTTGACCGGCCGCGACACCCAGGAGGCTGCAGTATGACGACCACCGTTTCCGTCCGCCCCGCCCCGTCCCTGCCACCCCGGGCCGAGCCCGCCGCGTCGGCGGTCCCGGCCGTCCTGCGCCAGGGCGCCACGCCCGCCCGCCGCGGCATCGTGAAGACGATCCACTCGCCCGAGGCGCTGATCGACATCACGTTGCAGCCGATCATCTTCC
>JAYSXW010000579.1:0-7185 GCA_043716935.1 Pseudonocardia sp.
CTGCTCAGCGCCCGATTGGTCGGCGGCGGAATCGACCGGATCGGGGCGCGGCGCAGCGTGCTGCTCGGCACGGCCCTGGGTGGACTGGTCGTGATCGGGGTCGGCATCGCCCCGTCGGTGTGGCTCGTCGCCACGATCTGGGCATTCGGGGGTGTAGCGACCCAGCTCGTGCTGGTGGGCGTCAACGCGCTGGTGCTGCGCTCGTCGGCGGCGAACCCGGGCGGCTCGATGTCGACGGTCCAGGCCGTCCGGTTCGGGGGTGGGGCGCTGGCGCCACTGGCCCTCACACCGATCTACCACGCCGACCCGCTGGCAGGGTTCCTCGTGCCCGTCACGCTGCTCGCCGTCGCCGTGCCGCTCGCCCTGCCCCGATCCGCGGGCGCGCTCCCCCCGCGTGACCACGAACCGGCGGCGGGAACCTGACCGTTCGCCACCGTGCCGTGGACCGGGTCGCGGGGGATCAGCGGTCGAGCAGCGACAGCAGCGCCCGGGCATAGGCGCGCTCGGCGTCGGTGTCGACATGGCGGGCCTGCTGCCCGTCCCGCTCGGCCACGACGACCCAGCCGTCGCCAACCGGCTCCAGGCGTCGGAACGCAGCTCCCAGGGCGGTGCGCAGCTGCGACTCGTGCGGCAGCCAGACGACCGACTCCTGTTCCACGCTGTCGAGTGCCCACTCGGTGGTGCCGTTGAAGTGGAACAGCCGGCCACCGGGGCCGTCGCGCACCTCGATCGTCAGTTCGCTCACGACGAAGACCTCCGCGTCCATGCCGCGGTCGGCGATCACGAACCGGTCCCCCGACGACGGCGTCCACTCCAGGCCGGCGGCGCGCAGCCGGACGGCCAGCTCAATGGTGATCACCGGACTACGGAGCCGGAACCGCGTGCGCGCGCAGGTCGGCGAGGTCCACCCATTCCAGGCTGCGGGCGTGGGTGGCCTCCAGCACCACCGGCGGCGCCGACCCGGCCGCGAGCGCCTCGGCCCACCGGTCGGCGCACAGGCACCACCGGTCCCCCGGCACCAGGCCGACGAAGCCGTACTCGGGCCGCGGGGTGGAAAGGTCGTTGCCCGCGGCGGCGCTGAACGTCAGGAACTCCGCGGTGACGCGCGCGCAGACCGTGTGCACTCCCGTGTCGTCGGCTCCCGTGTCGCAGCAGCCGGACCGGTAGTAGCCGGTCATCGGGTCGGTCCCGCAGGTCTGCAGCTCACCGCCCAGCACGTTGTGGGCCATCAGAGCAACACCCCGAGCAGGGCATCGACGGCGTCGCGAACGAGCCGGGGTGCGGCGGTGTCGGTGCCCCGGCGTTCCAGCGCCTGCTCGGCCCAGCCGTCGATGGCGGCGAGTGCGGCCGGGGTGTCGAGGTCGTCGGCCAGGTGGATGCGCAGCCGGAGCAGCAGGTCGTCGGCGGCGGGCGCCGCACCGAGGGCGACGGACTCGCGCCAGCGGCCGAGGCGGACCTGTGCGGTGGTCAGCAGGTCGTCGGTCCAGGCCCGGTCGGCGCGGTAGTGCCCGGCGAACAGGGCGAGGCGGATGGCGCCCGGATCGACGTCCCCCGCACGGAGCTTGGAGACGAAGACCAGGTTGCCCCGTGACTTCGACATCTTCTGCCCGTCGAGGCCGATCATGCCGGTGTGCGTGTAGTGCCCCGCGAACGGGTGCACGCCGGTGAAGGCCTCGGCGTGGGCGGCGCCGCACTCGTGGTGGGGGAAGATCAGGTCCGAGCCGCCGCCGTTGACGTCGATGCGGGGGCCGAGACGGTTGAGCGCGATGGCCGCGCACTCGACGTGCCAGCCGGGCCGTCCGGGGCCGAGGTCGGTCTCCCAGGCGGGCTCGCCATCGCGGGCCATCCGCCACAGCAGCGGGTCGAGCGGCGAGCGCTTCCCCGGGCGGTCCGGGTCGCCGCCGCGTTCGGCGGAGAACCGCAGCATCGTCGCCTCGTCGTAGTTCGACTCGTAGCCGAACCGGCCGGTGACGGCGCTGTCGAAGTAGACGTCGGGGAACTGCGGGTCCTCGACGCGGTAGGCCGCGCCCTGGGCCAGCAGCTTGCCCACGAGCTCCGCGATCTCCCCCATCGCCTCGACCGCACCGACGTAGTGGCGCGGAGGGACCACTCGCAACGCCTCCATGTCCTCGCGGAACAGCGCCGTCTCGCGCATGCCGAGCACGACCCAGTCGTCCTGGTCGCGGGCGGCTCGCGTCAGCAGCGGGTCGTCGATGTCGGTGACGTTCTGCACGTAGTGGACGTCGTGCCCCAGATCGCGCCACATCCGGTTGACCAGATCGAACGCCAGGTAGGTGGCCGCGTGGCCGAGGTGGGTGGCGTCGTAGGGCGTGATGCCGCAGACGTACATCAGGGCCTCGGATCCGGGGGCGGTCGGTCGGATGCGACCGGTGGAGGTGTCGTGCAGGCGCAGCGGCGGCCCGCCCCCGGGGAGCCGAGGAACGTCGACCGAGGCCCAGGTGTGCATGACCCACAACTTACGCGGTGACGCGCCGCCGACGGGTCAGGTCCTGCGGGCCCGGTAGGCGGCGACGGCGACACGGTTGCCGCACGCCGTGCTGCAGAACCGCCGCGAGCGGTTGCGGGACAGGTCGACGACGACCCCGCCGCAGGTGTCGTCGGCGCACAGCGAGAGGCGGCCCATCTCGTCGGCACGGATCACGTCGATCATCGCCATTGCCGTCTCGACCGCGATCCGGTCGGCGAGCGGCGTGTCGGAGCTGACGGCGTGCAGGTGGTAGTCCCAGCCGTCGTGCCGCACCAGCTGCGGTCGGGCGTCGCGCTCGACCAGGATCCGGTTGACGATCCACACCGCGGCGTCCCGGTTGCTCGTGAGCAGCGTCCGCAACGGGGCCCGCAGGGACCGCGCCGCATCGAGCTCCCCGGCCCAGTCGATCTTGCGGGCCCGAGCCCCGGTGTAGCCGTGCTCGGCGAAGAACGCGTCGAGGTGGGCCGGCGTCGTCATCGTGTCGGGCTCCTGTGCGGAGTTCACGAGCGCGACCGCGGAGTGCAGGGCCGCGACGGTGTCATGAGCGAAGACCACGTTGACACCTTACACCGATCCATTTAGCCTCATAAGTCATGGCCGCTTTGACTTATGACGTCCAACGGGGACGGCCGGTGTCCGGGCTGGGGTTCGCCCTGCTGTCGTCGTCGTCGTTCGGCCTCTCCGGTCCTCTGGCCCGCGGACTGATGGACGCCGGCTGGTCGTCGGCGGCCGCGGTGACGGCCCGGATCCTGCTGGCCGCGGCCGTGCTCACCCCGGCGGCGGTGATCCAGCTGCGTGGTCGCTGGTCGGTGCTGCGGCGCAACGCCGGACTGATCACCGCCTACGGGCTGATCGCCGTCGCCGGTTGCCAGCTCGCCTACTTCAACGCCGTCGCCCACCTGCAGGTCGGGGTCGCACTACTGATCGAATACACCGCGCCCGTCGCCGTCGTCGGGTGGCTGTGGCTGCGCCATGCGCAGCGACCCGGCCGGCTCACCGTCGTCGGGGCGGTGATCGGCGCGGCCGGCCTCGTGCTCGTACTCGACCTGCTCTCGGGCGCCGTCGTCAGCCCGGTCGGAGCCCTGTGGGCGCTCGGGGCGATGGTGGGGGCGGCGGTCTACTTCGTGCTGTCCTCCCAGGAGGACACCGGCCTGCCCGCCACCGTGCTCGCGGCGGCCGGGCTGCTGCTGGGCGGCGCGGTGCTGCTGCTCGCCGGCGCCCTCGGGACCGTCCCGTTCGCGATGTCGGCCGATCCCGTCGTGTTCGCGTCGCTGTCCGTGCCGTGGTGGGTGCCGGTCCTCGCCCTCGGCGTGGTGACGGCCGCGCTGGCCTATGTCTCCGGGATCGCCGCCACCCGCCGGCTCGGCTCGCGCCTCGCGTCGTTCGTGGCCTTGTTCGAGGTGCTCGCAGCCCTGGCCTTCGCCTGGCTCCTGCTCGGCGAGGCCCCGCGGGGTCTGCAGATCGTGGGCGGTGTCCTGATCCTCGCCGGGGTGGTGGTGGTCAAGCTCGGCGAGGGACGCCCCGCGGTCGACCGCGTCGTCCGGGGCCTCTGACCAGGGGGAACCTCGGTCGGCCGCCCACTCGGTGCGATCAGCGCCGGGTACGCAGGTAGTCCGACACCACCTCGGTGCCAAGGCCGTCCAGACTGGGGGCCACCACCCGGCCGCCGCACCGCCGCGCGATGCCGTCGACGAAGGCCGCGAGCCGCGGGTCGTCGCCGAGGATGAAGAAGGTGAACGTGGCCCGCAGGCCGGTGACGCGGTCGAGCTCAGCGATCGTGGCCGTGAGGGTCTCGCGGCTGGGTGGGTAGTCGAAGACGGCGTGGCCGTCGCGTTCCAGGTGGGCGGTGGGCTCGCCGTCGGTGACGACGAGGACCACCGGCTGGGCGTCGGGGTTGCGGCGCAGGTGCTGTCCGGCGAGGAGTAGAGCGTGGTGCAGGTTCGTGCCCTGCTCCCACGCCCCCTCCAGGCCGACGAGCTCGCCCAGCTCCACCTGGCGGGCGTGCCGACCGAACGTGATCAGCTTCAGGTCGTCGCCGCGGAAGCGGGTGGAGATCAGCTGGTGCAGCGCGAGGGCGGTGCGCTTCATCGGGACCCAGCGCCCGTCCTGCACCATCGACCACGACGTGTCGACGCACAGCGCCACGGCCGCGCGCGTCTTCTGCTCGGTCTCGACGATCTCCACGTCGGTGACGTCGAGGCGGCGCGGGTCGCCACCCGCGCGCCGCAGCTGGGCGTTGACCAGCGTGCGGGGCACGTTCCAGGCCTCGGTGTCACCGAACGCCCAGGGCCGGGTGGCGCCGGTGGCCTCCCCCGCCGGACCGGAGCGGTTGGTCTCCCGCTCGCCGCGACGCGCCCCGATGCGGTCGACGACGTCGCGCAGCGCCGACTCCCCCAGCCGGCGCAGCGCCTTCGGGGACAGCTGCAGCGAGCCGTCGGCGGCCCGGGTGAACAGGCCCTGGCGCTCCAACTCGCGCTGCAGCTCGGCCAGGGCGCGGGCGTCGACGCGGGCCTGCTCGCCGAGATTCTGCCCGAGCGACTCGAGGTCGATGTCCTCCATGCGGGCGCCCGGGTAGCTCTGGGCGAGCTGCTCGGCCAGCGCATCGAGCTGTCCGAGCTGCTCCATCGCGCGGGTGGCCGCACCCATGCCCATCGGGTTCTCGCCGCGGAAGCGCCCCTGCCCGTCCCAGTCCTCCCCGGGCCGCAGGCCCTGCAGCTGCGCGTCGAGCTGCGCGAGCGCCTGAGCCAGGCGTGGGTCGCCGAACGCCTGCTGCGAGAGCTCCGTCAGCTCGGCGCGCTGCTCGGGGGTCATCGAGTTCAGCAATCGCTGCGCCGCGGCCGCCCGCTGCGCCAGCAGGTCCACCAGCTCCTGGGTGGTCTGCGGGTCCTCCGGGAAGAACTCCCCGTGCTGTTCCATGAACTCGGCGAACTGCCCGCCGGTGTCCTGGCCGGCGGTGTGGTTCGCCAGCAGGTCGTTGAGGGCGTCGAGCATCTCCCGGATCCGCTCGACGTCCTGCGGCGTGGCGCCCTCCATCGCCTGCTTCATGCCCTGGAAGCGCTGGTCGAGCATCTCCCGGCCGAGCAGGTCGCGGATCTCCTCGTACGCCTCGCGGGCGTCGGAAGACTGCCAGTCGTAGTCGTTGAGCTCGCGCACCGCGCCGCCGGTATCGGACGGCAGGACGTCGAGCGTCATCTCGCGGAACCGGGCGTCGTCGCTGTCGCGGCGACCGAGCGTGTCGCGTTCGGCGTCCATCGCGCGTGCCAGTAGCTCCCGGACCTCCTGGAGCGTTCCGTCGAGCCGGTTCTCCCGCTGCAGCTTGCTGCGCTGCTGCCACACCTCGCGCGTCAGCTCGTCGAGGCCCCTGAGCCGATTCGTAGGGTTCTCCGTGCCTCGGCGCATCAACTCCTGCAAGGCGCTTCGGGGGGAGGCCCCCTCCATCACGTCGCGACCGATCTCGTCCATCGCCGCGCGCAGGTCGAACGGGGGGGCGAGGGGGTCGGGGCCGTCGGTGTAGCGGCCGTACTGAAGCCGTCGCGCTCGCCTGCTCACCCGTGCGAGGTTACCCGCGTGTCGCCCCCGGCGCGGGTCGTCGACGAGCGACGGCCGGCAGTCGCACGGCCTCGTCGTGCTCACCCGCGACGGTGGCCTGCAGACCGCTGCCGATACCGACACTCCGGCTCGCACCGCTGATCTTGCCCGCAGCCGGACCGACACCCACCGACAGCCTGGGGACACCGACTGGATCACTGATCGACACCGTGGCCGGGTGCCGCGCACCGACGTCGACGACGTCGGGCAGGGCCGCACGCAGCCGCCGTTCGTCGAATCCGGGGCCGGGCACGACGGCCAGCACGACCTCCTCGTCGCCGGTGTCGGGGTCGGCGGGACCGCCGATGGCCGCCTCGGCCACGCCGGGCAGCGCGGCGACGTCCGGCTCGTAGAGGCCGGGATTGATGTCGAAACCGTCGCGCAGGACCATGTCCTTGCGTCGGCCCAGCAGCACGATCCGGCCGTCGGGTTCGATGCGGCCCAGGTCGCCGGTGGCCACCTCGCCCAGCGGAGCCTGCCCCAGGTAGCCGTGCGCCAGGTGCGGCCCGCCGACGAACAGCTCGCCGTCCTCGCCGGTGCGGACTGTCACGCCGGGCAGGGACGCACCGAGCAGGTCACCGCCCGGGTGGGGGAGCTTCTCCGGTGCGGAGGCGACGGCGACCGGCAGGGCCTCGGTCATCGCGTAGACGCTGAGCACCTCGACGCCGGGGGCCGCCGCGATCGCACGGCGCAGCACCGCGGGCGGCGCCGGGGCCGACCCGAGCAGGACGTGCCGCACGCCGGCCCGAACGGCACCCGCTCGCGGAAGATCGCCATGCCGGCGGCCAACGAGCCCCAGGTGTGGATCACGCCGCGGGGGCGTGCAGTCGTCACCGAGGTGAAGATGATCGCGGCCGGGTCCTCGGGGTCCGATTCGATCTCCGACGGGCCCACTCGCCCCTGCAGCGACACCGCCCCGCGTGGGACGCCCGGCCCGAGTGGGCGTGTCGGAGCGACCGGCCGGGCAGCGGAGACCGCAGATCGGGCAGGACGACCCCACGGTGCCGGGCCAGCGCCCGGACCAGGGTCGACGACGTTGTCGCATAGAGCCGCGACGACGCCACCACCCAGCGTGCGTCGGCGAGGGCCAGGCGGGCGGGGAGGACGGG
>JAYSXW010000580.1:0-2441 GCA_043716935.1 Pseudonocardia sp.
GCCTCGGCGAACGCGCTGACCGCTGACCTCGGCGCCGGCTGGCGGCCGTCGCGGGGCTGTCAGGTCCCAGGCTGGTTCGGCCCGGGACAGGTCCTAAGCCCCTGTCCGGTCCGGGCGCGCGGAGCCAGGATCGGTGGATGCGCAACGACGACGACCGAGGCGGCCACTGATGATCACCAGAGCACACGAGGGGGACTGGCTCGTGGTGCCGCCCGCGACGGGGGAGAGCCACGGTCGCCGCGGGCAGGTCGTGGCGTTGATGCACCCGGACGGAACCCCGCCGTTCCGGGTGCGCTGGCTGGAGGACGAGCACGTGTCGGTGGTGTTCCCTCCGCCGGACGCGCACCTGGAGCCCCCCCACGCCATCCACCCGGCGGCCGACGGTGTTGCGGGCTGACGGCCCGGCGGGACCTGCCCAGCGGTCCTCGACGGCGGCCACGCCCGTGCGGCTGGCGCGGCTGTGGCTCGGCCTGTCCTCCGCCGCCGCGGAGCCGTCGTCGGCCTGGCGGCGACCGACCGCGTGTACGGCCGGGAGACCGATGTCCTCGTCGACGCGGCCGTGGCGCAGGACCTCGTCGGCCTGACGAACCCGGCTGGGCCGTGATGGTCCCCGTCGGTGTCGTGCTCGTCGTCGTGCTGGGCGTACCCGGTGCCACACCGCGGCCGCGTCCCGCACTGATCCACCGAACCGGAGATGCCAGGTGAAGAAGACCACCCGGACCGTCGCACTCGTTCTGGGTGCGCTCGCCCTGACCGGCTGTTCGGATCAGCTCGGGGACCGGGGCGGCGTGGACGGCGCCGCACCGGACTACATCGGCGACGTCGACTACTCCGAGGTCTACCGCAACGTGGACGGCTTCCCCAACATCGGACGCACCTGCGTACTCGGCCTCGGCACCCCGTCCACGGGCTCCGGGGAGTCCGGGGGCGTGACCCCACTCATCCGGGTCACCGAGTGGGACGCGTTCTGCGCGACCAAGTCCCCGGCCCGGTGATCACCACCTGACCAGGGCCGACGGCCCGCCGACCGCGGTACACGACCACGCGAGGACCCTCTCCCACGACTGCTGCTCCAGGACATCCGTTCACATGATGGCGACCTTCGGCCCCGGTTGCGGTGTTCTGTGCGGGTGCAGCGATCAACGGCACGCTGTCGCGTGACGCGGGCGCAAGCGACGTACTCATCGGCGGGGACGCGCCCGGTCCAGGTCCCCCGGCTCAGCCCGGGCGGCACTCCGTCGCGCACCTGGTGTCCGCCCGCCCGAAGTTCACTACGTCTCGGCGGCCCAGCTTCCCGCCGACCAGGCCGACGACCGGCCCGAGTACGCCCGGTACGAGGGCCATCCGTCGACCTGGCCGGCGGAGACCTGCATCCACCGACAAACGCAACGAACTTGGGACACTGGTGCAGCGCCACAGAGGTTCTTCAGGGGTCGGGATCGCGCCGGCCGGTGATCGCCGGCTCGGAACGACGAGGCGCGCCTGATCCTGCGGCCCGTTCCCGTTCACCGATCTTGCGTGGCGCGACCGTCGATGTCGTCGAGTGATCGTCGGTGCGGAACCGGGAGGCGTGCCCGGCCCCCCTGCGCGTTCCGAGCCGACGATCTTCAACCGACAGCGACGGGCCCGGTCGCAAGCCCCGAACGACTTACGCGGCGCTGCACCAGGGTTGGCCGAACACCCGTCCGCCGGGCCCCTTACGGGAGCGGTTTGGAGATCGTGGTGATCAGCTCGTGCAGGTGGGTGGCGACGGCGTCCGGTGCGTCGCGGGGAATCCAGTGTCCGGCTGCCGGCACCTCGGCGAACGCTCCACGTGGGATCCGCACGGCCGCGGCGCGGACGGCGGCGGGCGACACGATGTCGTGCTCGCCGACGAGCAGGACCGCGGGGCAGACGATCCGGGCCAGCGCGTCACCGAAGACCGTGAGCGGTCCGGCGAGGCGCACCTCGGCGCGCTGGAACGCGCGCCACGCGACCCCGGCGGCCGGTGTCCGGGTCAGGTCCAGCACGTCGTCGACCAGCTCGACGGGGACCGCGCGGTGCAGTACGGCGCCGAGTGTCGCGCGGACGGCGCGTCGGCTGTGCCGCAGCGTCCACCAGATCAGCGCGTCGACGCCGGGAGTGTGCACGGCGAACCAGCCGAGCCGGCCACCGGGTAGCTGCGGGTCGACGCCGTAGGGAGCGCAGACGAGCAGCCCGCTGACGCGAGCGGGGTCATCGAGCGCGACCTGCAACGCGATCGCCCCGCCCAGTGACAGCCCACCGAGTACGCAGCGCCGCACCCCGACGATGTCGAGGAAGCAGCGCAACCAGACCGCGTATCCCGCCACGGTCGCCGGGGTCATTCCGAGCGGGCTGCCTCCGTAGCCGGGCAGGTCGGGGGCGAGCACGTCGGCGTGTCCGTCGGCGTTCCGCGAGGTCGGCAGCGGGTCGAAATGGCT
>JAYSXW010000059.1:0-2061 GCA_043716935.1 Pseudonocardia sp.
ATGCCCGAGCAGGCGCCGACGTCACAGGAGGAGCGGCGGGCCGACGGTTGGGCGCTCCGCTAGACTCGATCACAAGCGCCCGGCCGCCATCGGCCATACCGGCGCACCCGCAGTACCCATCAGGGCGCCCCTTTCGATGCGCCCGGGCTCGTTCTCAGAGATCCCAGTCGCCGCCATCTCGGCGCTGCTTCTCCGTGTGACGTGCCACGTCCCGGAGGTTCACTTGTCCTACCCCAGTACTTCCCGCCGTGCCGACTCGTCTGCTCGCTCGCAGGCGCGTCCGGCGTTCTCGGCGGCCCGGCCCCAGCGTCGCTCCGGCGGCGGCGGTGGCCGTCCCAACGGCCGTACCCGCGGCCCGGCCGAGCGTTCGATGCCCTCGGCCCCGGCCGCACCCGAGGTGCTCTGGACCGTGCCCGAGTCGGGCATGCCTACCTTCGCCCAGCTCGGCCTGCCCGAGTCCGTCGTCCGCGCCCTGACCGCAGAGGGCTTCACGGAGCCGTTCCCGATCCAGGCCGCCACCCTGCCCGACGCGATCGCCGGGCGTGACCTGCTCGGCCGTGGCCAGACCGGTTCCGGCAAGACCCTCGCCTTCGGCCTCGCGTTGCTCTTCCGCCTCGCCGGCAGCCGCTCCCAGGCCCGCACCCCGCGCGGACTGGTGCTGGTACCCACCCGTGAGCTCGCCACCCAGGTCGTCGACGCCCTGGCGCCGTTCGCGAAGGCTCTCGGGCTGACCGTCACGTCCGTGGTCGGCGGCATGTCGTTCAACCGGCAGGCCTCCGAACTGTCCCGCGGCATCGACCTGCTGGTCGCCACCCCGGGCCGGCTCACCGACCACACCACCCAGCGTACGTGCGACCTCTCGCAGGTCATGATCACTGCCATCGACGAGGCCGACCGGATGGCCGACATGGGTTTCCTTCCCCAGGTCCGCAAGATCCTCGACCTCACCCCCGCCGACGGGCAGCGGCTGCTGTTCTCCGCCACCCTCGACGGCGACGTGGGCACCCTGGTGCGCCAGTACCTGACCGACCCCGTCACCCGCTCGGTCGCCTCGGCCACCGCGCAGGTGGAGACCATGGAGCACCACGTACTCATCGTGGACACCTCGTCCAAGCCCCGCGTCGTCACCGAGATCGCCGCGCGCGACGGCCGCACGATCCTGTTCGTGCGCACCAAGCACGGCGTCGACCGACTGGTCAAGGGCCTGCGCCGAGACGGCATCAACGCCGGTGCGCTGCACGGTGGCAAGGCCCAGAACGCCCGCAACCGGGCGATCGCCGACTTCAAGGACGGGCAGACGCCCGTGCTGGTGGCCACCGACGTGGCGGCGCGCGGCATCCACGTCGACGACGTGAGCCTCGTCGTGCACGTCGACCCGCCGGCCGACCCGAAGGACTACCTGCACCGCGCGGGACGTACCGCGCGGGCGGGCGACGCCGGCACCGTGGTCACGATGGTCACCCCGCAGGAGCGTCGCGACGTGGACCGACTCACCCGGCTCGCCGGCGTGCGGGCCACCACCACCGAGGTGTACGCCGGCGACGTCGAGCTGAGCCGGATCACGGGGGCCCGTCCGCCGTCGGGTGTGCCGATCATCGATCCACCCAAGCAGGAGCAGGGCCCGCGCGGGGGCGGTCGACGGTCCGGCGGGTCCGGACGCAACGGCCGCGGTGCCAGCCAGCCGGGCCGCCCCGCCGTGCGCAGTGGCGTGCGCGGCCGGCGCACCGCCGCCTGATCGACGCACCCCGACGGGCGCGGCATCCCACGACAGCCGGGGTGCCGCGTTGCCGTCGTCCGGTGCCGGATGTCAGTGGTGCGGTGAGTTCAGGCCCAGTACCGACAGTGCCAGTCGGGCCGCCTCGCCGCCCGCCTCCTCGGCGACCGCGAGCGCGGTGGGCACGTCGAGGTCGTCGAGCAGTGCGGCGGTGACGGCCGCCGCGGCGGTCTCGCCGGAGCCGCGGGCCGCGCCGACATGGAGCCGTTCCAGGCGGTCGCCGGCTGCGTCCAGCGACTCCTCGCGGTACTCCCACTCCCGGGCCCACGGCCGGTCGATCAGCAGCA
>JAYSXW010000581.1:0-7164 GCA_043716935.1 Pseudonocardia sp.
TCCGCGCCGGTCGTGTACGTCGTCCACCTGCCGCCGGAGATGGCTCGGGCTCGGGCATCGGCTCCGCCGACAGGATGTGCCGCAGCGCTTCGGCGCGGCGATCGGGCCGGACCGGCTGCCGCAGGAAGGCCCGCCCGCGAGGGGAGAGCCGGTAGCCGATCTCCAGGCTCTCGGTCAGGCCCAACTCCTTGAGCTTGCGGACGTCGCGCTCGAACGACACCGTCTCCCGGCCCAACCCGGCGGCGAGGTCGGGGGCGCGGACACCCGGGTTCCCGGCGATGAGATCGAGAACGGTGGACGTCCGGGTCCGCGGCGATCCATCCGCTCCAGCCGGGCCGTGAGGTCGGCGCGTTCCTCGTCGGTGAGGCTGTCGCACGCACGCAGCTCCACCCGCGGGTGCGGACCGGCGCGAGACGGCCACCGGCTCGACGGCCGTGAACCGCAGCACCCCGACCACGGCGCGCTGGGTGCCGCCGACCTGCACATGTACGCGGTCCCAGCGGCGGTACACGGCAGTGACGGTGCCGGCGGCGATCGCATCGAGCACCGGCCTGCGGATGAGCACCGCTCCATCTCGCTCCTGGGACCCATCCTGCTCTCGGGCCCCGGTTGCCGGAAACATCTAGACTGAGGTGGATGACGGCGAGGGGAGCTGCGTGAACGCCGACGAGAGACGCTTCGCCGTGTTGCGGGCCATCGTCGCCGACTACGTCTCCACCCAGGAGCCCGTCGGCTCCAAGATGATCGTCGACCGGCACAACCTCGGCGTCTCCAGTGCCACGGTCCGCAACGACATGGCCGTGCTGGAGGAGGACGGGCTCATCGCCCAGCCCCACACCAGCGCGGGCCGGGTGCCCACCGACAAGGGCTACCGGCTGTTCGTCGACAGGTTGGCGCAGGTCAAACCGCTGAGCCCGGCCGAGCGACGCGCCGTGCAGGCGTTCCTCGACGGCGCGGTCGACCTCGACGACGTGCTGCGGCGCAGCGTGCGCCTGCTCGCGCAGCTCACCCGGCAGGTCGCGATCGTCCAGTACCCGACGCTGACGCGCTCCACGGTGCGCCACTGCGAGGTCGTCGCGCTCACCCCGGCCCGGCTGATGCTGGTGCTGATCACCGACTCCGGCCGGGTGGACCAGCGCGTCGTCGACCTCGGCGAGGTGCTGTCCGACGACGACGTCGCGCAGATCCGCACGCTCGTCAACAGCGCGCTGGTGGGTCGCCCGCTCGTCGCCGCCTCGGTGGCGATGGCGGACCTGCCCGACACCGCGCCCGGCGAGCTCCGCTCGGTCATCACCACGCTCGCGACCGTGCTCATCGAGACCCTCGTCGAGCACCCCGAGGAGCGGCTGGTGCTGGGCGGCACGGGCAACCTGACGCGCAACGTCGCCGATTTCCCGGGGTCGCTGCGCCAGGTCCTGGAGGCGCTGGAGGAGCAGGTCGTGGTGCTCAAGCTGCTGGCCTCGGCGCAGGACCCGGGCACGGTGACGGTGCGGATCGGCGAGGAGAACGAGGCCGAGGAGATGCGCAGCACCTCGGTCCTGTCGATCGGTTACGGAGCGGGCACGGTGCTCGGCGGCATGGGCGTCGTCGGGCCCACCCGGATGGACTACCCGGGCTCCATCGCGGCGGTGCATGCCGTCGCGCGGTACGTGGGTGAGATCCTGGCCGGCAGGTAAGCGGTCCAGGACAGGAACGAGCGAGAAGGATCATGAGGAACACTCACGTGGCACGGGACTACTACGGAATCCTCGGAGTCCCGAGCGACGCCGGGGCGGACGAGATCAAGCGCGCCTACCGCAAGCTGGCGCGCGAGCTGCACCCCGACGTCAACCCGGACTCCGCGGCGCAGGAGCAGTTCGCCAAGGTCAGTGCGGTCTACGAGGTGCTGTCGGACCCGGAGAAGCGACGGGTCGTCGACCTGGGCGGCGACCCGCTGGGCGGCAACGGCGCCGCGGGCGGGGGTGACCCGTTCAGCCAGTTCGGCTTCGGCGACATCATGGACGCCTTCTTCGGCGCCGGCGGCGGCGCCGGTGGCCGGGGCCGGGGCCCGCGCAGCCGCACGCAGCCCGGCGCCGACGCGCTGATCCGCATTCAGCTCACGCTGGAGGACTGCGCCACCGGCGTCACGCGCGATCTCACCGTCGACACCGCGGTGCTCTGCACCGAGTGCACCGGATCGGGTTGCGCACCCGGCAGCGCCCCGACGATGTGCGACATCTGCAACGGTCGCGGCGAGGTGCAGAGCGTGCAGCGCTCGTTCCTCGGCCAGGTCGTGACGGCGCGGGTGTGCCCGAACTGCCGCGGCTTCGGCGAGATCATCCCCGACCCGTGCCGGCAGTGCGGCGGCGACGGCCGGGTGCGGTCGCGCCGCACCGTCGCGGTGCGGATCCCGGCCGGTGTGGCCGACGGCATGCGCGTGCGGCTGGCCGGGCAGGGCGAGGTCGGCTCCGGCGGCGGCCCGGCGGGCGACCTGTACGTCGAGGTCGAGGAGGAGCCGCACGAGCTGTTCACCCGTGACGGTGCCGACCTGCACTGCACCGTCGCCCTGCCGATGACGGCCGCGGCGCTTGGCACCACGCTGCCGCTGCCGACGCTCGACGGCGTCGAGGAGCTCCACGTCGAGCCGGGCACGCAGGCCGGGACGGTGCGCACGTTGCGCGGCAGGGGCATGCCCCGGCTGCGCTCCACCGGGCGCGTCGACGGCCACGGCGACCTGATGGTGCACGTCGACGTCGCCGTCCCCACCAAGCTCGACCGCGAGCAGGAGGAGCTGCTGCGACGCCTCGCCGTTCTGCGCGGCGAGGAGCAGCCCGACCTCGTGGGTGGCAACCGCAACGGCCACGGCATCTTCAGCCGCCTGCGCGACTCCTTCGGCCGCTGACCCTGTGCGGGGCCGGAGGTGACGTGAGCACCGCCCCCCTGTTCCTCGTCGACGTGCTGCCGCCGCTCGACCACTTCACCCTCGGCGGGCCCGAGGGCCGCCACGCCGCCACCGTCAAGCGGCTGCGGGTGGGGGAGGGGCTGCTGCTCGCCGACGGCCGGGGCGGGCTCGCGCAGGCCGTCGTGGCCGGGGTCGGCCGCGACACCGTCGAGATCACGATCACGCAGCGTGAGTCCGTTCCGGCGCCCGCGCCGCGGGTAGTGCTCGCCCAGGCTCTCGTGAAGGGCGACCGTGGCGAGCTTGCGGTGGAGCTCGCCACCGAGGCGGGCGTCGACGCGATCCTGCCGTGGCGCGCCGCCCGCTGCATGGCCCGCTGGGAGCTGGGACCACGGGGGGACAAGGCACTCGCGCGGTGGCGCAGCACGGTGCGGGAGGCCGCGAAGCAGGCCCGTCGGCCGTGGCTGCCCGACGTCGAGGAAGCGGTGTCGACGGCCGCGTTGGTTCGCCGGGTCGCGACGGTGGCGGCGGCGGTCGTGCTGCATGAGGGGGCCGCCCGGTTGCTGGGGGAGGTCATGCTGCCGCCCGCCGGGGACCTGCTGCTGGTTGTCGGGCCCGAGGGCGGGATCAGCGACGACGAGCTCGATGCCCTGTCCGCCGCGGGTGCGCAGCCGGTGCGCCTCGGCCCGGAGGTGCTGCGCGCGTCGACGGCGGCGGCTGTCGCCCTCGGTGCCCTCGGCGCGCTGACGGGCCGATGGGCCCGCCCGTCGACGGCGCGCCGGGACACGCCGTCGACACGCGCGAGCTCGGGGTGAGGGGCTCCCGCGTCTCTCGCCGATCGAGCTATGGTCTGAGGTGTCCGGCCGGACGCACGGCTGGGCCACGAACCTCGGGTGCGTGCACCCGTGGGGCCGCTGGGGAGTCCCCCTCATCCGGCGGAGCCGCGTCGCGGTGGGTGTCCCCCCACGTCCGCCGCGACGCGGCAACCAGCCGGCACCGGCCCGGGGTGCGAACGTCGTGACATGCCGCCGCCCGTGACTCGTCGTAGTGCCTTCCGTCGGGTCGCCGCTC
Source organism: Pseudonocardia sp. (assembly GCA_043716935.1). Taxonomy (GTDB): domain Bacteria; phylum Actinomycetota; class Actinomycetes; order Mycobacteriales; family Pseudonocardiaceae; genus Pseudonocardia. The sequence continues at coordinate 3,950 of JAYSXW010000581.1, forward strand.
TGAGTGCCGCCGCCCTCGTGTTGCCGGCGGCGCTCGCCGCCTGCGCGGTGTCCGTCCCGGCGGCCGCACCCGGCGTCGACCGACGACGGCGCCTGGACCACGCGCCAGACCCCCGGCCAGTTCGGCGAGCTCACCCTCCCCGCCGGCTACGGTCCGGTCCGCGGCGTCGTGGTGGTGGTGCACCGCCGGCTTCTGGCGGCAGGCCTACGGGCTGGACCTCGGCCGCCCGCTGGCCGGGACCTGGCCAATGCGGGCTTCGCGGCGTGGAACGTGGAGTACCGCCGTACGCCCACGGGGAGCGGGGGCGGACCGCGTGTCGATACAGGGGGCGGTGGGTGGACGGCGACGTTCGACGACGTCGCCGCCGCGCTCGACCTGCTCGCCGGGCCGGTGCTGCAGGCCGCCGGCGCTCGGTTGGCGCTGGATCGTGTCGTCGCCGTCGGACACTCGGCCGGCGGGCACCTGGCGGGGTGGCTCGCCGCCCGCCCCGGTCTGCCCGCCGGGGCGCCCGGCGCGTCCCCCGCCGTCGTGCTGCTGGGCCCGAACATCAGCCAACCCGCATTGGTGAGCGATCCCCTCGGGGTCAGCACACCGAGGCCGTTCAGCAGGTCCCCGTCGAGGCCTCGGCCAGCGCCGCGACGCCTCGCTCGGGCACCACCTGCAGAATTGTTCGTGCCCGGGCCAGGGCCGCTGGGTCGGTCGTGTCGGGCCCACCGCGTCCGGCCGATCTCGCCGACCGGTCCTCGCCGGCCCGCTCCTCCCGCAGCCGGCCCACGTCGTCCGCGGTCATGGGTGTGCAGTCGGTCTCCCGGCGCCAGGAGTACTGCCCGCGAGCCGTGCCGTACACCTGCAGGCCTTCGGGACGGTGATCACGACCAGGGTGTTCCCGTCGACGACGTGCTCGACCACTGTGACGTCCAGGCCGGGCGTGGTCCGTTCCTGGGGCACGACGTACCGCCGCAGCCGCGAGGTTCGTGCCGACGATCGCGTCCGGGCCCCGATATATCGTCCACGATGCCAAGGACGACGGTGCCGTTGGCGAAGCACACGGCGGCGTCGGTGAGGTTGGCGAAGGTGTCATTGGTACTGCCCGGTGGGGCCTTGAAGTCCAGGGTGTGGCTCTCCAAGTTCCTGGCCCGGGTACCGCGTCGGAGCTGGCGCAGCGCCGCGGCGAGCTCGTCCTGCACCCTGCACCTACTCTTACGGCAGTGACAATTTGTCGGGGAACTGAAAGCAGCAGCAAACTGTCGTCGGGTCCGGTGCGGCCCGGCTAGGTTTCCTCCGTGCTGCTCACCGCCTCCGGCTCCGCGCTGCTGCTCATCGACCTGCAGGAGCGGCTCGTGCCCGCTCTCCACGACGGGGCCGCCGTGGTCGGCAACGTCGTCCGGCTCGCCCGCGCGGCGGCGCTGCTCGACGTGCCGGTGTGCGCCACCGAACAGAACCCGCCCGGCCTCGGGCCGACCGTGGCCGAGCTGGCCGGGTTCCCGCAGATGGTCCTGGCCAAGACGGCGTTCAACGCGGTGGCGCAGCCGGGTTTCGCCACGCTGCTCCCGCCCGGCGCCGAGGAGATCGTGGTGGTCGGCGGAGAGGCGCACATCTGCGTGCTGCAGACCGTGCTCGGCCTGCTCGCCGCCCGACACCGCGTGCTGCTGGTGGCCGACGCGATCGGCTCCCGCGCGCCCGCGAACCGCGAGGCCGGCATCGACCGGATGCGGCGGCACGGCGCCGAGGTCCTCACCACCGAGATGGTGATCTTCGAATGGCTGCGCGACTCCACCCACCCCCGCTTCCGCGAGGTACAGGCGTTGATCAGGTAGGTCGCTACCGGTCGCGGTCCCGGGCCGGCCCTCCTTCCGGTGTCGTCACGGTCACAGGATCGCAGGTGCAGCCCTGCGTGCCCGGGCCCGGACGTCGCAGCCAGGGTGACGACAACCGCACGTACGGGGCCGAGAGGATCGGGATCTCGGGATGCGGCGAACCGGCAGGGTCCGGAGGGTGAACGCGCGGTGACGCGCGCGTCTCGGCGTCGTGTCGGATCGGCCCGTGGCGTGTCGGTCCCCGAAACGTCCGGCGGGATGTCGGTGACCGGCGCTACCATTCGGATGTCCCACGAGCGGAGCAGGAAAGCAGGCGGCACACCCCTTGACCCACCCGGATCCCGTCCAGTCCCGCATGGCCGTTCCGGACGCCGCGCTGCTCGCGCTGCTGGGGTCCCGCGACGAGAGCCTGCGCACCGCCGAGGAGCTGCTCACCGCCGACGTCCACGTCCGCGGCAACGAGCTGACCCTGTCCGGCACCCCCGCCGACGTCGCGTTCGCCGAGCGCGTGTTCGCCGAGCTGATCACCCTCGCCGGCCGTGGCCAGCAGGTGTCCAGTGACGCCGTCCGGCGCACCGTCGAGATGCTGGGCGACGGTGGTGACCGCGCGGAGTTCGGCGAGTCACCCGCCGAGGTGCTGAGCCTCGACATCATCGCCCGGCGCGGTAAGACGATCCGGCCCAAGACGCTCAACCAGAAGCGCTACGTCGACGCCATCGACGCCCACACCATCGTTTTCGGCATCGGCCCGGCCGGCACCGGCAAGACCTATCTCGCGATGGCCAAGGCCGTGCAGGCACTGCAGGCGAAGATGGTCAACCGGATCATCCTGACCCGCCCGGCCGTGGAGGCGGGGGAGCGGCTGGGATTCCTTCCCGGCACGCTGTTCGAGAAGATCGACCCCTACCTGCGCCCGCTCTACGACGCATTGCACGACATGATGGACCCCGAGTCCATTCCGAAATTGATGGCCGCCGGCACCATCGAGGTGGCGCCCCTCGCATATATGCGTGGCCGTACCCTGAATGATGCATTCATCATTCTCGACGAGGCGCAGAACACCACCCCCGAGCAGATGAAGATGTTTCTCACCCGCCTGGGATTCGGGTCGAAGATCGTGGTCACCGGCGACGTCACGCAGGTTGACCTCCCCGGTGGCAACACCCGCTCCGGCCTCTCGGTGGTGCGCGAGATCCTCGACGGAGTCGACGATGTGCATTTCTCGCAGCTGTCGAGCTCCGACGTCGTGCGACACCGGCTGGTGGCCGACATCGTCGACGCCTACGCCCGCTGGGACGCCGAGCTGGAGCGCCCGGGCCTGCGTTCGGCCGCCCCCCGCACCGGCCCGCCCCAGGAGCGCCGCTCCCGCCGCCGGTAGCTCCGGGCGGAAGGATCATG
>JAYSXW010000582.1:0-2436 GCA_043716935.1 Pseudonocardia sp.
CCACAGTCCGAGCCCAGGTCGGTGATGTTGGCGCTGAGGGTTTCGTCCACGCGTAGAGCGTTGTGCAGCAGCAGCCGGATCACCGTGGCGCTACGTAGCCGGGACCGGCCGGGGTCGGCGTCCGCGGCGGCGATCAACGCCTGGCCCTGCTCCCGGGCCAGCCCGGCGGTGGCGGTGTAGTCCGGGTCCACCTGCGGGCGTGTCACCCCGGCGGTCGGATCGGTGGTGGTCAGGTCGTGGGACAGGCAGTACCGGTAGAACGACCCTATCCCCGACAACCGCCGGCGCACGCTCGCATCCCCGGCACGCTGCGCCTGTTGGGCGCGGGCCCACAGGTCCACGTGCACCCAGCCCGCGTCCAGGACGTCCAAGCCGCGTTCGGCGAGCCACGCCTGCCACCCGAGGAGGTCCCCGGCGTAGGAGCGGCGGGTTCGTGCCGAGCGCAGGCTCGCCAACCACGCCGCTGCCAGCAGTTGCCCCCGGTCGTCGAGCACGCCCAGGGCGGGGAGCTCGGCCAGCACGTGCGCGACCAGCTCACCGGCCATCCCCGCCGCCGATGGCGCCACGAGCGCCGCCGGCGCCTGCTCGCCCGGCACGGGAACGGCCGGGTGGTCCGGTCACGGTGAACGTCGACGCCCGGGCTCGCAGCGCCGCAGCGGCGGTGCTGGTGGCGCGCCCGGATCCGGACGCCGATGCCGGGTTCGTCGGGCGCGACGAGGAGATGACCGAGCTCCTGGAGCTGCTCGCCCCCCATCCCCCCAGTGACGGCGGTGTGGTGGTGTCGGTAGTGGCGGGGGCGCCGGGGGTAGGGGCGCCGGGGGTGGGCAAGACGGCACTGGCCCAGGCCGTCGCCCCGGGCCGCGGTTGCCCGGGGCTGGTTTCCTGGTTGACGGAGTTCCGGCGGCACTGGTGGGGGCTGCTCAGTGAGCGGCCCGAGGGCTTCCCGTGGTTGCGGGTGGCCGGGCGCGAGCTGACCGGGGTGACCGTGGTCGATCTGGACGCTTCGGTCGTGTTCGCGGCGTCGGAGAAGGACAACGCGGTGCCCACCTACAAGGGCGGTATCGGCTTCGCACCCAACCTGGCGACCTGCGACAACACCGATGATCTGCTGGTGATCGACCCGCGGGCCGGGAACGCCACCTCCAACTGCGCCGCCGACAACATCAACCTGCTCGACGAGGCGGTGGCTCGGCTGCCGGGCCGGTTCCGGCACCGGCTGCTGGTCCGCCTGGACGGGGCCGGGTTCTCCCACGATCTGCTCGACCACATCGCCGCCGCCGGCGGGAAACGCGGCCGGGCATGGGAGTTCTCGGTGGGCTGGTCGTGCACCGACACCGAGATGGACGCGATCGCCCAGGTCCCCAGACAGGCGTGGGAGTCCGGGATTGATCAGGCCGGGGAAACCCGTCGCGGACACGTTCGTCGCGGAGCTGACCGGGCTGCTGGACCTGACCCGGTGGCCGGCCGGGACGCGGATCCTCGTGCGGGACGAGCCGCTGCACCCGCGCTACCGCAAACGCGCGACCGACCGGGAGAAACACCTCGGGCGCCGCTACCAGCTGATCGCCCTCAACGCCACCGCCGGGCAGTTGTCCTGGCTCGACGCGCGGCACCGCTCCCACGTGCACGTGGAGAACGACGTCAAACAGGCCAAAGCCCTCGGGCTCAACCGGTGGCCGTCGCGGCACTGGGCGATCAACGTGGCCTGGACCCAGACCGTCGCCCTGGCCGCGAACCTGCTCGCCTGCTTCCGCCACCTCGCGCTGCCCGCCGGCGAGCTACGCGCCGCCGCACCCAAGCTGCTGCGGTTCCGGTTGCTGCACGTCCCGGCCCGGTTGACCCGCGGCCAGCGCGAACGCTGGCTACACCTACGAGCCGACTGGCCCACGACACCGGCGTTGCTGCACGCCTGGACCGCGGTCAAGGCCCTCACCGCCGCAGGCGCCCCGGATTGGACCGGAGGAGCGAGTCTTCGGTCATCGATGCTCAGCCGGTTGCAGGCGCACCTCCTGCGCCCGAGCGGCGTTGACACGGGCGCGCTGGTCGGTGAACGCGGAAACCGCGTCGCCGAGCTCGTCGGGGCGGTGGGTGTCGGAGCAGGTCAGCGCCACGATGAGGGCTGTTCCGGCGCGGGTTTCCCGCTCGAGCTGATCGGCGAGGTCGGAGTGGTCGAGGACGCGCAGGCGTGCGTCGATCGCGGCGAGGCGTCGGCTCGCGGTGGCGAGGTCGTGGCCGTGGTCGGCGACCAGGGCGGCGCGGTGGTCGGCTCGGGTGTCGCGGTGGGCGCGGATCAGCGCGCTCACATCCGGGGATGGCGGCTGTGCGGGCATGGTGGCGCCTCCTGGTTGGTCAGGCGTCCGCAGGGGGAGCGGCCGCGGCGCCGCGGCGCCGCGGCGCCGCGGCCGCTCCCCCTGCGGACGCCTGACCAACCAGGAG
>JAYSXW010000583.1:0-2435 GCA_043716935.1 Pseudonocardia sp.
AGGGTGGCCGCTACCGAGCGCCACTGGAAAAGTACCCGAGCGTGATCAAAGCCGTCATCGGGCTATTCTTCTCTGCAGCTTATGAATAGACCTCCGGGAGGAGAACTCATCGTTCCGGCAGCCTCCGGTCGACTCGTCGCGGCGCTCATCGGCATGGGGCCGGCGCGGGTCGGCGGAGCGAACCGGAGCGGACCCCACCCATGTGCCGTTCCGGCTCAGCCGACTGCCAGGAGTTCGCGGGGGTCGAAGGCCACCTTGAGGCAGTGATCCGGCCGTCCTCGACGTGGGTCCAGTTGGAGGTCTGGGCGGGCGGTGCCACGCGGGTGTGCAGGGCGAACCAGGTGATGGCGTCGTGGTCGTCGCCGCGCGGGCGGGGGCTTCGGTCAAGATCGCGCGGCGGGATCCTTCTTGCGGTGCCGAAGCGGACCGGCGCGATCCACCGGCGTGGAGGGCTCACCGAGAACGGATGTCAAGTGGGCGGCCACGGCGTCGGCCGGCAGCGGTGCACACCAGTGGTAACCCTGCCCGTAGCGGCATCCGAGCGCTCGCAGCTGTTCGGCCTGGGCGGCGGTCTCGATCCCCTCGGCGACCGCGTCGAGCCCGAAGGCGTCGACGATCCCGAGGATCGCCGCGGCGACACGATGCTGTTGCGGATCGGTGTCGAGCCCCGTGATCAGCGAGCGGTCGATCTTCACGATATCGAGGAACTTCCGGCGGATGTAGCCGATCGAGGAATACCCCGCGCCGAAGTCGTCGATCGCCACACCGATCCCGGAGTGCCGCAGTGATTCGAAAGATTCGAGCGTCTGGGCGTCCTCGCCCAACAACTGGGTCTCGGTGACCTCCAACATCAGGCGGGTGGGATCGATCCCGTGGCGGGCGAGACACGTGATCATGTCATTGGCGAACCGCGGGGAGCGGAGCTCGACGGGGGCGACATTCACGTGCAGCATGAACTCCGTACCGTCGAGCATCCGGGCGCACCAGACAGCGAGCTGAGCCACCGCGCTGTCGAGCACCCAGCGGTCGAGCGCAGTGATGAGCCCCATTTCCTCAGCAACACTGATGAAATCCTTCGGACTGAGCAATCCGCGTTTCGGATGCTGCCACCGGACGAGAGCCTCCACCCCGGCCACGCGCCCCTGCTGCAGGTCGATGATCGGCTGATAGAGCACGCGGAGCTGATTCTCGGAGATCGCGGAGCGCAGTTCCTCGGCGATGTGCACGCGCGAGAGCGCGGCCGTGTGCATCGCTGCCCGGTAGATCTGCACAGATCCGCGCGAGCCGCTTTTCGCGGTATACATCGCGGTGTCGGCGTCGCGCAGCAATGTGTCCGCCTGCTGGCCGCGGACCGCGAAGCACACCCCGATGCTCGCACCCACCCAACAGGCATGCCCTGTGACGTGGAGGGGGTTCTGCAGCGCGGTCCGGATCCGCTCGGCCATGGCGAGGACCTGCTCGCTCGTGGTGTCGAGGACGACCAGTGCGAATTCGTCTCCACCGAGGCGGGCGACGGTGTCGCTTTCCCGGACGACCGTTCGGAGGCGGCGGCCGACCTCGATCAGCAGCAGGTCGCCGACGGCGTGGCCGAAACTGTCGTTGATGGTCTTGAACCCGTCCAGGTCCAGCACCAGCACCGCGGGTGCACTCGCGCCCCGACCGGCGAGTGCCATGGCCTGGTCGATGCGGCCGATGAGCAGTGTGCGGTTCGCCAGTCCCGTCAGCGGGTCGTAGAGGGCGATGCGCTCGAGTTCCAACTGGGCCTGCTCCAGTTGGAGCGTCCGTTCGGTCACCCGCGATTCGAGGTCTCCGGTGAGTGCCTGCAGCTCCTCGGCCAACATGTTGATGCCGATGATCACAGCGTCGATCCCGTCCGATGCCGGGGACGGCGCCATCCGGGCACCGGTGTCGCCCGAGGCCAACCTCACCACCAGCTCCACGAGCTGATCGAGCCGATCGTCGCGATGCTCAGGTCCTGGCGTCGCCATCGCACAACCACGCCACTGCGCTGGGCTCCGAGGTGAAGAACCGGGTGGGCACCGGGACGGCGCTCACGCCCAGGGCGAAATTCGCGATGACCCGGTCCACCGGCGATCGACCGAGCAGGGCGATCCGCGCTGCCGAGCACTTCCGCGTGAACGTCACACGTGCGGGTCGCGTCAGTCTTGCCGTGCCGGTCATATCCACCAGTAGCGGACGCTCCGCATCGACGTTGATCTCGTCGACCAACGACATCGCGTCACGTGCGAGCTGTTCGGTGATCTGCAGTCCACTGGCCCACGTCAACCGGACGATGCCCATGGTGTCGATGCGGACAGCTATCACCTGGTCGTGCCCGGCCGGCCCGGTCACAGAATCAGACATGGCGGTGTTCCCCCCAGGCGTCGGCAGGTCGATCACTCGGTTCATCGGGCCCTCGCATCGAAGTGTTATCG
>JAYSXW010000584.1:0-2429 GCA_043716935.1 Pseudonocardia sp.
GCGTGGTAGGGCAGTGCGGTGATGCCCTGGGCGACGAGGAACTCGGCGGTCTTCTCCACGGAGTTGCGTGAGAGGCAGTAGACGATCCCCGCGTCGCCGGGGTGCTCGGTGCGCAGCAGGTCCAGCAGCTGGCGGCGCGGCTCGTCCTTTCCGACGATGCGGTAGCGGATGTTGGGGCGGTCGAAGTCGGCCACGAAGTGCCGCGCGCCCGTGGCCTCCTCCAGGTTCAGTCGCGTGGCGATCTCGGCGTGCGTCGCGTCGGTGGCCGTCGCCGTCAGTGCGATGCGGGGCACGTCGGGCCAGCGCTCGTGCAGGGACGAGAGCATCAGGTAGTCGGGCCGGAAGTCGTGGCCCCACTGCGCCACGCAGTGCGCCTCGTCGATGGCGAACAGCGCGATCGTGCCCCGGTCGAGCAGGGCGAGCGTCGACGGGACCCGCAGCCGCTCCGGGGCCAGGTAGAGCAGGTCGATCTCGCCGGCCACGAACGCGGCCTCCACGGCGCGCCGCTCGTCGGGGCCCTGCGTGGAGTTGAGGAACCCGGCGCGCACGCCCAGGGCGGTGAGGGCGTCGACCTGGTCCTGCATCAGCGCGATCAGCGGCGACACGATCACCCCGATGCCCGCCCGCACCAGCGACGGGATCTGGTAGCACAGCGACTTGCCACCCCCGGTGGGCATGAGCACCAGCGCGTCCCCGCCCGCGCACACGTGCTCGACGATCGCGGCCTGCTCCCCGCGGAAAGCGTCGTAGCCGAAGACCCGCTTCAGCACGTCCGCCGGGGTCGGGGCCATTCCCGCAACGGTGGTGTCGGAGCGGGCCTCGTCGGAGCGGGCGGGGTCGGGAAGGGCGGTGTCGGGGAGGGCCACGGGTGCCGATGGTACGAGGACACCGCTTCGGCCCGGGCCCGAACCGCTCCGATTGCCGCTCCGATTGCCGTTGCGGCCGGTCGGTGCGACCGTCGGGTATGGCGAACACCGACCCCCTGCCCGGCGACTTCTACCGCTTCGCCGACGAGCTGACCGACGACGAGCGGAAGACCGTGGCCCGGGTGCGGGAGTTCCTCGCCGCCGAGGTGGCGCCGGTGGCGCTCGACCACTGGAGCCGCGCCGAGTTCCCGCACCACCTCGTGCCGGGCCTCGCGGCCCTGGACATCGCCGCCCTGCCCTACGAGGGCCTGCACGGGCCGGCGGCGCGGCGCCTGCTCGTCGGGTTCGTATCGATGGAGATCGCGCACACCGACCCGTCGATGAACAGCTTCTTCGGCATCCACAACGGCCTCGCCATGGGCAGCATCGACCTGTGCGGCTCGCCCGAGCAGCGCGAACGCTGGCTGCCCGCGATGGCACGGATGGAGCAGATCGGCGCATTCGGGCTGACCGAGCCACACGGGGGCTCCGACGTGGCCCGCGGGTTGGAGACCACCGCCCGCCGCGAGGGTGACACCTGGGTGCTCGACGGTGAGAAGCGCTGGATCGGCAACGGCACCTTCGCCGACCTGGTGGTCATCTGGGCCCGGGACGTCGCCGACGACGCGGTCAAGGGGTTCGTCGTCACCCAGGACAACCCGGGCATGACGACCACGAAGATCGAAAACAAGATCGCGCTGCGGACGGTGCAGAACGCCGACATCGTGCTGCACGGATGCCGGGTGCCCGAGGGCGACCGCCTGCAGGCCGCGAACTCCTTCGCCGACACCAACAAGGTCCTGCGCCGCACGCGCGGGGGAGTGGCGTGGGGGTCGACCGGCACCATGATGGCGGCCTACGAGCTTGCCCTGGACTACGCCAAGGAACGCGAGCAGTTCGGGCGTCCGATCGCCGGGTTCCAGCTGGTGCAGGACCTGCTCGTGCGGATGCTCGGCAACATCACCGCATCGCTCGGGATGGCCGTCAAGCTCGCACAGATGCAGGACGCCGACACCGCCCGCGACGAGCACGCGGCCCTGGCGAAGGAGTTCTGCACCACCAAGATGCGCGAGACGGTGGCGATGGCTCGCGAGGTGGTCGGGGGCAACGGCGTGATCCTCGACTACGGCGTGGCCAAGTACTTCGCCGACGCGGAGGCGCTCTACTCGTTCGAGGGCACCCGCCAGATCAACACCCTGGTGGTGGGGCGCTCGATCACCGGCCACAGCGCGTTCGTCTGACGCACCGTCGACCAGGTCGTCAGCCCGGCAACTCCGTCACCTCGACGCGGCTCTGCGTCGAGGCGGTAGACAGTTCCCACGCGTCGCCGGACGTCGTCGGGTGGACGAGACTCGACCCGTTCGACGGGCTTCACGTAGCCTGCTCGTAGTCCGCAGCTACGGCCACCGTCCGGGACGCTGTCGAGACGGCCGAGTGGATCGCCGCACTTCGGAGAGACCACGGTGGCTCATCCGACACTGTCGTTAGCGAGGCTCTGGATGCCTTGTCGAGCCGTGGCCGCTG
>JAYSXW010000585.1:0-2429 GCA_043716935.1 Pseudonocardia sp.
CACCGGCGCGCGGTCTGTCTGGTCGTCGACATCTCCGGTTCGATGCAGGGCCTCGCCGTGGCCCTCGCCGCCGTCGCCGCGGCCGGCGTGATCGTCGCCAACGAGACGGGTGCGCCCGCGCTCCAACCCTCGGTGCTCGCCTTCGGGGCGGGGGTGCGGGTGCTGCAGGCCCAGGGCGTGCGGCGCGCGCCCGAGGAGCTGCTGACCGACCTCGTCGCGCTGCGCGGGCACGGCACCACCGACCTGGCGGGCGGGCTGCGTGAGGCGTCGCGGCAGCTGGCCCGGGCCGTCGCGGACGAGCGGTTGGTGGTGCTGCTCAGCGACTGCCTGCACACCACCGGCGACGAGCCGGCCGCCGCCCTCGCCGGCATCGACCGCCTGCACGTCCTGGTCCCGCTCGGTGGGGCGGAGGCCGAGGAGGCGTCGGGCGCGCTGGCGGCCCGGGGTGGCGGAACATCCCAACCGGTCCACCGGCTCGGCGACATCGGCCCGGCCCTGACGAGAATCCTCGCCTGACGCATCGTCGAGACGTGGGTGTGTGGTTCCCCGGGCCGCCGACGCGACAACGCCCATCTCGGCGAACGGTCGGGCGTGCGCAGCGCGGGATAGGGTTGCCCCGTGGGCACCATCGTCTCCTTCCATGCACACCCCGACGACGAGTCGATCAGCTCTGCGGGCACGCTCGCGCGGGCTGCGGCGGCCGGGCACCGGGTGGTGCTCGTCTTCGCCACCCGCGGTGAGCTGGGCGAACCCGTGCTCGGTGTCCTGGACCCCGGGGAGCAGCTCCCCGTGCGGCGTTCCGCCGAGTGCTACGCCTCCGCCGCCGTGATCGGCGCGAAGCGGGTGGAGTTCCTCGGCTACACCGACTCCGGGATGATGGGCGAGCCGAGCAATGACGCCCCCTACTGCTTCTGGCAGGCGCCGGTGGAGCACGCGGCCAAGCGGCTCGCGCTGATCCTCGACGAGGAGGAGCCCGACGTGCTGACGATCTACGACGACCACGGCGGATACGGCCATCCCGACCACATCCAGGTGCACCGCGTAGGGCGGCGCGCCGGGGAGCTCTCGGCCGTGCCGGTCGTCGCGCAGGGCACCATCAACCGCGACTGGATGCTGCGGGGCCTGCGGGCCCAGAATCCCGAGGCCGTCCCGCCCGCCGGGCTGGAGACGATGGGCAAGCCCGAGTCGGAGATCACCCACCGCGTCGACGCCGTCGACGTCGTCGAGCAGAAGCGTGCCTCGATGCGGGCGCACGCCAGCCAGATGGCGCCCGACCACTTCATGCTCGCGATGCCCGATGCGATGTTCGCCCTCGGCATGGGCACGGAGTTCTACATCCTCGACCCGCTGCCCAACCCGGCCTCGACGCCGGAGCTGTTCGAGGAGCTGTTCATCCCGCTGAGGTGAGCGGGGTGAGTCCGTGGTGAGCGGGCCCTCCCTCCCGCGACGCGCCTTCGACAGCGGGTAGAGCTACCATCCTGAGCGAGCCACTCACCCCCTCAGCAGGACCCACCGCACCCGGGCCCAGTGCAGGAGAAGCACAGTGACAGCCGTCGCACCTCGCCACGTCGATCCGGGGCCGATCACGCGCCCGTACCCGGCGCGGCGTACCGGCAAGGGATCCACGCTGCTGAAGATGCTGCGGACGACCGACCCCAAGGACATCGCGATCCTGTACCTGGTCACGTCGTTCGGGTTCTTCCTGGCCGGTGGTGCGATGGCGCTGCTGATGCGGGGCGAGCTGGCGGTGCCGGGGCAGCAGTTCCTGTCCAACGAGCAGTACAACCAGCTGTTCACGATGCACGGCACGATCATGCTGCTGCTCTACGCCACGCCGATCCTGTTCGGGTTCGCGAACTACATCGTGCCGCTGCAGATCGGGGCGCCCGACGTGGCGTTCCCGCGGCTGAACGCGTTCTCCTACTGGCTGTTCCTGTTCGGTGGTCTGACGGTGCTGTCGGGTTTCCTGACCCCGGGCGGGGCGGCCGACTTCGGCTGGTTCGCCTACTCGCCGCTGTCGAGCATCACCCACTCCCCGGGCTCCGGCGGCGACCTGTGGATCATGGGCCTGGCCCTCACGGGCCTGGGCACGATCCTCGGCGGCGTCAACTTCATCACCACCGTCGTGTGCATGCGAGCGCCGGGAATGACGATGTTCCGGATGCCGATCTTCACGTGGAACATCTTCGTGACGGCGATCCTGATCCTGATCGCCTTCCCGGTACTCACCGCCGCGCTGTTCGGACTGCTCGCCGACCGTCACCTGGGCGCCCACGTCTTCGACCCCGCGAACGGCGGGGTCATCCTGTGGCAGCACCTGTTCTGGTTCTTCGGCCATCCCGAGGTCTACATCGTGGCACTGCCGTTCTTCGGCATCGTCTCGGAGATCTTCCCGGTGTTCGCCCGCAAGCCCGTCTTCGGCTACAAGG
>JAYSXW010000586.1:0-7141 GCA_043716935.1 Pseudonocardia sp.
GCCCGACCCCCGGCCGGCGTCGAGGCCGCCGTGCAGGGCACCGCGGCGGAGGTGGCGGTGACCATCGCGACGCGGTTGGGCCACAACTGCCGCGACGTGGCGAGGGCCGTGCAGCGGGAGGTAGCCGTCGAGGTTACCGCCTACACCGGCCTCGAGGTCGTCGTCACCGTCACGATCGCCGACGTCCTGTTCGACTGACCGACCGCGGCACCCACTCACCGCAGCACCCACTCACCGCAGCACCCACTCACCGCGGCACCCACTCACCGCAGCACGCAGTCGCCGCACAGGCCGCCGTCGGGCACCCGGTAGTAGAGGCAGCACGACCGGCGCCGGAACGCCCGGGGGGTCGCGAACGCCCCCGTCCCGGCCAGTGGGCCGGCCGCCAGCACGCCCTGCGCGACGGCCACGGCCCGCGCCCCCGGGCGCTGCCGCTCGATCACGAGCGCCGCCGACGCGATCGACGACGCGGCGTTGCCCCACAGGACCTGCGCGGACACCGCCACCCGGGCCCGGACGGCGTCCACGAGCGGCCGGAGATACCCCTCGATCAGCAGGTCCGTGAGTCCGTCGACCGGCCCGGGGGCGGGGTCGTGGTCCGGGTCGGGGCACCACAGCGGCCACGGAGCGGTGGCGGACGGGCGCCAGTGCAGCTCGTCGGCCGTGAGCCGCGGCAGCATCCCGTGCAGCACGACCGCCGCGAGCGGCGCCGATACCAGCCGCGCGGCCATGCCCTGGAACGCGATCGACGCGGCGGCCCGGTCGTCGCTGCGCAGGGTCCGCCGGACGTGGCCGATCCGATCGGTCAGGGGCGCGGGTTCGGACCAGAGGTGCCGCACCGGCCGCCAGGTGGGGTCGAGCGCCTCGTCCGGATCTGTCCCGACGGCGAAGAAGGGGCCGAGCCGGGCCACGTCGGCCAGCACCGCGCGAGCGTCCATGGGGTCAGTCTGCTGGGCGTTCCATGATACCGCCGAGGGGCTCCCGCCGCTGCTCCGATGCTGGTCACGCTGCTCACTGACGTGGACAGTGGCGAATTGTCGGTGGCGCATGCGACATTGTGCGCTGTACCCGAAGCACCCGAGGACGTGTGCCCGAACACCGCACGAAACCAGGTCGTCGCTCTTCGGAGCGGCGCCTGTGACACCGGCGTTCGAGCTGTCGACCTCGGATTCCGGGGTTGTCGCATGCACCCGTTCGGAGCAGAACTCAGGGCTCGGACGGCGTAGTCGCTTACTCTTTTCCATTCACACGTCGTCCCGATGTCAGAAGTCGGGGTGCACCGAGACGACAGGAGGCCACCCCCATGTCCGCGAATCCCGTGGTTCCCTCGGCGGGGCTCTACGCCCCCGACTTCGAGCACGACGCCTGCGGCGTCGCCATGGTGGCCGATCTGGCCGGTCGGCGCGATCACTCCATCGTGCGCAAGGCCCTCACCGCGCTGCTGCGCCTGGAGCATCGGGGCGCGCGGGGCAGCGAGGCCAACACCGGCGACGGTGCGGGCATCGTCATCCAGGTCCCCGACGAGTTCTTCCGCGCGGTGGCCGGGTTCGACCTGCCGGCCGTCGGCTCCTACGCCGTGGGCACCGCGTTCCTGCCGGTCGAGGCACCGCGCGCCGACACCGCGATCGCCGAGATCGACCGGCTGGCCGCCGAGGAGGGCCTGCGGGTGCTGGGCTGGCGCGCGCTGCCCGTCGACCCGGACAAGGCCGACATCGGCCCGACCGCGCGTGCGGCGATGCCGTCGTTCCGGCAGCTGTTCGTCGAGGGACTGGCCGGGGAGAGCGGCATCGAGCTGGAGCGGCTGACGTTCTGTCTACGCAAACGCGCGGAACACGGCGTGCCCGGCGTCTACTTCCCGTCCTTGTCGCCGCGCACGATCGTCTACAAGGGCATGCTGACCGAGCCGCAGGTGGAGGCGTTCTACCCGGACCTGTCCGACGAGCGCGTCACCAGCGCCATGGCCGTGGTCCACTCGCGCTTCTCCACCAACACGTTCCCGGCCTGGCCGCTGGCGCACCCCTACCGCTACGTCGCCCACAACGGTGAGATCAACACGCTGCGCGGCAACCGCAACTGGATGGCCGCGCGCGAGGCGCTGCTCTCCTCCGACGTCATCCCGGGCGATCTCGCGCGCCTGTCCCCTGTCGTCACGCCCGACGCGAGCGACTCAGCGACCTTCGACGAGGTGCTGGAGCTCCTGCACCTGGGCGGGCGAAGCCTGCCACACGCCGTGCTGATGATGATCCCGGAGGCGTGGGAGAACCACGACGAGATGGACCCGGCCCGGCGCGCCTTCTACGAGTTCCACTCGACCCTGATGGAGCCGTGGGACGGCCCGGCGCTGGTCGCGTTCACCGACGGCACGCTGGTCGGTGCGGTGCTCGACCGCAACGGCCTGCGTCCCGCCCGCTACTGGGTGACCGAGGACGGCACGGTTGTGCTGGCGTCCGAGGTCGGGGTGCTCGACGTCGAGCCGTCGGCCGTCGTGCGCAAGGGCCGCCTGGAGCCGGGCCGGATGTTCCTGGTCGACACCGCGGCCGGCCGGATCGTCGACGACGCCGAGGTCAAGGGCGCGCTCGCGGCCGACCACCCGTACGCGGACTGGCTGCACGCCGGGCTGATCCGGCTCGAGAACCTGCCCGACCGCGAGCGTGAGATGCCGTCGCACGAGGCGTTGACGCTGCGCCAGCAGTCGTTCGGCTACACCGAGGAGGAGTTGGGCGTCCTGCTCAAGCCGATGGCGACGGCGGGTGCGGAGCCGATCGGCTCGATGGGCAACGACGCGCCGCTCGCCGCGATCTCGGAGCGTCCCCGGCAGCTGTTCGACTACTTCACCCAGCTGTTCGCGCAGGTCACGAACCCGCCACTGGACGCAATCCGCGAGGAGCTGGTGACCTCGCTGGGCAGCCAGCTCGGGCCGGAGCAGAACCTGCTGGAGGCGACGCCGGCGCACTGCCGCACGATCGTGCTGCCGTTCCCGGTGCTCGGCAACGGCGACCTGGCTCGGATCATCGGGATCAACGACGACGGCGAGTACCCCGGCTTCACCTCCTACACCGTGCGCGGCACGTTCGACGCGGCGCTGGGCGGGGCCGGGCTGCGCATCCGGCTCGACGAGATCCGCGCCGAGGTCAGCGCGGCCATCGCCGGCGGGGCGCGGCTGATCGTGCTGTCACAGCGCGGCGTCGACCGCGAGCGCGCACCCATCCCGTCGCTACTGCTCACCGGCGCGGTGCACCACCACCTCGTCCGGGACAGGACGCGCACGTGCGTCGGTCTCGTCGTCGAGTCCGGCGACGCCCGCGAGGTGCACCACATCGCGCTGCTCATCGGCTACGGCGCGGCCGCGGTCAACCCGTACCTCGCCATGGCCACGGTGGAGGACCTGGCGAAACGGGGCGACATCCCGGGTGTCGACGCGGCCACGGCGGCGAAGAACCTCGTCAAGGCCCTGGGTAAGGGCGTCCGGAAGACGATGTCGAAGATGGGCGTCTCCACGGTCGCGTCCTACACCGGTGCGCAGATCTTCGAGGCCATCGGGCTGGGTCGCGAGGTCGTCGACGAGTGCTTCTGCGGCACCACCTCCCGGCTCGGCGGGGTCGGGTACGACGTGCTCGCCGAGGAGGTGCTGCGCCAGCACCGTCACGCCTTCCCGGCCGACGACGTGCGGGCGAGCCACCGGGCGCTGGCCGTCGGCGGGGAGTACCAGTGGCGCCGCGAGGGTGAGCTGCACCTTTTCAACCCGGAGACGGTCTTCAAGCTGCAGCACTCGACCCGCGCCGGGCGCTACGACGTCTTCAAGGACTACACCAGGGCCGTCGACGCCCAGGCCCACCGGTTGATGACGCTGCGGGGGCTGTTCCGGTTCCGGGACGGCGATCGGCCGCCGGTGCCGCTGTCGGAGGTCGAGCCGGTCGAGTCGATCGTGACGCGGTTCAGCACGGGTGCGATCTCCTACGGGTCGATCTCGCTGGAGATGCACGAGACTCTGGCCATCGCGATGAACCGGCTGGGCGGGCGGTCCAACACGGGCGAGGGCGGCGAGGACGCCGACCGCTGGACCCCGGACGCCAACGGGGACTCGCGGCGCAGCGCCGTCAAGCAGGTGGCCTCCGGCCGGTTCGGCGTCACGAGCGAGTACCTCGTCAACGCGGACGACATCCAGATCAAGATCGCGCAGGGCGCCAAGCCGGGCGAGGGCGGGCAGCTGCCGGGCAGCAAGGTCTACCCGTGGATCGCCGCCACCCGGTACTCCACCCCGGGCGTGGGCCTGATCTCGCCGCCGCCGCACCACGACATCTACTCCATCGAGGACATCAAGCAGCTCATCCACGACCTCAAGAACGCCAACCCGCGCGCCCGCATCCACGTGAAGCTGGTCAGCCAGGTCGGCGTCGGCACGGTCGCGGCGGGCGTCGCGAAGGCGCACTCCGACGTCGTGCTGATCTCCGGGCACGACGGCGGCACCGGCGCGTCGCCGCTGAGTTCGATCAAGCACGCGGGCGGCCCGTGGGAGCTCGGCCTGGCCGAGACCCAGCAGACGCTGCTGGCCAACGGGTTGCGTGACCGGATCACGGTGCAGACCGACGGGCAGCTCAAGACCGGGCGTGACGTCGTCATCGCGGCGTTGTTGGGCGCGGAGGAGTTCGGCTTCGCCACCGCGCCGCTGGTGGTGAGCGGCTGCATCATGATGCGCGTCTGCCACCTCGACACCTGCCCCGTCGGCGTCGCCAGCCAGAACCCGGAGCTGCGCAAGCGGTTCGACGGCCGGCCCGAGTACGTCGTCAACTTCATGCGGTTCATCGCCCAGGAGGTACGCGAGTACCTGGCCCAGCTGGGCTTCCGGTCGATCGAGGAGGCCGTCGGGCACGCCGAGCTGCTCGACACCGACGACGCCATGCGGCACTGGAAGACCGAGGGGATCGACCTCTCCCCGATCTTCCACACCCCCGCGCTGCCGCCCGGCACCCCGCGCCACCGCACCCGCGAGCAGAATCACGGCCTGGAGAAGGCGCTGGACAACACGCTGATCGAGCTGTGCGAGGGCGCCCTGCGCTACGGCGACAAGGTGCACCTCGACCTGCCGGTGCGCAACGTCAACCGCACCGTCGGCACGATGCTCGGCTACGAGCTGACGAAGCAGTGGGGGGGCGAGGGCCTGCCCGACGACACCATCGACGTCACGCTGTCGGGTTCGGCCGGGCAGAGCTTCGGCGCGTTCCTGCCCAAGGGCATCACCCTGCGGCTGGTCGGCGACACCAACGACTTCTTCGGCAAGGGATTGTCCGGAGGCCGCCTGACGCTGCGGCCCGACCCGTCGGCACCGTTCGCCGCGGAGGACAACATCATCGCCGGCAACGTCATTCTCTACGGCGCCACGTCGGGGGAGATCTTCGTCCGCGGCATCGTGGGCGAGCGCTTCTGCGTCCGGAACTCCGGTGCGGTGGCGGTCGTCGAGGGCGTGGGTGACCACGGCTGCGAATACATGACCGGTGGACGCGTGGTGGTGCTGGGCCGGATCGGGCGCAACTTCGCGGCGGGCATGTCCGGCGGGGTCGCCTACGTACTGGACCTGGCCGCACGGGACAACTTCCTGGCCGACCGCGTCAATTCCGAGATGGTCGACGTCGATGCGCTCGATGAGGGCGACATCGAGTTCCTGCGCGAGGTCGTCGAGCGCCACCACACCGAGACCGGTTCCGCGGTGGCCCGCGCGCTGCTCACCGAATGGGACGACAACGTGAGCCGTTTCGGCAAGGTCATGCCGCGCGACTACAAGCGGGTCCTGCAGGCCCGCGCGGCCGCCGAGCGCGACGGCCGTGACGTCGACGCCGCAATCATGGAGGCAGCACATGGGTGACCCCAAGGGGTTCCTGACGACCCCCCGCCACGCCCCCACCCGCCGTCCGGTGGACCTGCGGCTGATGGACTGGCGCGAGGTCTACGAGGACTTCCCGCGATCCGAGACCGAACGCCAGGCCGGACGCTGCATGAACTGTGGCATCCCGTTCTGCCACCAGGGCTGCCCGCTGGGCAACCTCATCCCGGAGTGGAACGACCTCGTCTACCGCGACGACTGGCGCGAGGCCACCGAGCGGCTGCACGCCACCAACAACTTCCCGGAGTTCACCGGCACGCTCTGCCCCGCCCCGTGCGAGGCCGCCTGCGTGCTCGCGATCAACGACGACGCCGTGACGATCAAGCAGGTGGAGATCGAGATCGTCGACCGCGCCTGGGACGAGGGCTGGGTGCCGCCCCAGATCCCGACCGCGCGGACGGGGCGGAAGGTGGCCGTCGTCGGGTCCGGGCCGGCCGGGCTCGCGGCCGCGCAGCAGCTCACCCGGGTGGGCCACGACGTGGTGGTGTTCGAGCGTGCCGACCGCATCGGCGGACTGCTGCGCTACGGCATCCCCGAGTTCAAGATGGAGAAGAAGCGCCTCGACCGGCGCCTGGAGCAGATGCAGGCCGAGGGCACGCTGTTCCGGGCGGGCGTCGACGTCGGTGTGGCCGTCACCGTCGAGCAGCTGCGCACCGACTTCGACGCCGTGGTGCTGGCGGGGGGCTGCACCGTGGGGCGCGACATCCCGGTGCCGGGACGCGAGATCGACGGCGTCCACCAGGCGATGGAGTTCCTGCCGTGGGCCAACCACGTGCAGCAGGGCGACATCGACGCGCCCCCGATCAGCGCGCACGGCAAGCACGTCGTGATCATCGGCGGGGGTGACACCGGCGCCGACTGCCTCGGCACGTCGCACCGCCAGGGCGCCGCGTCGGTCACCCAGCTGGAGATCATGCCGACCCCGCCCGAGCACCGGACCGACACGATGCCGTGGCCCACCTACCCGATGGTCTACCGGGTGTCCTCGGCCCACGAGGAGGGCGGCGAGCGGCTGTTCGCGGTGAACACCACCGAGTTCCTCGCCGACGACGAGGGCAGGTTGCGGGCGTTGCGGCTGGTGGAGGTGGCGCGCGACCAGAGCGGCCGTTTCGTGCCCATCGAGGGCACCGAGCGCGAGCTGGAGACCCAACTGGTGTTGCTCGCGATGGGCTTCCTCGGGCCGGAGAAGGGCACGTTGCTCGGTGAGCTGGGCGTCGAGTTCGACGAGCGCGGCAACGTCGCCCGCGACCACACGTTCATGAC
>JAYSXW010000587.1:0-2428 GCA_043716935.1 Pseudonocardia sp.
ACGGCGCGGGACGCGCCGGCCGTCCCCCGCCGGCCGGCCGGGCGTCGGTCGATGCCGGTCCCGATCCCACGGCCGCGAACCGGGCGTCGGGCCCTGCCGCGCCGGGCTGCGACGGTCGGGGCGGGGCTGCCGGCCGACCGGGGGCGAACCGTGGGCGGCGGACGTCGTCGTGGCGGTGGGTCCCGTTCGCCTGGCCATTCATGCTTTCTCCCCTGTTCCGGTGCCCGCTGGCGCAGTGTGAAGAGCATGGGCTGCGGCCCTCGATACCCGGGATCACCACGACGGCGGTGTCGGAACGTCGGAACGTCAGGGTTTCCTCACCATCCGGATACCCCGTCCCCGCTTGGGACGGGTGGGGCTGGGTATGACCTCGTCGATGCTCTCACCGGGCTGCGCGAGGTCGATGGCCCCAACACCGTCATGCAGGAGCTGAAGGGCCAGCTCGGGGCCCAACCTCCTGGAGTGCGGGCATAACCGCCGGCCGCCCGCTCGAGGACGGGATCGTCCGCGACTTCTCCGGAGCGGGCGGCCGGGTCAATCTGTCCTACGGCGCCTACCTGCATCTCGACGAGGTGTTGGCGGCGCAACATCCGGTCAGCCGACCGGTCCACCATGACAAGCTGCTGTTCATCGTGCAGAACCAGACCTCCGAGCTGTGGCTCAAGCTGGCGCTGCACGAGCTCCGCGAGGTCCAGGCCCTCGACGGCAACTCGCTCGTGCGCCCGGTGGCGCCCGGAGGTCAGGGTGGCGCGGCGTCTCGGCGACGGGTCCGCCACGGTGTGGGTCGAGGACGTCGCCGTGCCGACGTTCGCGTTCGTCGAGCTGTGAAGCTCAGTTGAACGGGGCCCTCGGGGGGTACGCGGCCGCATGACGAGCTACGGCATCCACGCCTCCCACGAACAGGTGACCACGTCCGTCGGGGGAGGGGCGGCGTGAGGCTCACCGGTACGTCGGACCTGTGGTGGAAGACCGCCGTCGTCTACTGCCTCGACGTCGAGACCTACGCCGACGGCGACGGCGATGGCTGCGGCGACTTCCGCGGCCTGATCCAGCACATCGACCGCCTCGACCGCCTGGGCGTCACGTGCCTGTGGCTGAAGCCGTTCTACCCGAGCCCCGACCGTGACGACGGCTACGACATCACCGACTTCTACGGCGTCGACCCGCGCCTGGGCACCCTCGGCGACCTGGTCGAGCTGGTGCGCACGGCGCGGGACCGCGGGATGCGGGTGATCGCCGACCTGGTCGTCAACCACACCTTCGCGCGGCACCCGTGGTTCGTCGAGGCCCGCAGCAGCCGCGACTCGCCCAAGCGGGACTGGTACGTCTGGCAGGACGAGCCGCCCGCCGACGCGGCGGAGGGGGTCGTGTTCCCCGACCAGGAGACGAGCCTGTGGGAGCTCGACAAGGGCACGAAGCAGTACTACCTGCACCAGTTCTACTCCCACCAGCCGGACCTCAACATCGCGAACCCGCAGGTCCGGGAGGAGATCGCCCGCATCATGGGGTTCTGGATGCAGCTGGGCCTCTCCGGGTTCCGCGTCGACGCCGTGCCGTTCCTGCTGCAGACCGCACGCACCGCCGACATCGTCGCGCTCCCCGATCCGCACGACTACCTCGCCGACCTGTCGGCGTTCCTGCGGCGACGCAACGGCGAGGCCGTCCTGCTGGGCGAGGTCAACCTCCCCTACCCCGACACGATGCCGTTCTACGGCGCCCGCGCCGGCGGCGGCGCCTGCGACGAGCTGACGATGTGCTTCGACTTCATCGGCATGCAGCAGATGTACCTGTCGCTGGCCCGCGCGGACGCCGAACCGCTGGCGAACGCTCTGCGGCAGCGTCCCGACCCGCCCGAAGACGGGCACTGGGCGACGTTCGTGCGCAACCACGACGAGCTGACGCTCGACAAGCTCACCGATTCCCAACGCGCGGAGGTCTTCGCCGCGTTCGGACCCGATGAGGACATGCAGGTCTACGGCCGCGGGCTGCGCCGGCGCCTGCCCCCGATGCTCGACGGCGACCAGCGCCGCATCCGCATGGTCTACAGCCTGCTGTTCGCCCTGCCCGGCACCTCGGTGCTGTTCTTCGGCGAGGAGATCGGGATGAGCGAGGACCTGCGCGCCGAGGGCCGCTCCGCCGTGCGCACGCCCAATGCAGTGGAGCCCGGACGCCGGCGGCGGGTTCTCCACCGCGGACCCGTCGACGTTCCCCGGTCCACTGGTCGAGGGCGACTACGGGCCGGGCCGGGTGAACGTGCGCGACCAGCAGCGCGACCCCGACTCGCTGTTGTCGTGGATGCGCCGGCTCGTCGACGCCTACCGCGCCTGCCCCGAACTCGCCTGGGGTGCCTACACCGTGCTCGACCCCGGGCCCGAGGCTCGCGCCGTACTGGCCCACAGCGCGACCGTCGAGGCCGGGACGGTCCTGG
>JAYSXW010000588.1:0-2424 GCA_043716935.1 Pseudonocardia sp.
GTCCTGTTCACCGGCGCCCGGTGTGCAGCGGGCGCCGGGCCGGGTAATACTCCCGCATGGCCGTCGAGACAACCCAGCGCCCCGGCGCCACGGGCACCGCCCTGGATGCACGGTGGAGGGCCGCCAACTACCTGTCCGGCGGGCAGGTCCACCCGGTCGACGAGCCGCTGTTGCGCCAACCGCTGCGGCCCGAGCACGTCAAGCGCCGCCTGCTCGGCCACGGGGGCATCACCCCCGGCGGCATCCCGGGTCACGCCACCCCGCAGACCCCTGGCTCCATCCACGAGGGCGGGGAGCTGGGCTACTCCCTGGCCCACGCCTACGGCGCGGCGTTCGGCCATCCCGAGCTGCCCGTCGTCTGCGTGATCGGCGGCGGCGAGTCGGAGGCCGGCGCGCTCGCGGGCTACTGGCAGGCCGACAAGTTCTGCCATCCCGTGCACGACGGCACCGTGCGCTACCCGGCGCTGCGCCGGCACATGCTCGACGAGCCGCTGCGCTGCCGGCGCCACATGCCCCAATTAAGCGAGGATGCCTCGGACGTGGCGGACCGGGTGTGGCCCGGGTGACGCGCGTTCTGGTCGTCAACGCCGGCTCGTCGTCGGTGAAACTGTCGCTGCTCGACGGTGCCGAGCTCGTGAAGCAGGAGTCGGTCGACCCCGGCGAGTCCGGCGAGGCCCTGGCCAATCTGCTGGCGGAGAAGCCGGACGCCATCGGGCACCGGATCGTGCACGGCGGGACCCGCTTCCGCGGCGCCACCCTCGTCGACGGCGGGGTGGTGGCCGCCATCGAGGAGCTGCGCACGCTGGCGCCCCTGCACCAGGGCCCGGCCCTCGAGGCGCTGCGCCGGGCCCGGGAGGCGTTGCCGGGTGTGCCGCAGGTGGTGTGCTTCGACACGGCCTTCCACGCGACGATCCCGCCGTCCGCGTCCACCTATGCGGTGCCACGGCGCTGGCGCGAGGAACTGGGAGTGCGCCGCTACGGCTTCCACGGCCTGGCGCACGAGTGGTGCTCGCGGCGGGCGGCGGAGATCGTCGGGCGGCCGGTCGGGGAGCTGCGGATCGTGACGGCCCACCTCGGCTCGGGGGCGTCGCTGTGTGCGGTGGAGCGGGGCCGTTCGGTGGACACGACGATGGGCTTCACCCCCACCGCCGGTCTGGTGATGGGCACCCGCAGCGGCGATCTGGACCCCTCGGTGGTGCCGTACCTGGTGCGCTCGGGAATCTCGGCGGACGAGGTCGGGGAGGCGCTGGACCGGGCCAGCGGGTTGCTGGCGCTGGCCGGCGCGTCCGATCTCCGGGAGGTGGTCGCCGCGGGTGATCCCGACGCCGAGCTCGCCGTGGACGTGTGGGCCCACCGGGCCCGGGCCCTGGTGGCCGCGATGGCGGCCGCGATGGGTGGGCTCGACGTGCTCGCGTTCAGCGGCGGGGTGGGGGAGCACCAGCCCGTCCTGCGCGCCCGGATCGTCGACGGCCTGAGGTTCCTCGGCCCTGTCCTCGACACCGACCGCAACGCTGCCGCCACCGCCGACGCGGACATCGGCGCCGACGGTGTGGACGCCCGCACGGTGGTGGTGACGGCCCGCGAGGACGTGGTGATCGCACGCCAGGTCCGGGCGCTGCTGGCCTTGTGAGGTGCGGCCCGCCCGGGCGAGATGGACCTCAGCGTGGTCGAGAATGCCGGGCAGGCCACGCCGAGGTCGATCTCACGGGTGCGGCGTGGTCTCCTGGCGGTCGAAACCCGCCCGGTCCACCGAGCGGTGGAAGCGCATGCCGGCAAGACCGCCGAGCAGGGCGCCGATGAGGCTCGCGACCACGGCCACCACCGCCGAGACGACGGCGCCGGTGGTGAGGGCACCTTCGTTGATCGGGATGCGGGGCAGGCTGTTGATGGCGGCCAGCACGTCGAACCGCGCTCCCGCGAGCGCACCGAGCACGGCGACGGCCAGGGCGATCACGACGGCCCACACCCATACCGCCAGGCCCTGACGCAACCCGTTGAAGCGGGCCATCCGGCCGGCCACGTAGCCACCGCAGTAGTAGGCGACGAACAGCACGACCAGGACGACGATGGCACCCGTGACACCGATCCCGGTGGCGGCGCCGGGGTCCTGCGCGACCCGCCCGGCCTGGTCGACGAGTCCGCCCGCCCCGGTGGCCGGGTCGGCGAAGCCGACGACCGCGCCCAGGGCGGCGGCGAGCCCGATCAGCAGTACGGCCGAGCCGGTGGCGGTGAGCCAGCCGAAGAACGCCGAACCCCACTTGATCCCGCCGAAGCGCTCCTTCTGCGCGGCGACGACCTCCCGCCGCCCCACCGTCGTCGGCTCCCGCCGGTCGGTGACGACGGACATCTGCTCGGTCCGGTCGTGGTGGTCGACCCGGTCGTGGCCCGTCGGGGCGCCGTCGGTCCGGTCGCGCGCCGTGCTGC
>JAYSXW010000589.1:0-7120 GCA_043716935.1 Pseudonocardia sp.
GTCGACCCGCAGCTCAGCGAGACCCGTGCCGCGGCGGCGGAGGCGGCGTTCGACGCGTTCGCCGTCGCCTGCACCGGGCGGCCCGACTGCCCGCTGGGCCCCGACCCGCGGGCCGTCGTCACCGACCTGCTGCGGCACCTCACCGAAACGCCGCTGACCGCCGTCGACGGACGGCGGCTGACCGCGGGTGGTGTCGTCACGGCTCTGCTCGACGGCCTGGCCGAACCTCGCGACTGGGCCGCCCTGGGCTCCGCGCTCGCCGCGGCGCACACCGGCGAGCCGACGCCGCTGCTCGACACGCTCGTGCCCCTGACCGGGCCCGGCGGCCGGTTCGACGCCCGGCTCGCCACGACCTGCAACGACCACCTCACTCGGCTCGCCCCAGGCGAGATCGGTGACCTCACGAACCGCTGGCGCGAGTCCCACCCGCTGTTCGGCGCCACCCTCGCGTTGCGGTTGCTGGCCTGCGCACCGTGGCCGACCGGCGGCGCCCCGGCCACCCCCGGGACGGCCACCGGTGCGCCGCCGATCCTCGTCCTCGGCACGGCGAGCGATCCCCGCGGCCCGATCGACGGCTCCCGACGTACCGCCGAGAGCCTGGCCTCGGCGCGGTTCGTGACCTGGCAGGGCAGCGGCACCGGCGCCTACCCGCGCACGCCGTGCGTCACCACAGCCGTCGATGCCGCCCTGCTCGACGGCGTCACGCCGGAGGACGACGTCCTGTGCCCGCCCTGACCGGTCACCGGCCCGCGACCTGCTCACGTCGGTGGCACCACACGCACGGCCCGACCCGGCGGACGCCGCCAACCCCCCATGGAGCTGGTCACAGAGCACCTCGGCCGCCTCCGACTCGGCCGTCCCCGTGTCACCCGGGATCTCGTCCTTTCGGGTGACGCTCCGGGCTACGGCTCCTTCTTCGCCCGGCTCGGCTGCACCCGCATCGGCTCGCCCGGCATCTTGGGGTACTCCGGCGGGTAGGGCAGCTCGCCGAGGCCGCGATCGCGCTCGTCGGCGGCGTACCACTCCAGCGCCGTCTCGATCCCGCCCACGACGGCATCCATGTCGGCGTGGGGGTCGCCGTGCTCGGCGAGCAGTCCGGGCACCGTGCGGATGTCGAAGTCCTCCGGTGTGACGTCGGGCAGCGACGCCCACGTGACCGGCATCGACACCGTTGCCCGAGGACGACCCCGCACCGACCACGCCGACGCGACGGTCCGGTCGCGGGCGGCCTGGTTGTAGTCGAGGAACACGCGCTCACCGCGCTCCTCCTTCCACCAGGCCACGGTGGCGTGCTGCGGGGCGCGCTCGGCCACCCGGCGGGCGATCGCGATGACGGCGTGGCGGACCGCGATGAAGTCCCATTCGGGCCGGATACGGGCGAGCACGTGGACGCCGCGCCCGCCCGACGTCTTGGGCCAGCCGACCAGGCCGGCCTCGTCGAGCACCTCGTGCAGCACCGCGGCCACCCGGACCGCGTCGGCGAAACCGGTGCCGTCCTGCGGGTCCAGGTCGATCCGCAGCTCGTCGGGGCGGTCGGTGTCGGCACAGCGCACCGGCCAGGGATGGAAGTCGAAGGTCCCCATGTTCGCCGCCCACACCAGCACCGCCTGCTCGGTGGGGCACAGTGACCGGGCCGTCCGACCGCTGGGGAACACGACCTGCACCGTCTCGACGTAGTCCGGGGCGCCCCTGGGCAACCGCTTGGAGTAGAACGGTTCGCCGTCGACGCCGTCGGGGTAGCGCTTGAGGTTGGTCGGGCGCTCCCGCAGCACCCGCAGCAACGGCTCGGCCACGGCCCGGTAGTACTCCACGACCTCACCCTTGGTGATACCGCGTTCCGGGAAGCAGACGCGCCCGGCGCTGGTCAGCCGGACCTCCCGGTCGCCGTGTGGACCCGGCACCGTCAGGAGCACCGCCTTGGTCTTCGTCGCCACGGGCCGGGACGATACCGGTAGGGCGGCGTAGATCTGTGCCGAGCGGGGGGCGTCGCGCAGCCGGCTGGATGATCCGCGGGCCACGCTCTAGGCTGCCGACGTGCCCGAACGCCACGACCCGCAGGCCCGGGCCCACTCGCGGCAGTTCGACGACGAACTCCTCGGCCTCGACCCCGACGATCCCGACGCCCAGGCCTTCGCCGCCCATCTCGACCACATGCAGCGCGACCGGCCCGCCTACACCGTGGAGGGCTACCTCGACGGCGTCGGGGACTTCGCGGACTCCGTCAACCGGGCGGAGGGCGGCCGGCGCTGGGGCGCGGTGCTCGTGGTGCTGCTGCTCCTTGCGGTGGCCGGCTACCTGGTGTGGGAGTCGATGATCTTCGTGCTGGGCACCTGGCTGTAGCGCGGCCTACCCTCGGATCCATGACGGCACGGGAACGGATCGGGCGCATCCTCGGCGTGATGGCGGGTCGCGGACCTAGTCTGGCGCGTATGGATCCCGTCAGCGAAACACCTGCGAAGGTCGTCAAGTCCGACGCCGAGTGGCGCGCGGAGCTGAGCCCCGCCGAGTACCGCGTGCTGCGCCGGGCCGACACCGAGCGGCCCTTCACCGGCGAGTACACCGACACGAAGACCACCGGCGTCTACCAGTGCCGCGCGTGCGGCACGGAGCTGTTCCGCAGTGACTCCAAGTTCGAGTCGCACTGCGGCTGGCCGTCGTTCTTCACCCCCCTGGCCGGCGACGCCGTCATCGAGCGCGTCGACCACGAGATGGGCATGAAGCGCACCGAGGTGGTCTGCGCCAGCTGCCACAGCCACCTCGGCCACGTCTTCGAGGGCGAGGGCTACTCCACCCCCACCGACCTGCGGTACTGCATCAACTCGGTGTCTCTGAAGCTCGTCCCCACCATCGATTGACCAGAGCCGTCGATCGATCAGAGCCGTCGATCGGTCAGGATGGCGGCTGATCACGGGAGCGTCGCCACCAGGTCCCCCGGCTGCACCCGGGGGCCCGTGTAGAACGGGATCTCCTCGCGGACGTGCCGGCGGGCCTCGGTGGCGCGCAGGTCGCGCATGAGGTCGACGATCCGGTCGAGCCGGTCGGCCTCGAACGCGAGGATCCACTCGTAGTCGCCCAGCGCGAACGCCGGCACCGTGTTGGCGCGGACGTCGGCGTAGCCCCGCGCGGCCTTCCCGTGGTCGGCGAGCATCGTGCGCCGCTCGTCGTCGGGGAGCAGATACCAGTCGATCGAGCGGACGAACGGGTAGACGCAAACGTAGCCCTTGGGCTCCTCGCCCGCGACGAACGCCGGCACGTGGCTCTTGTTGAACTCCGCGGGCCGGTGCAACGCCACCTGGCTCCAGACCGGCACGCTGGCCCGGCCCAGCGCCGTGCTGCGGCGCAGCGAGGCGTAGGCGCCCTGCAGGGCCTCGACGTTGTCGGCGTGCCACCAAATCAGGTAGTCGGCGTCGGCCCGCATGCCGGCGAGGTCGTACACCCCGCGGACGGCGACACCCTTGCCCTCCAGCGCGTCGAGGAACTCCGTCAGCTGGGTGGCGGCCTCGGTCCGGTCCTCCCCCAGGGTGCCGGGTATGACGCGGAACACCGACCACATCGTGTAGCGAATGGTGCTGTTGAGCTCGGTGTAGTCGAGGCGGGCCATTCCCCCATGCTGCCACCCCCCCACCCGCCCCGCCCCGCCCGCGCCGGCCCTCCACCCCGCGAGTCGGGCCGTGCGAGCCCGCGAGTCGGGCCGTGCGCGCCCGCGAGTCGGGCTGTACGCGCCCGCGAGTCGGGGCCTGCGTCCGCGCGAGTCGGGGTCAGCGTCCGCGGCTCGGCGTCAGCGCTGCTACGAGCCGGGCGGCGGCGGCCTGGCCAGTGCCGACACATGCGGGAACGCCGACCCCGTGTAGCGCAGCCCCGGCCGCGACGAGCCCGGTCGGCAGCCCGCGCTCGAACGCCCGCACCCGCTCGAGGTGACCGATCCCGTACTGCGGCAGCCCGCCGCCCCACCGTTGGACGTACACGTCGAGGGGCTCCGCGGTAATTCCCTCCAGGGTGACAAGATCGGCACGCACCCGGGCAACGAGTTCGGCGTCGTCCGCTTGTAGCGCGAGGGTCTCACCGAACCGGCCGAGCGACGCCCGCAGCCGTACCAGCCCATCCGCGCCGAGATGCGACCACTTCGTCGTGGAGTGCGTGATGCCCTTGACCGACAGCGGCTCGCCAGCCGCGATCAGAGTCCCCGAGGTCGGTGGCGGGGCCGTCGAGGCGTCGTAGGCGAGTGCGACCACCACCGAGGACGCGAGCTCGATCCCACCGGCCGCACGAGCGGCCTCCGGAGCAGGGACGGCTAGCAGCCGGGAAGCGGCCGGAGCGGGGACGGCGAGCAGGACCGCGTCGACGTCGAGACTTTCGGGAGCCGTGGTGGGACCGAGGGTCAACCGCCAACCGCAGGCCTTGCGTCGCAGCTCACGGACTGTCGTATCCAGCCGCACCTCGGCCCCCGAGGCGAGAACGAGGGCGTCGAGCAACACCTGGTATCCGCCACGGACAGCGCCGAAGACGGGGACGGAAGCCCGGGGCACCTCCGACGTCCCAACCCGACTCGCGCGCACCGAGACCCCGACTCGCGCACGCTCAGGACCCGACTCGCGCGGATCTAGACCCCGACTCGCGGGGGTGAGAGCGGAGCGGGTGGTGGCGGCGGTGGCCCGGTCGGCGGCGGCGGTGAGGGAGGGGGCGCCGGCGTCGAGGGCGGCCGCCAGCGCGGGAATGGTGGCGCGCAGGCCCAGGGTGTCGACGCGGCTGGCGTAGACGCCGCCGAGCAGGGGGTCGACGAGCCGGTCGGGCAGCTCGTCGCCGAACCGCTCGCGCAGCAGCCCGCCCAGCGCGACGTCGGAGCCGGCATTCCAGCGCAGCGGCCGCACGCGCTCGGTGACGACCTGCGCGACACCCGCGGGCGAGAGGAGCGCGTCCAGCCGGGCCGCGCTCGTGGGCACCCCCAGCAGTGTGCCGGCCGGCAGGGGGCGGGTGCGCCCGGCCGCCCGGATCGTTGCCGTCGCCGCGGTGGGATGCATCAACTGCTCGGTGAGCCCCAGCTCGGCGAGCAGCGCCGGCAGCTCGGGCCGTCGGGCCAGGAACGCCTCTGCCCCGACGTCGTAGGGCACGCCGGCCAGGTCGACGGTACGGAGCACGCCACCGAGACGGTCGCGTTGCTCCAGCAGGGTGATCACCGCAGACGGGCCCAGCAGTGTCCGGAGACGGTGGGCAGCGGCGAGCCCGGAGATGCCGCCGCCGACGACCGCGACGTGCGCGGTCACGGCGCCAGGGTGTGCACCAGCTCGACGACGCGGGTCAGGACGTCGGGGTCGGTGTCCGGCAGCACGCCGTGGCCGAGGTTGAACACGTGCGCGGGCGCACGCCTGCCCTCGTCGGCGATGCGCCGGACCTCCTCGGCGATCGAGGCGACGTCGGCGAACAGGACGGCGGGGTCGAGGTTGCCCTGCACGGGCAGGGCACCGCCGGTGCGGCGGGCGGCCTTGTCGAGCGGCACCCGCCAGTCGACGCCGACGACATCGGCGCCGGCCTCGGCCATCGCACCCAGCAGCTCGCCCGTGCCGACCCCGAAGTGGATGCGCGGCACACCCGCCTCGGCGAGGCCGCCCAGCACGCGGGCCGAGTGCGGCAGGACGTAACGACGGTAGTCGCGTTCCGAGAGCGCGCCGGCCCAGGAGTCGAACAGCTGGACGGCGTCGACCCCGGCGTCGATCTGGGCGCGCAGGAACGTGGTGGTGAGATCGGCGAGCTTGGCCATCAGGGCGTCCCATACCTCCGGCGCCGAGCGCATCAGCGCCTTGGTGCGCTCGTGGTTGCGGCTGGGACCGCCCTCCACGAGGTAGGACGCGAGGGTGAACGGCGCGCCGGCGAACCCGATCAGCGGGGTGTCGCCCAGCTCTCGCAGCAGCAGCGCGATCGCGGCGGTGACGGGGGCGACCTGCTCGGCCCGCAGCTCGGGCAGCGCGGCGACGTCGGCCGCGGTGCGCACCGGCGCGGCCACGACGGGACCGGTGCCGGGCACGATGTCCACGCCGACGCCGGCCGCACGGAGCGGGACGACGATGTCGCTGAACAGGATCGCGGCGTCCACGCCGTGCCGACGCACCGGCTGCGACGTGATCTCGCAGGTCAGATCCGGGGTGAAGCAGGCCTCGAGCATCCCGGTGTCGGTGCGCAGCGCCCGGTACTCGGGCAGCGAACGCCCGGCCTGCCGCATGAACCAGACCGGCAGACGGGGCGGTCGCACACCCGCCGCGGCGGTGAGGAACGGGGAGGCCCGCAGGTCGCGCCGGGCGGCGGAGGCCAGGTTCGTCGACATGAGGTCGTCAGTATTCCACGTGGGCCGGATCCGGTCCGCCCGGCCCGGCGCGCCGCGGGGGTCGCGACCCTGCGTCGACCTAGAGTTCCCGCCCGTGCCCGAAGTGACCGCCCCACCCGCCGAGTTCGAGCAGGCGGTCTCGTCGCTGCGGAACGTCCGTGCGCGGCCCGAGCTGTTGATCGCGGCTCTCGACGCCCCACCGCGGCTGGCCCCCTGGACCTGGGCGTTCAGTGCGGAGGCAGACGCGCTGGCGGGCCGGATCGGCGAACCCGCGCTGGACCTCGACGAACCCGACACGTCGGGGCGGCTGATCCTGCTGCACGACCCCGCCGGTCAGGACGCCTGGGAGGGCAAGTTCCGGCTCGTCTGCTTCGTTCAGGCCCGCCTGGAACCCGAGCAGCTCGGAGACGAGATGATGCCCGTGGTCGGCTGGTCGTGGCTCACCGAAGCCTTGGACCAGTGCGGGGCCGACCACACAGCGCTCGGGGGGACCGTCACGCAGACGTCGTCGGTGCGTTTCGGTGATATCGCCGGCCCCCGGCGTGACGACGACGTGGAGCTGCGAGCGTCGTGGACCCCGATCGGCACCGACCTGACCGCCCACGCCGAGGCGTTCTGCACGCTCGTCGCTTCAGCGGCTGGTCTACCCCCGGTCGGAGTAGTACCTCTTGCTCATCGAACGGTCTGACACACCCCCGGTTCACCTGCACGGACGGTGGTCCTCGTGATCACCTGTGTCACTCGGACGGGTGGTCGGCCGGCAACAAGGCTGTAACTTTCACCTACCCAAGTTCGATCCGATGT
>JAYSXW010000590.1:0-7109 GCA_043716935.1 Pseudonocardia sp.
GTCCCGGTGACGGTGCTGGAGAAGCACGGCGACTTCCTGCGTGACTTCCGCGGCGACACCGTCCACGCCTCCACCCTCACCCTGCTGGACGAGCTCGGCCTCGGGGAGCGCTTCGAGGCCATCCCGCACCGCACCATCGACCGCCTGCAGGTGCAGCTCGACGGCGGCAGCGCCCAGCTGGTCGACATGCGCCGGCTGCCCGGCGCCCACCAGCACATCGCGCTCGTGCCGCAGTGGGACTTCCTCGACCTGCTGGCCGACGCGGCCGCCGACGAACCCGCGTTCACCCTGCGGCGCAACGCCGAGGTCGTCGGGCTGCTGCACGACAGCGGCCGGGTGGCGGGCGTCCGCTACCGCTACCGCGACGGACACGGCGACGGCGACGGCGCGGTGCACGAGCTGCGGGCGTCGGTCACCGTCGCCTGTGACGGCCGGCACTCCGACGTCCGGGCGGCGGCCGGGCTCACCCCGCGCGGGTTCGGCGTCCCGATGGACGTGTGGTGGTTCCGGCTGCCGCGCCGCGCCGGCGACCCGGAGGGTGGCGTCGCCCGGTTCTCCACCGGCCACTTCTGCGTCATGATCGACCGGGGCGACTACTGGCAGTGCGCGTACCTGATCGGCAAGGGCACCGACGCCCAGTTGCGCGCCGCCGGCATCGGGGAGCTGCGGCGCAGGTTCGCGGGGCTGCTGCCGTGGATGGCCGACCGCGTCGACTCACTGCGCAGCTTCGACGACGTCAAGTTGCTCGACGTCCGCCTCGACCGGCTGCGCCGCTGGTACGCCGACGGGCTGCTGCTGATCGGGGACGCGGCGCACGCCATGTCGCCCGTCGGGGGCGTCGGCATCAACCTCGCCATCCAGGACGCGGTGGCCGCCGCCGCGATCCTCGGCCCGGCCCTGCGCTCGGGCGGGATTCCGGACATCGGTCTGCTGCGGGCGGTGCAGCGGCGGCGGTGGTTCCCTACCGCCCTGGTCCAGGGGGCGCAGCGGCTCGCGCACCGGTTGATCCTCCGCCCACTGACCGAACGAACGTCCGCTGCGGGGCCGGCCACGCCGTCCGGTTTCTCCTCCACCAGCAGCGGTGTCGACGACCTCCCGCTCCCCGTGCGCCTGGTACAACGGTTCCCGGCGCTGCAGGGGATCCCGGCGCGGCTGGTCGCCATCGGGCCGCAGCCCGAACACGCACCGGAGTGGGCCCGACGTCCGGCCGCCCCCGTGTCCTGACCCACCTGCGCGCGGTTGTCGGGGCTCCGGTCGCGACAACCGCGCACGAGCGGCGGAGCTGCCGCACGGGCCGGCGCACCGGGCGGTCGCCGACCGTCCCACTCGGTCGGTGTCACATCAGCGCGCTCACGGCAGCATTGTCATGACGCTGACGGCGCTCATGCCGGTCCCGGTTCCGCAGCGCCGCGAAGGACAGCGCGTCCACCAGCGCCAGCCAACTCGCCTCGACGACGTTGCCGTGCACCCCGACGGTCGTCCACGATCCGGCGGTGTCGGTGCTCCCGACCAGCACGCGGGTGACGGCGTCGGTGCCGCGGGTGAGGATGCGGACCTTGTAGTCCGCGAGCTGCACTCCTGCGATCCACGGGCAGGACGGGGTGAGCGCCGCCCGCAGGGCCGCGTCGAGGGCGTTGACGGGCCCGTTGCCCTCCTGCGTGGCGATCAACCGTTCCCCGTCGACGAGGACCTTGACCGTGGCCTCGGCGACGACCTCGCCCTCGGCGCGGCGCTCGGTGATCACGCGGTAGGACTCGAGCGTGAACGGGGCCTCCGGGGAGGTGCCGAGGGCCGAGCGCATCAGCAGCTCCAGCGACGCGTCCGACGCCTCGTAGGACCAGCCGCACGCCTCGCGCTCCTTCACGGTGGCGACGACGGAGGACACCGCGTCGGGATGGCCGGCCAGGTCGATGCCGAGCTCGACGGCCTTGAGCTCGACGCTGGCCCGGCCGGCCATCTCGGTGACCAGGATCCGTTGCCCGTTGCCGACGTCCGTCGGGTCCAGGTGGTTGTACAGCGTGGGGTCCACCTTGATCGCACTCGCGTGCAGGCCCGCCTTGTGGGCGAACGCCGAGGTCCCGACATACGCCTGGTGGGCGTCGGGAGCGATGTTGGCGATCTCCGCCAACGCGTGCGAGGTGCGGGTCAGCTCGCCGAGCGTGCCGTCCGGTAGGACGGGGCGGCCCAGCTTGGTCACCAGGTTCCCGACGACGGCGAACAGGTCGGCGTTGCCGGCGCGCTCTCCGTAGCCGTTGGCGGTGCACTGCACGTGTGTCGCGCCGGCCTGCACGGCCGCCACGGAGTTGGCCACCGCGCAGCCCGTGTCGTCCTGGCAGTGGATGCCCAGGCGGAAACCGGTGCGCGCCGCGACCTCGGCGACGACCTCGGCGATGCCCAGCGACAGCGTGCCGCCGTTGGTGTCACACAGCACGGCGACGTCCGCGCCGGCGGTCACCGCCGCGTCCAGCACGCGCAGGGCGGTGTCGGGGTCGTACGCGAAGCCGTCGAAGAAGTGCTCGGCGTCGACGAACACCCGCCGGCCCTCGCCACGCAGGAACGCCACGGTGTCGGCCACCATCGCGCAGTTCTCGTCCATGGTGGTCCGCAGCGCCCGCTCGACATGGCGGCGGTCGGACTTCGCGACGAGCGTCACCACCGGCGCCCGGGAGTCGAGCAACGCTCGGACCTGCGGATCCGTGGCGGCCGTCAGCCCAGGACGTCGAGTTGCCCCGAACGCCACGAGCACGGCGTGCCGCATCCGCAGCTCACCGGCGGCGGCCCGGGCGAAGAATTCGGTGTCCGTGGGCAGCGCGCCCGGCCAGCCGCCCTCGACGTACCCGACGCCCAGGGCGTCGAGATGGCGGGCGACGGCCAGCTTGTCGGTCACCGAATAGCTGATGCCCTCGCGCTGGGCCCCGTCGCGCAGCGTCGTGTCGTAGACGTGGAACGCGTCGCCCAGCGGCGTGTCGGCGGGCTCGGTGCGAGACATCGACTTCTCCTGGATCGGGAGTGGGCAACAAAAAAGACCCCCCGCGGATGCGAGAGGTCTGCGCGTCGGCCGGAGGAGGTCTCAGCCGGCGCGCTCGTCGATAATCAGGTTCGGCACTGCGCGAGTGTGGCACGGGCCGTCCCGCGATGTCACACAGCGCTTCCACATCGTGGGACGTTGGTTCTCGCGCCGGATGGGATCGGTCAGGCTCCACGTGGAGCGCGAGAGCACTGCCTCCCGCGCTTGCGACCTGCGGAGGCTCCGCCTCGTACCAGCTCACGGCCCTCTACAACCGCCCGGCGGACGCGACCGCGTTCGACAAGCACTACGACGAGCTGCACGGTGGCCGAGCTGCCCCTCGAACTGCAGAGCGGCTCACGGCGGGGCACCGCCGTGCCCCGCCGGGGTCCTCCGCGGCGTTGCTGACGGGGTCCGTTCGGCGGCCGAGCTCGAAGCTCAGAAATTGCGGCGTCGTACCGGGCTTCCCGAGCCGTTGCGCAACGTCCCGGTGTTCGGTGCCGACGGCACACCCCTCGGAATCGCGCACTACTGGCTCGACGACGTGGCCATGGTGTGGGGAGATCGAGTCCACCGAGTGGCACATCGGCGTCGCCGACCACGATCGCACCGTCGAACGGGCAGCCGGATTCACCGCCGCGGGGGTCGTCTACACGGCGTCGAAACCCGGCAGGGGGCGGTGGGAGGCGGAGTGCAGGGATCGACGCTGTCAGTTGGACGACGTTGCGTGGGCGCTGACCAGCGCGGCGAGGCGGTCGCCGATGCTCTGGGTGTGGCCGGTGGCGTTGTGGTCGCGGGTGGCGAGGTCGAAGGCCACCGCCGCCTCGATGCGGCCGGCGGAGGTGCGGTCGCCGAGGTGGTCGAGCAGCAGCGCCACCGAGAGCACGGCGGCCGTGGGGTCGGCGACGCCCTGTCCCGCGATGTCGGGCGCGCTGCCGTGCACGGGCTCGAACATGCTCGGGTTCTTGCGGCTGACGTCGAGGTTGCCGCTGGCCGCGAGCCCGATGCCCCCGGTGACGGCGCCGGCGAGGTCGGTGAGGATGTCGCCGAACAGGTTGTCGGTGACGATCACGTCGAAGCGGCCGGGGTCCTGCACCAGGTGGATCATCGTGGCGTCGATGTGTTGGTAGGCGACAGACACCTCGGGGTGCTCCAGCGACACCTCCTCCACCAGACGCGACCAGAGCCGCCCGGAGAAGGTCAGGACGTTGGTCTTGTGTACCAGCGTCAGGTGCTGGCGCGGGCGCCGCGATGCCCGGCCGAAGGCATCGCGCACCACGCGCTCCACGCCGTAGGCGGTGTTGATGCTGACCTCCGTGGCGATCTCCTGCGGGGTGTCCTTGCGCAGGAGCCCACCGGTGCCGACGTAGGGGCCCTCGGTGCCCTCGCGCACCACCACCAGGTCGATCTCGGCGTTGCCCGAGAGCGGCCCGCGCACCCCGGGGTAGAGCCGCGCGGGGCGCAGGTTCACGTGGTGGTCGAGCTCGAAGCGCAGGCGCAGCAGCAGGCCGCGCTCGAGAATGCCGCTGGGCACCGACGGGTCGCCGACGGCGCCGAGCAGGATCGCGTCGTGCTGAGCCAGCTCGGTCAGCACCGACTCGGGCAGCAGCTCGCCGGTGGAGTGCCAGCGGGCGGCGCCGAGGTCGTAGGTCGTGGTCTCCGCACCGGGAGCGACCTCGTTCAGCACCTTGAGCGCCTCGTCGATGACCTCCGGCCCGATGCCGTCGCCTGGGATGACCGCAAGGCGCATGCCCATGTCCTCTCTCGTCGGGTCGATCGGCCGCACGCTACCGGCTGCGACCGGGAGCCCTTGCCGTCCGCCACCCGGACGGGGTCACCCGACCGGCTGGTTCTGGGGCGGAACGGCGTGTGCCCCACCGCTCACCGAGCGCGACACACGCCCTCGGCTCCCCATTGTGCCCCGCCCACGTGACGGGCCGGCAGCCAGGCCGCCGGCCGGCCGACTGCGCCCGAGCGGGGTGACGTGCCGGTGTCGCGGCACCGGGTGGAGGTCGCGGGGCTCCTCGCGCCGCGGGGAGCCACCGGAGCCACGTGATGATGCTCTGACCGTCAGTCGTCGAACGAGATCAACCGGGTCGTGGTGGCGCCCACCGACGCGCCGATGGGCTCCAGCACCCCCGGGTCCACGGCACGGTCGACGCGCAGCAGCATCATCGCGTCGGTGCCGTCGGTGGTCTGGCTGATCTGCGCGGCCTCGATGTTGACCGCCGCCTCACCGAGCAGCGAGCCGACCCGGCCCATCACACCGGGGCGGTCGGCGTACTCCAGGAGCAGCACCTCGCCCTCGGCGCGCAGGTCGAAGTGCCGGCCGTTGATCTCGACGAGCTTCTGGACCTGGTTGCGGCCGGTCAGCGTGCCGGACACGGTGATCGACTCGCCGTGGGGCATGACGGCCAGCAGCTGCACGACGCTGCGGAAGTTCTCGCTCTCCGGAGCCGTGGTGAGCTCGACGTCGACGCCCCGCTCGGCGGCCAGCGCCGGCACGTTGACGAAGGTGACCTGCTCCTCCACGACGTGGGCGAACAGGCCGCGCAGCGCGGCGAGCTGCAGCACCGAGACGTCGTCGGACGCGAGCTCACCGGCCACGTCGATGGTCACCGAACTGGGCAGCCGGCCTGCGACGGCGTGCAGCACGGTACCGAGCTTCTGCACCAGCGGCAGCCACGGCGCCACCTCCTCGCCGACGACGCCACCCACCCGCACGTTCACCGCGTCCGGCACGAACTCGCCGGCCAGCGCGAGCTGTACCGAGCGCGCGACGTCGGTGCCGGCGCGGTCCTGCGCCTCGTCGGTGGACGCGCCCAGGTGCGGGGTAACCACGATCTGCGGGATCTCGAACAGCGGGCTCGACGTCGTGGGCTCGTCGACGTAGACGTCGATGCCGGCGCCGCCGACCTGGCCGCTGCGGACAGCCTCGGCCAGGGCGTCCTCGTCGACGAGGCCGCCGCGCGCGGCGTTGACGATGATCACGCCCTTCTTGGTGAGGGCGAGCTGGTCCTTGCCGATGAGCCCGAGCGTCTCGGCGGTCTTGGGCAGGTGGATGGAGACGAAGTCGGCGCGGCCGAGCAGGGAGTCGAGATCGGTCAGCTCGATGCCGAGCTGCGCGGCCCGGGCCGGCACCACGTAGGGGTCGTAGGCGATGAGGTCGACCCCGAACGCCGCCAGCCGCTGCGCCACGAGCTGACCGATCTTGCCCAGCCCGACGATGCCGACGGTCTTTCCGTGGAGTTCGACGCCGGTGAAGGAACTGCGCTTCCACTGCCCGGCCCGCAGGCTCGCGTCGGCCGCCGGGATGTGGCGGGCCGCGGCGAGCAACAGCGCGATGGTGTGCTCGGCGGCGGACACGATGTTCGACGTCGGGGCGTTGACGACCATCACGCCGCGGGCGGTGGCCGCAGGCACGTCGACGTTGTCCAGACCCACGCCGGCGCGGGCCACCACCTGCAGCCGGGTGCCCGCGGCGAGCGCCTCGGCGTCGACCCTGGTGGCCGAGCGCACGAGCAGCGCGTCGGCGTCGGCCAGGGCGGCGAGCAGCGCGGGGCGGTCGGTGCCGTCCACATGGCGGATCTCGACGTCGTCACCGAGCAGAGCGACGGCGGACGGGGCGAGCTTCTCGGCGAGCAGGACGATGGGGCGGGTGGCGACGGTGCTCACGCTGGTGATGCTCCCAGGTCGGCGGTCGGTACTGCCCCAACCCTAGGCGCGCCGCTCGCGCCCGGTCCCGGCGGCGTGAGCGGTACGCCACCCACCGGGGACCGGGACGCGCCGGCCACGTGCTCAGGCTGGCGGTGATCCCGGCTTCACTCCGCGGACCAGCTTCCCGCTCGTCCACAGCCCGCCGTACCAGAAGCGCCAACCGAGCCCGCGCGTCTCCAGCTCGACGATGCCGCAGTTGGCCAGCCGCTGCCGGCAGCCGTCGAGATGGCGGAAGTCAACAAGCGCGATCCGCCCGCCAGGGCGCGTCACCCGGGCGGCCTCGGCAACCGCCGTAGCGCGTCCGTCGGCCGTGGGGATGTCGTGGAAAGCCAGACCGGACACGACGAGATCGAACTCGCCGTCGGGGAAGGGCCGCGCTCTCGTG
>JAYSXW010000060.1:0-2060 GCA_043716935.1 Pseudonocardia sp.
TCACCCGTTCGGGGGAGCCGTCGATCGTGATCGGCCGCACATCCGCGACGCTACCCGTGCCCTACCGAGCGGATCCGGGTCGCGGCTGTCACCGTCGGCGCATGTTCGTGAACGACGGCGCACCCGTCGAACCCGACGCGGCCGGCTGCTGTGTCGGGCTGGTCGGCGCCGGCAGCTCCGGCTACCAGCCGTGTGCCACTCCGCCCACGACCACCGGGATGATCTACGTCGCCCGGTCCGACGAGGCATGGCTCGCGTTCACCTGCGAGCGGCACAGCGTGGTGCTCACCCGACCCCGACCGCTGTCCGCCTCCGACGTGGAGGAGTTGACCCGGCGGCTTCGTCGCGACGCCGAGCGGGCGTGACAGACGCAAATGCGGTCACGAGGCAGACCCGGTGGGGTCAGTAGTGCCAGGGGTAGGCCGACCAGTCGGGTTCGCGCTTCTGCAGGAACGCGTCCCGGCCCTCCACGGCCTCGTCGGTCAGGTACGCGAGCCGGGTGGCCTCTCCGGCGAACAGTTGCTGGCCGACCAGCCCGTCGTCGGTGAGGTTGAAGGCGTACTTGAGCATCCGCTGAGCCTGCGGCGACTTGCCGTTGATCTCCGTAGCCCACTCCAGCGCCACCCGCTCCAGGTCGGCGTGGGGGACGACGGCGTTGACCATGCCCATCCGGTGGGCGTCGGCTGCGGTGTACTCGCGGCCGAGGAAGAAGATCTCCCGCGCGAACTTCTGGCCCACCTGCTTGGCCAGGTAGGCCGAGCCGTAGCCGCCGTCGAAGCTGCCCACGTCGGCGTCGGTCTGCTTGAATCGGGCGTGCTCGGCACTGGCCAGCGTCAGGTCGGCGGTGACGTGCAGCGAGTGGCCGCCGCCCGCTGCCCAGCCGGGCACGACTGCGATGACGACCTTCGGCATGAACCGGATCAGCCGCTGGCACTCCAGGATGTGCAGCCGTCCCGCCCGCGCCGGGTCCACCGTGGACGCGGTGTCGCCGGAGGCGTACTGGTAGCCGGTCCGGCCGCGGATGCGCTGGTCGCCGCCGGAGCAGAAAGCCCGGCCGCCGTCGCGCGGGGAGGGCCCGTTGCCGGTGAGCAGGACACAGCCCACGTCGGGGGACTGGCGGGCGTGGTCGAGCACGCGGTAGAGCTCGTCGACCGTGCCGGGGCGGAACGCGTTGCGCACCTCGGGCCGGTCGAACGCGATCCGCACGGCGCCGGTCGTCACGGCCCGGTGATAGGTGATGTCGACGAGGTCGAAACCCTCGACCGGACGCCACGCCGCAGGGTCGAACAGCTCGGACACGGGCGCCGGGGAGTCTGGTGTCGCGGAGTCCGGCGCCGGGGAGTCTGGCATCGCCGGAGACTACTGAGCGGGCCGCTCCAGTGTGACCAGCAGCCCGTCCACCCCTCCGGGCCCGACCCGGCCCTTCACCTCGGTGCTGGTGATGGCCCTGACCTGCCAGCCCTGGCGGGCCTCGTCGTTGAGCATCTTCTCGAGCTTGTCCCCCGAGAGCTTCCCGCCCATCAGTGACTCGCGGATCTCCAGCACCCGGTACTCGTATCGCGACATGACGACCACCCTGCCACGCTGCCCCCATGACGCGGTGGATCACGGTGATCGGGGTGGCGGTGCCCGGACTCGTGCTGGGCGGGTTCGGGCTGATACACCCGGCGTTCCTGGCGCCGTCGACGGCGATGGCATGGTGGCAGTTGCACATCCCCCTGATCCCCCTGTTCCCGCTGCTCACGGTGGCGCTGTTCGTGGTGCTGCGCGGGCAGCGCGGCGTGCTGCCCTGGGTGGCGAGGATCGGCGGATACCTGTTCGCCTGCCTCTACACCGCGCTGGACACGATCTCCGGCATCGGCGCGGGCGTCGTCACCGACAGCATCGGTGGCAGCCAGGCGGTGCTCGACCTGTTCGCCGTGGGCGACCGGCTCGGCCAGATCGGCGTGGGGTGCCTCGCGGCCGCCGTGGTCGTCGCCGGCGTGGTGCTGTTCCGGCGCGACGGGGTGCGGGTCGTCCCAAGCGTGCTCGTGCTGCTCGTGTCGTCCTACGGCTTCTTC
>JAYSXW010000591.1:0-2412 GCA_043716935.1 Pseudonocardia sp.
CGGAAGACTTCACACCGGCCCGGGCCGAGCCCGTCTACGGCGCGCTGATGTTGCCGGATCAGGGGACAGACGGGCCCGTAGTTGCGCGCTGGGGAGGACAGCCGCTGGGGATCGGCGGCCCGGAGAACCCGTCGACACCGTTGATCGTGCTGCTGCACGGCAGCGGTGCGACCGAGAACTCGATGGTCACCCTCGCGCCGCACCTGCCGTTCGGGCCCGCGTACGCGGCGGTCCGAGGTGAGGTGGGCGAGGGGGGTGGCTACACCTGGTTCGAGCCCGACGGGCTCCCGGTGGCGATGGCGCGGTTTCTGGCGTGGCTCGACACCGAGGGTGACCCTGACCGGCCGGTGATCCTCGTCGGCTTCGGGGACGGCGCGACACTCGCGGCCGGGCTGCTGCTGACCTGGCCCGAGCGGTGGGCGGGCGGGGTGGTGCTGCACGGCTCGCTGCCTTCCGAGGCGCCCCTCACACGCGGGCGGCTGATCGGGGTGCCGATCTTCCTGGCCGCGGCCTCGCCGACCGATCCCGTCCGGGACCACCTCGTCCACGAGAGCGGCGCGCCGGTCTGGGCCGAGCGCGACCCGGGCGGGCAACGCCTCACCGGCGAGCTGGTCGCCGCGGTCGACCACTGGCTCACCGCCCGTCTCGACCACCTGCACCGCTTCGGCGAGAACCCCCTTCCGGACGGCGGCGACCCGCCGTGGCCGACCCTGCAGGAGGTCCTCCCGGTGCGTGCGCATCGCCCGGAGGCCGGCGGCACCCCGGCGGTGCTACCGGTCGCCCTGGCCTATGACGCCGTCGGCAAGGGCTGGGCCATCCCCGACCCGCTCGCGGGCCTCACCCTCCCCGTGGGCGCGGTGCTCGCCGACCACCCCCGCGAGGGCCGCGAGGTGACCACGATCGCGGCGATCACCGCCGCCGCCACCCCGGCCTGACCACCCCACCGATCGAGTCGGTGACCTCGACACGCCGTGTGTGCCCAGCGGGCTCACGCTCGGTGTACCCGATCGGCACAGAACCCGTGCCCGGATCGTCAACTCGCGGGTTGAGGTGGGGGACAGTGGTCTCGGCGGAGCGGTGGGCGCGGACCAGGTCGACGGTGAACAGCGCGAGCGCGGTCCAGATCAGGACGAAGCCGATCCAGCGGGTGGCCGGCATCGCCTCGTGGACGACGAACACGCCCCAGGAGAACTGCAGGATCGGGTTGAGGTACATCAGCACGCCGATCGTGCTGAGGGGCACCCGCCGCGCGGCCACCCCGTAGAGCAGCAGCGGCACCGCCGTGACCGGGCCGGCCGCGACGAGCAGTAGCAGGTGGCCGGCACCGTGGTCGACCATCGTGCCGCCCCCCGCCACCTGGAACCACACCACGGCGGCCACCGCGAACGGCCCCAGCACGATCCCCTCCGCGGTCACGCTCGCAGTCGCCGACAGCGGCACGGTCCGCTTGATCAGCCCGTACGTGCCGAACGACGCGGCCAGGGCGAGCGCGGTCCACGGTGGCCCGCCGTTCTCGATCGCGATCACCAGGACGGCACCCGCGCCGAGCGCGACCGCGATCCACTGCACGCGCGACATCCGCTCGCGCAGCACGGCCACCCCGAGCAGCACGCTGACCAGCGGGCTCATGAAGTAGCCGAGCGCGGCCTCGACGACCTGCCCGTGGAACACGGCGTCGATGTAGAGGCCCCAGTTGACGGTGATCAGCGCACCGGCCGCCGCGACCATGGCCCAACCCCGCCCGCGCAGCGCGCGCAGCTCGGGCCAACCGCGCACCAGCGTCAGCACGCCGATCATCAGGACGGCGGTCCACCCGATGCGCTGGGCAAGCACCTCGAACGGCACGGCCGGGGCGAGCAGCGGCCAGAACGCCGGGAACAGGCCCCACAGCGCGTAGGCCCCGACAGCCGACAAAACGCCACGCCCGTCCAGCTTCGTCGCCGCCATCCGTCCATGAGAACACCTCGCGAGCCGTCCGGCCGACGTGAGGCTGCCCACCCGGGCAACTCCGGCACCAGCCCCGGGGAAGGGTCGGCGACCACATCGCGCACACGCCTACTTCCGCGACCTTCCCGGCGACCCATGCCGCCCGTACGTGGCCAACAGACCCGGCACCACGACGGCGGCGCCGGTACACGGGCTGCGCGCCGCCCCCCGGATCGCCGACTCGCCCGCGGGGGCGTCAGCCGGTGCGGTCGACGACGTAGGTCGTCAGGCCGGCCATGGCCTCGCTGGCGGGACCGGCGGGAAGCTTGTCGAGCTCGGTTCGCGCTGAGTCGGCGTGCTCGGCGAGGACCTCGCGGGCCCGGACGAGGCCGGGGCCGTGGCGGAGCAGGGTGAGGGCCTCGTCGACCTCGCCATCGTCGGAGATCGGGTGGGCCAGCAGCTCGCGCAGGCGGTCGGCGTCGGCCC
>JAYSXW010000592.1:0-7094 GCA_043716935.1 Pseudonocardia sp.
TCGTCGCTGTTCGAGGAGGAGTCGTGACCGACCGGTATCGGCTCTCGCGGGCCGGCGTACTCAACGTCTGGCAGTACGACGACCAGGTCTTCGAGTTCGCCGACGGGCGGTTGCTGCTGCGCGGGTCCAACGGCGCGGGCAAGTCGAAGACGCTGGAGATGCTGCTGCCGTTCGTGATCGACGGTGACCGGGCGCGGATGACGGCGTCCGCACGGCACCACACCAGCCTCGTGTGGTTGATGCTCGACGGCTACACCGGCCAGAACCGGGCCGGGTACCTGTGGGTGGAGTTCGCCCGCGGCGAGGAGACGATCACCTGCGGGGTCGGGATACGGGCGTCGCAGTCGGCGCGCACGGCCACCCCCTGGTACTTCACCTTCCCGGGCCGGATCAACGACGACCTGCTCCTGGAGGACGACGCGGGCCCGCTGGCCCGGGAACGGCTGCGCGCCGAGATCGAGCCGCGCGGCGGCCACCTGTTCGACTCGGCGCGGCCCTACAAGCAGCACGTCGGACGGTTGCTGTTCGGGCTGGAACCCGCCCGTTACGACGAGCTGCTCCGTTTGCTCTACTGGCTGCGCCAGCCCCAGGTGGGCGAGGACATCGAGCCCGCACGCCTGGCCGAGCAGCTCGTCCAGGCGTTGCCGGCGCTCGATGACGACGCGGTGCGCGCCGCGGGCGACACGTTCGACGAGCTGGCGGCGTTCGGCGAGCAGCTCGACCGGCAACGGCGCAGCGCCGAGGCCGTCGCCGCGTTCGCCTCCGTCTACGGCGACTACGCCCGCGAAATCCTGCGCCACCGCGGGGGTTCGCTCGTCGAGGAGCATCGGGAGCGCGCGCGGCGGGCCCGCGAGGTCGAGCGGTGCGCCGCGCTGGTCGCGGAGCTGGACGGGCAGCAGCAAGGGGCCGAGACCGAGCGCGGCGAGGTCGACCGCGAGCAGCGCGGCCTGACCGCCCGGCTGGCCGAGCTGAACCGCGACCCGGCCCTGCGTAACCAGCGGGAGCTGGTCAACCGGCGGGAGCTGGCCCGCGAGCTGGCGGACGCGGCGGGTACGGCCGACGGTGTCG
Organism: Pseudonocardia sp.; assembly: GCA_043716935.1. Classification (GTDB taxonomy): domain Bacteria; phylum Actinomycetota; class Actinomycetes; order Mycobacteriales; family Pseudonocardiaceae; genus Pseudonocardia. The sequence goes on from JAYSXW010000592.1 coordinate 1,069, forward strand.
CCGCGAGCGCACGGCAGCGGGCCCAGCGGTCGGGGGAACGGGTCCGGCGCGACGCGGCGGCGGTGCGCACCGACCTCGCGGGGCACGCCGCCGCCGCCCACGCCCTCACCGCCGACCTCGGACGGGCCGGTACCCACGCGGGCCTCGCCGTGCCGCCCGAGCTGCACGAACCCGCGCTGGACGAGCCGGCGGCCGCCGAGCGGACCTCCGAGGCGCTGGTGGCGCACACCGCGGCCACCCGCGACACCCGCCCGGCGGTCGGGCAGTTGCTCGCAGCGGTACAGGTGGTGGACGGCGCCCGCACCGACCTGCAGGCCGCCGCCACGGCCCGGGCGCAGGCCGAGCGCGAGGCCACCGTCGCCGAGGAACGAGCAGAGGAGGAGCGCGGCCACCGTGCCGACGCCCGGCGCGACGCCGACCGCGAGGAGGCGGCCTACACGGCCACGCTCGACGGTTGGCGCGCCGGATCGTCGGCCGTCGCGTTCGAGATACCTGCCGCGCTGTCCGCGACCACCGTCGGCACCGTGCCCGGGCTGGCCAGGTCGGCGGCGGCGGGCCCGCTGGAGCAGCGGCGCCGGGCGGAGTCGGTGGCCTCCGCCGAACGGTCCACCGCCGACCGCGAGATCGACGGCGCGCGTCGACGGCGCGCCGCGGTGGAGTCCGAGCGTGATCCGGCCCCGGCCGCACCCGGATGGTCACGCGATCCCCGCGAGGGTGCCGACGGCGCGCCCCTGTGGCGGCTCGTCGACTTCGTCGACGACACCGACATGGCGGCCCGGTCCGGGCTGGAGGCGGCCCTGGAGGCCTCGGGGCTGCTGGACGCGTGGGTCCGGGCGGACGGCTCGCTGCTGGACGCGACGCGGCTCGACGTGGTGCTGCCGGCCGGCCCACCGACGCCCGGACCGACGCTGGTCGAGGTGCTGCTCGCCGACCCACCGCGCGGCGGGCCGGTCGACGCCGACGTGGTGCGGGGTGTCCTGGCGCGGGTCGGTTGGCGAGCGGCCGGCGCCAGTGGCGCGTCGGACGATCGGCGAGCCGACGCCGACGCCGGGGTCGCGACAGCCGGTGGTGGTGCGGGCGCGGTCGGTGCGGCCGGGGTCGGGGCGGACGGCTCGTGGCAGCTCGGCCCGCTCACCGGCCGGTCCGGCAAGCCGGTCGCGCAGTACATCGGCGCCACCGCGCGCGCCGCAGAACGGGTGCGCCGCCTCGCCGAGCTCGACGCGCTGCTCGGCGAGCTCGACGCGCGCCGCGCCGCCGCCGCCGCGGCCCAGGAGGACGCGCGGGCCGCAGTCGACGCGATCGAGGAATGGCTCGCCCGGGCCCCGGCCGGTGACGCTCTGCTCGCCGCGTGGGCGCGACTCGACGAACGCGCCCGCACCTCCGAGCGGGCCGACCGGCGCGCGACCGAGGCCGAGGCGTTGGCCGTCGGAGCACGGTCGGTGGAGGCGACCCGGCGCCGCACGCTCGACGAGCTGGCCGCCGCCCACGGCCTCCCCACCGACGCCGACAGCCTCGCCACCCGACGCGAGCAGCTCCGTGTCCTGGACGCGGCGCTGGCCCGGCACGCCGACGCCGCGGCACCGTTGCGATCCCGGCTGGCCCGCTGGGCGGAGGACGCATCCTCGTGGGCCGACGACGTCGCCGACGCCGAGGACAAGGCGGCCACGGCCGCCGACCGGCGGGACCGCGCAGCCGCGGCCCGGGCCGCCGCGGACGAGCTGGAGATCGCGGTCGGATCCACCATCCGCGAGATCCAGGACCGCATCGACACCGCCCAGCGGCGCGGTGACGTCCTCTCCCACCGGGCCCGGGAGCTGGACGAGCGGATCCGTGAGCTGCTGACCCACAGCGGCGGGGCCCGTCAGGCCGCCGCCGGCGCCGCCGAACGGCTCGACGAGCAGGAACCGGTGTTGGCCGTCGCCGTGGCCGGGCTGGCCGCGGCGACCGGCACCCCCGGCCTGCTCGCGTCGGGCGGATCGCCCGCTGTCCCGGACGCCGTCGCGCCTCACGACGGGAGCGCGGTTGAGGACCGCACCGCCGTCGAGCTGGCCCGCGGGTTCACCACCGGCCGCCCGGTCCCGGCACCCGTGCTGGTCCTGGCGCGGCGGTTCGCCGAGCTCCCGGCCCCGGCCCGCGCCGGCACCGAGACTGCCGTCTACGCCGCCTGGCAGGACGCCGCGAGCGGTCCGGCGGGTGACTGTGACCCGCGCGTGGCGCAGGAGGGCGGCGCGCTCACCGTGATCGGCCGCGACGACACCGGCGAGCACCCGATCGGCGAGCTGGCGGTGCGGCTCGCCGCGGCGGTCGGACGTGATGCGGAGCTGCTCACCGACCGCGAGCGCCGACTGTTCGAGGAGCACATCCTCGGCGATCTCGGCGAGTCACTGCGCGCGCGGAGGCTGGAGTCCGAGGAGCTGGTCAAGGAGATGAACAAGCTCCTCACCGGGGTCACCACCAGCCAGGGCATCCAGGTGCAGCTGCGCTGGGCGCTGCGCGACGACGTCGCCGCCGACGCCCGCCGGGCCGTCGAGCTGCTGGGCCGTCCGGTCGGTGCGCTGCTGGCCGACGAGCGCCGCGACCTGCGCGACGCGCTGCACCGGTTGATCGAGGCCTCGCGCGTCGACGCCCCGGAGGACTCCTACTCCGAGCACCTGGCCCGCGCACTGGACTACCGGCGCTGGTTCGCCTTCCGGGTCCGCTACACCCGTCCCGAGAACGCCGGGACCTGGCACGACCTGCACCGGCGCTCGCCGCTCTCACAGGGCGAGCAGAAGGTGGTCTGCTACCTGCCGTTGTTCGCGGCCGCTGCGGCGCACTTCAGCTCACTCGCGGGCGCGGCGCCTCACTCGCCACGCTTCGTGCTGCTCGATGACGCGTTCCCCAAGATCGACGTCCGCACCCACCCCCTGCTGTTCGGCCTGCTCGTCCAGCTCGACCTGGACTTCGTCGTCACGAGCGAGCGACTGTGGGGCGACCACGCCACCGTCCCGTCACTGGCGATCTACGAGGCGCTCCGTGACCCGAACGAGCGGGGCGTGGCGCAGTACAAGCACCTGTGGGACGGCCACCGGTTGCAGGCTGTGGGGGCATGACGGTCCGCGGGAGGGCGGACGTGGCCTGGTTCGCGGACCCGGCGCTGACCCGTATCTGGACGGTCCTGCGCGCCCGGTTCGAGGCGCGTGGGCTGCGCCCCGAGGGGCGGGTCGTGCTCACCGGGCTGACCCGGGACGAGCGTCACGCCGCGTCCGCGCTGATCGGGCGGCCCGTCACGACGTCGCGCCTGGTCCTGGACCTGGCCCAGCTCGACGCGTCGCTCGAGCAACGGTCGGGGGTCGGGGGGCTCGCCGCGGTGATCGAGGTGGTCTCGGGCTCCGGACTGACCGATCGTCCGGCGGCCCGGGCGCAGCGGGCCGCCGCCCGTGAGGCTCCGATCGTGCTGGCCCGGGACCTCCTGGCCGGCCGCCCGTGGCTGGCGCACTGGCTCGACGGCGTCCGCGGCTCCGGAGTCCTCACCCGCACCTCGGACCCGGAGCTCGCGGTCCGGCATGCCGCGGCCGTACTGGCGGTACTGCCCGGAACGGACGGCCGCCCCGTTGCGCGCACCGAGCTGGCCGCGGCCCGCGCCGGTGGCTCGCATGCCCTCGACGACGGCACCGCGGCCGCCGCGCTCGTGTTGCGCGCCCTGGCTGCGCAGTCCGGCGACCTGCCGCCCACTACGACCGCGGCGCGCCGGGGCCTGTGGGAGCGGTTCGGGGTCCGGGTCGACATGGTCTCCACGACCTGCCTGACGCTCGGCCTGCGCGCAGGGGAGGGCGGCGCTCGCCTGGCGCTGGCCGCGGACGGCGGCGATCCCGTCCACATCACCCCATGGGACCTGCGACGCTGCACCCTCTCGCCGCCGCCGCGGGTACTGGTCTGTGAGAACCCGCGGGTCCTGGAGGCGGTGGCGGAGCGGTACGGCGGTGCGGTGCCGGTCGTGTGCACGAGCGGGCAGCCGGCGCTGGTGGTGCTCGACGTGCTCCGCGCTCTCGCTGGGTCGGAGCTGCGCTACCACGGCGACTTCGACTGGCCCGGTGTCGCGATCGCCAACCGTCTGGTGGTGGAGGCGGGGGTGGTCCCGTGGCGGATGGGTGCCGAGCACTACGAGGCGGCGCTCGGCCCGGCCCGGCTCCCCCTGTCCGGCGCGCCCGTCGATCCGGCGTGGGATCCCGAGCTCGGCGCAGCGATGCGGCGCCACGGTGTGGCGGTGCACGAGGAAGCGGTGCTGGAGGATCTCCTGGCCGCCGCCGCACCGTGACCGCGGGGCGAATGGGCAATGGGAGCGGTGCGTGCCACTACCGGCGACCGGCAATCCGCTCAACCTCCGCGGTGACACTCTCCCATTCGGCGACGAGCGTCTCGGGAACATCAGCGAATGCCCTACGGCTGTGGAGGACGTCAGACGTCTCCCGGTGGACCGCACGTGCGCGATCCGCGATCCGGTAGGTCTCCGGCCACCGTTCCTCGGGCAGGTCGACGAGCAGGAGCAGGAGCCCGGATCTGGCTGTGCCGTCGGGTACCCGGCTCACGGCCCTCCAGTCGGCAGAGAAGTCCGGTCGCCGCGGACTCGACGCGTTGCCGGACACGGAGTACGCGGACGCGGCGGAGAAAGACTCCCGAGAACATCGGTGCCGCGCTCTGGGTCGCCATCCGACCAGTTCGTCGCATGCGAGTTCTGCGTCGGGGATCTCCGTCGCGAGATCCCCGCCGGGAACGTCTGTTCCGTGGGCGCCGCTGCTCCAGAGTCGAAGGTGGGCCGTCATGCAGTGCTGGGTGGCAGGAAGGGCCCGGGCGGCAACGCTGATCGCGTGTTCCACCCGCGCGGAGCTCCCTCCTTTCTTCCCCAGCACCTTCAGAGCACGGGTGATGTTCTCCGTCCGCCCCACAGCCGCGGTGATGACCAGCTGCCGGACCGCGCCTTCGATCGCGGACCGGCACAGTCCTCGGATTACCGAACCGGCTACACCGAGACCCGTCGGCCAACTGTCACTGCGTGCTGCTGAGCATCCCCAGCGTTGCAACGCGGCCACCGATCCGTCGCCACCGCGACTCGCCCGACGTCGCGGGAGGTCGGGCACATGTGAGCGGAGCGCCCGGCGCCCGAGGTGGCCGCCGTGCCGGCGAACCCGGCCGAGAACGCGGTGGCCGACGAACTGTCGGCCACGTGGCTGCATCCGGCCGGCGGCGCGTGTCCGATCACCGACCGCCTCCGAAGAGCCGAAGAATGGTCGGAAGCGCTAGACCGAGTCGCACTTCTGATGCCCCGTCCACGCCCAGGCCGTGCGCACCTCGCCACCAACGGGCAGGAGGTGTGCGCGGGTGGGGTCACGCCACGCCGAGCAGGTGGGCGAGTGGTCGCCGCCGCGGTCTTCGTTGCGGGTCGATCCAGGTGGGCGGGTAGAACTCGGGGAGGCCGTCGACGATGCGGACGTCCCAGCCGGAGTGGTGGATCAGCCGATGACACTGCCGGCACAGCATCACGCAGTTGTGCACGGCGGTGACGCCGCGTTCCTCCCACGGCGTGACGTGGTGGACCTCGCACCACGACGCGGGACGGGCGCAACCGGGGCGGGCGCAGCCGCGGTCGCGGGCGGCGACGGCGCGGCGCAGCCCGTCGGGGACGGTGCGGGTGGCGCGGCCGACGTCGAGCGGCTGGCCCTTGCCGTTCGTCCGGCGCCGCCGGTCGGTACCGCTGATCCTGCCGGCAGGCCGGTTATGGTGCGACGTGCCCCGAACCGACGACGAGTTGCGCGCGCTGCTCGCCGACCTGGAGAGCGACCAGGTCGAGCGGAAGGCGTCGATATCGGATGCCGACCGGGTCGGTGAGGCGATCTGCGCCTTCGCCAACGACTACCCGGGATACGGAACGTCCGGGGTGATCTTCATCGGAGCCACCGACGACGGCCGCCCGACCGGTCTGGTCGTCACCGACGACCTGCTGCTCAAGCTCGCGGCCCAACGCGACAGCGGCAAGATCCTTCCCCTTC
>JAYSXW010000593.1:0-7092 GCA_043716935.1 Pseudonocardia sp.
GACGGGCAAGGGGCCCGTCCGGATCGCCGACGTGCGTGCGTTGTGCTGGCTCTACGGCGTCGACGGCCCGAGGACCGACGCGCTGGCCGCGCTGGCTCCCGGGACGCAGCAGGAGGGCTGGTGGGAGGAGTACGGCCAGGCGGTCGTCCCCGACTACTTCGGGCTCTACACCGGACTCGAAGCCGCGGCGTCCCGCATCCGCTGTTTCGAACCTGTGTTCGTGGACGGCCTGGTACAGACCCGGGCGTACGCGACGGCGATCATCAGCGCCGATCCACGGCTGACGCCGGACGTTGTCGAGCAACGGGTGCGGTTCCGGCTGGAGCGGCAGCAGCGGCTCGCCAAGGGGGATCCGCCCGCGGCGGTGCTGATCGTCCTCAGCGAGAACGCGCTGTGCATGGTGGCCGGCTCCGCGGAGGTCATGCGAGCCCAGATCGCCCACCTGAGGTCGACGTCGGAGCACTCGACCATCGATGTCCGGGTGCTGCCTTTCGCAGCCGGTTCCTACCTGCGACGAGGTAGCTTCGCCCTGCTCGACTTCGCCGACGACGAGGACCCGTCGGTCGCCTACGTCGAACTGCCCTTCGGGGCGCGGTACTTCGACCGGCCGGAGGACCGCGCCGAGTACGAGTTAGCCTTCGATCTCGTCCTCGCCAAGTCGATCGCGATCAACGATTGGAGCCCAGGATGAGCGACACCCGTTGGATCAAGGCGTCCCGCAGCGACGACAAGGGCAGCTGCGTCGAGCAGCGACGCCACGACGGCATGGTCGAGGTCCGCGACACCAAGAACCGTACCGGCCCCGCGCTCCGCTTCACCGGCGCCGAGTTCGCGGCCTGGCTCGACGGGGCCAAGCGCGGCGAGTTCGACCACCTCGTCGCCGGCGACTGAGTCGACCTCACAAGCGTGACCTCGGGTGCGGGAGCGTCGACCGGCGCAGCCCGGGGGAGGGCCGACGCCCGGATGGTGGATGGTCCACGGCAACCCGCCGTGCGACCCGCGTTGCACATACTGCGGTTGCTGCGAATATTTCAGATACCGTAGCCGGACGAGGTGCGGAGGTGTGGGGTTGATGAGCAGAGCAGCAGTCGACACAGCCAGGCCCGACGAACATGACGCCCAACTGGCTCGCGCTGCACTGGTTCGTGTCAGGCGCTACCTCGCGGAGCATCCTGGCGACCCGCACCGGGCTGTGCGCCTCACGGTCGAGGAGACCGTTGGCCAACAGCTGACGCTACCCAGGTCATGACCTGTCCCGCGCCGGCTCCCGGGGCGGGGCGCCCGTAGCGACGCCTCAGGACGCGCCGACCACCGCCCACCGGCCGCCCCGTGCCCGCAGACCCACCGCCGCGAGCCGGATCAGCATGAACGCCGCCAACCCGGACCAGATCCCCGTCAACCCCCAGCCGAAAGCCAGCGACGCCCAGATCAGGGGCAGGAAGCCGAGCACCGCGGCGGCCAGCGTCGAGGTGCGCAGGAACGCGGCGTCGCCGGCACCGAGCAGCACCCCGTCGAGAGCGAACACGACCCCGGCCACGGGCTGCAGGGCCACGAAGAACCACCACGCCACCGGCACGACGGCGAGCACGGCCGGGTCGGGAGTGAACACCGGCGGCAGCACCCCGATCAACGCCGCAAACAACAACCCGAAGCCGGTCCCGAGCGCGAGCCCGTAGCTCGTCACCTGGGCGGCCAACGCACGCGCCCGTTCGACCCCGCCCGACCCCAGCGCCGCCCCGACCAGCGACTGCGCCGCGATCGCGACAGCGTCGAGCATGAGCGCCTGGAACGACCACAGCTGCAGCACGATCTGGTGCGCCGCCGCGGTGGCGGCCCCGAACCGGGTAGCGACGGCGGCTGCGGAGAGGAAGCAGGCCTGGAAGGCGAGGCCGCGGGCCAGCAGGTCGCGGGCCAGCGCGAGCTGCGCGCGCAGTACCGCCGGGCGGGGGCGCAGCGGCACGCCCTCCCGCAGCAGCGCGCCGAGGAACAGCGCGGCCCCGACGCTCTGGCCTGCAACGTTGGCGGCGGCCGAGCCGGCCAACCCCCACCCGGCCGCATGCACCAGCAGGGGGCACAGCACCGCCGAGAGCCCGTTGCCGGCGAGCACGAACCGCAGCGGCCGCCGGGTGTCCTGCACACCGCGCATCCAGCCGTTGCCGGCCAGCGTCACGAGCACCAGCGGGGCGCCCCACAGTGCCACCCGCAACCACGCCAGGGCCGCATCGGCGATGGCGCCCCCGTTGCCCAACACCGCCACGACCGGCGCGGCGACGAGCTGACCCACCACCACGACGAGCAGCCCGACGGCCAGCGCCAGCCACGTTGCCTGGACGCCCTCCCCCACCGCGTCGGAACGCCGGTCGGCGCCGTGCAGCCGGGCCGCGCGCGACGTCGTCCCGTAGGACAGGAAGTTGAGCTGGCTCGTGACCTGCGCGAACACCACACCGGCCACGGCCAGGCCGGCGAGCGGCACCGCCCCGAGCCTACCGACCACCGCCGTGTCGACCAGGAGGTACAGCGGCTCGGCCGCCAGCACCGGCAGTGCGGGGGCGGCGAGTCGCAGCAGCTCGCGGGCGGGCGTCACGCCGCCGTCAGGACAGCGGACCGGCGGGACGGCGGCAGACGTAGACGAACGCCGGCGGCAGGTTGCGCCACACCGTCGCGGTGACGACCACCTCGTCGAAGCGCTCGCGCAGCGTCGCCCGGAACCGGCGTGCGGCCGGCATGGCCATGCCTTGCAGGTAGGCGAACGTGGCGAACGCTCCGGTCGGGCCGATGGCCGCGGAGATGCCGCCGAGGATGCCGGCCTGGGTCGCGTCGTCGAACAGGGCCCACGGCAGGCCGCAGACGACAGCGTCGGCGTGGTCCACGTCGTGCTCCGCCAGCAGTGTGCCGAGCTGCCGGGCGTCGCCCGCCACGACCTCCAGCCCCGGCCGGGTCGCCCGCAGGTGCGCCACCATCGACGGGTCCAGCTCCACGGCGAGATGCCGGCCACCCGGGGGCAGGCGCCGCGCGATCACGACGCTGACCGCACCGGTGCCGGGCCCCAGCTCCACCACGACCGGGCGGCCCGCGACGGGCACGACCGAGGCGAGCACCCGGGCCAGGCGCTGCGAGCTGGGCGCGATCGCCCCCATCGTGGCGGGCCGGCGCAGGAACGCACCGAGGAAAACGGCCGGGGACGACGCCGCACTCATCCGAGCACCGTAGCTGGGGCCGCGAGCGCCATGCGCAGCTCCGTGAGGACGTCCGCCGCTGTGCCGTCGCGGGTGAAGCCGGCGGCGGCCCGGTGCCCGCCGCCGCCCAGGGCCAGGGCCGCCGCGGCGACGTCGGTGCGGCCATTGGACCGCATCGACGCCTGCCAGCGCGTCTCTCCGATCTGCTTGAGCACGACGGCGACCTCCGCCTCCGCGGTGGTGCGCACCAGGTCGACGACGCTGTCGACCTCCTCCACCCGGAACTGCGCGACGTCCTCGGCGCCGACCGTGGTGTGCACCAGGCCCAGCCCGTCCACGGCGTCGGGCTCCAGCACCGCGTGGGCCAGGATCGCGCCGAGCGCGGCCAGCCAGGTGTGCGGGTGGGTATCCATGATCGGCCGGACGAGCCGCTCCGCGTCCACGCCCGCAGCCACCAGTTCGGCCGCCATCCGGTGCGCACCCGCCCCGGCCCGCCGGAAGCCGCTCGTGTCGGTGACGAGACCGGCGTAGAGGCAGTTGGCGACATCGACGTCGAGCGGGACACCCATCGCCAGCAGGACGTCGTGGACCAGCACCACCGTGGCTTCGGCCGCAGCGTCGAGCACCCGCACGTCGCCAAACCCCGGGTTGGAGGCGTGATGGTCGATCATGATGCTCGCGCCGGCGGTGTCGAGGCGGCCGGCGAGGTCCCCCAGTCGCGACGGCTCCGCGGCGTCGCAGGCCACGAGCAGGGCGGGCGCGGCGGGTACCTGGGCGGGCGGCACGACGAGACCGAGGACGTCGAGGGTGCGCAGCGTCTCGGGCATGTGCGCGGGCGAGGCAAACGCCACCCGCACCGTCGCCCCGCGCCGGCGCAATGCGATGCCCAGGGCGAGCGCGCTGCCCAACGAGTCGGCGTCGGGGTTGACGTGAGCGAGCAACGTGACATCGGACGCTCCGGCGAGCAACGCGGCGGCTCCGGCGACGTCGCTCACTCCTCCTCGGCCCGCTCGCGCGGCACACGGTACGGATCGGGATCGCCCGCCGGGGCGGCGCCGGCGGCAAGCCGCGCGACCTCCGCGTCGGACTCCCGCGTGCGGGCGAGCAGCTCCTCCATGCGTCGGGCCTCGTCGGGCACGACATCGGCGACGAACGCCAGCGACGGCGTGTGCCGGATCCCGGTGCCCGCCCCCACCCGGGAACGCAGCACGCCGGTGGCGCTGACCAGCGCCGCCGCGACGCCGGCGGTGTCGGGGACGGAGTCGATCGTGTCACCGATGAGCGTGTAGTAGACGGTGGCCTCCCGAAGATCACCGGTCACGCGCGTGTCGGTGATCGTCACCATCTTCAGCCGCGGGTCCTTGACCTCGTGCTCGAGGGCAGCGGCCACGATCTGCGAGATGCGCTTGGCCAGCCGCCGCGCGCGGGCCTGGTCGACCATAACGGACGCTCCTTCTCCGTGACCGGTTCGGTCAGTCCTCCGGCCCGAGCATCCGCACCCGGGCCGAGAGCAGTTCCAGTTCCGGGCGGGCGGCGATCAGCCGCTCACACCGGTCGAGCAGTTCGGTGACGTGCCCGTGGTCCACCGCGACACATGCCACACCGAGCAGGGCACGCCGGTGCAGGTCGAGATGGCCCGCCTCGGCGACGGCCACCTCGAACCTCCGGCGCAGCTCGGCCAGCACGGGCCGCACCACGGATCTCTTCTCCTTCAACGACCCCACGTCCCCGAGCAGGACGTCCAGCTCCAACGCTCCGACGAACATCGCGCGATCATCCCCCCGCGGCAGCACCGGGCGCACCCGGGACACCGCAGGGGGAGGGATCAGGCGCGCGGCTTCTCGCGGACCTCGAAGGTCTCGATGATGTCGCCTTCCTTGACGTCGTTGAAGTTGCCCAGCGTCAGACCGCACTCGAAGCCCTCGCGGACCTCGACCACGTCGTCCTTCACCCGGCGCAACGAGTTGACGGTCAGGTTCTGCGCCACGACGACGCTGTCGCGCAGCAGTCGCGCCTTCGCGTTGCGGCGGATCAGCCCGTCCATGACGAGGCAACCGGCGATCGAACCGAAGCGTGAGCTGCGGAAGACCTGACGGACCTCCGCGTGGCCCAGTTCGACCTCTTCGTACTCCGGCTTGAGCATGCCCTTGAGGGCCTGCTCGATCTCGTCGATCGCCTGGTAGATCACGGTGTAGTACCGGATCTCCACGCCCTCGCGGTTGGCCAGCTCGGTCGCCTTGCCCTCGGCGCGGACGTTGAAGCCCAGGACGATGACGTTGTCGGCGATGGCGAGGTTGATGTCGCCCTCGGTGATGCCACCGACACCGCGGTGAATGACGCGCAGCTCGACGTCGTCGCCGACCTCGATCTTCAGGAGCGCGTCCTCCAGGGCCTCGACGGTACCGGAGTTGTCGCCCTTGATGATCAAGTTGAGCTGGTTGGTCTCCTTCAACGCGGCGTCGAGGTCCTCGAGCGACACGCGCTTGCGGCGGCTCGCGAGCTCGGCGTTGCGCTCGCGCGCCCGCCTGCGGTCGGCGATCTGCCGGGCCACGCGGTCCTCGTCGACGACGAGGAACGTGTCACCGGCGCCGGGAACCGAGGTGAACCCGATGACCTGGACGGGACGGGATGGGTAGGCCTCGATGATGTCGCCGCCGTGCTCGTCGAACATCCGCCGGACACGCCCGGAGGCGTCGCCCGCGACGATCGAGTCGCCGACGCGCAGCGTGCCGCGCTGCACCAGCACCGTGGCCACCGGACCGCGACCACGGTCGAGGTGGGCCTCGATCGCGACGCCCTGGGCCTCCATGGCCGGGTTGGCCCGCAGGTCCAGTGCGGCGTCCGCGGTGAGCAGGATCGCCTCCAGCAGCTGGTCGATGTTCGTGCCCTGCTTCGCCGAGATGTCGACGAACATCGTGTCACCGCCGTACTCCTCGGCGACGAGGTTGTACTCGGTGAGCTGCTGGCGGATCTTGTCGGGGTTCGCCCCCTCCTTGTCGATCTTGTTCACCGCGACCACGACGGGCACGTTCGCCGCCTGGGCGTGGTTGATCGCCTCCACCGTCTGCGGCATGACGCCGTCGTCGGCGGCGACCACGATCACCGCGATGTCCGTGGACTTCGCACCGCGGGCACGCATGGCGGTGAACGCCTCGTGACCCGGGGTGTCGATGAACGTGATCGGCCGCTCGTAGCCCCCGAGCTCGGTGACGACCTGGTAGGCGCCGATGTGCTGCGTGATGCCACCGGCCTCCCCCGCCATGACGTTTTCCTTGCGGATCGTGTCGAGCAGGCGCGTCTTGCCGTGGTCGACGTGACCCATGACGGTGACGACCGGCGGCCGGATGACCAGGTCCTCCTCGCCGCCGGCGTCCTCGCCGTAGGAGATGGAGAAGCTGTCGAGCAGCTCGCGGTCCTCCTCCTCGGGGCTCACGACCTGAACCACGTAGTTCATCTCGGTGCCGAGCAGCTCCAGGATCTCGTCCGACACCGACTGTGTGGAGGTGACCATCTCGCCGAGGTGGAACAGCACCTGAACCAGCGCCGCCGGGTTGGCGTTGATCTTGTCGGCGAAGTCCGCGAGGGACGCGCCACGGGCCATCCGGACGACCTCACCGTTGCCGCGCGGGACGGGGCCACCCATCGTGGGCGCAGCGAGGTTGTCGAACTCCTGACGCCGCTGCTTCTTGCTCTTGCGGCCACGGACGGGACGGCCACCACCGGCGCGACCGAACGCACCGGGGGCCGCCCCACCACGAGCAGCACCGCCACGCGGGCCACCGCCGGGTCGGCCGGCGAAACCGCCGCCGCCACCACCCCCACCGGGACGCGCGCCGTAGCCACCACCGGCGGCACCGCCGGGACCGCCTGCACCACCGGGACCGCCACCCGGACGCCCACCAGGGGCACCGCCGGG
>JAYSXW010000594.1:0-2408 GCA_043716935.1 Pseudonocardia sp.
AAGCCCGTGGTCGTCTGTGACCCCGACGGCCACTACGACGGCCTGCTGAGCTGGGTCCGGGACGTCGCCGAACAGGGTTTCGTCCGGCCGGCGGCGACGGCCCGCTTGATCGTCACGACGTCGGTCGGCGACGCACTCGACGCGTGCCTCGGCGTCGCCCGATGAGGCTGGGAGCGCGCACCTTCGGCGGCTCCGCGCGGCTGGTGATGGGCATCGTCAACGCCACCCCGGACTCGTTCTACGACGGCGGGCGCGCCTTCGAGCCCGGCGCGGCGATCGCCCGGGCCGACGAGCTCGTGGCCGAAGGCGCCGACATCGTCGACATCGGTGGGGTGAAGGCGGGCATCGGCCCCGAGGTCACCCCGGCCGAGGAGACGGCGCGTGTCGAGGCCATCATCACGGGGGTGCGGGCGAACCATCCCGACCTCGTGATAAGCGTCGACACCTGGCGTGCGGAGGTCGCCCGCATCGCGCTCCACGCCGGGGCGGACATCATCAACGACGCGTGGGGGGGCTTCGACCCCGGTCTCGTCGGTGTGGCCGCCGAGCTGGGAGCGAGCATCGTCTGCACCCACACCGGCGGCCTGACACCACGGACCTACGCGCCCCGGGTCCGCTACCCTGATCTCCTGACCGACGTGTCCCGGTTCCTGCTCGCGCTCGCAGAGCGGGCCCGGATGGCCGGCGTGCCCGGCGACCGCATCATCCTCGATCCGGGCCACGACTTCGCCAAGAACACCTGGCACTCCCTGGAGCTGACCCGCCGGCTCGACGAGCTCGTCGGGCTCGACTTCCCGGTGCTCGTCGCGACGTCGAACAAGGACTTCATCGGGGAGACGCTCGGACTGCCCAAGGACGACCGGCTGGAGGGCACGCTGGCCACGCTGGCGGTGTGCGCGTGGCACGGTGCCCAGATCTTCCGCGTGCACAATGTCGCCCAGGCGCGGCGGACGGTCGACATGGTCGCCTCGATCACGGGGCACCGGCCGCCGGTCCGGACCACCCGCGCGCTGGCATGAGGGGGAAGCGTGGACGAAGGTCAGGCCGCCCGTTGGGACGTCCGACTGGCACGTTCGTCGACCGTCGGTCCGACGGAGTTCCGAGGCCTCGCGACCGAGGTCCTCGCGACTGACGGAGGTCGGGAGTACGTTGTCGAACGATTCCGGGATCCCGACTGCTCCGCGGCCGCCTGGCGGGTCGCCGGCTTCGATGTCGAGGAGCAGGTGCAGGGCCACGACGGAGCGTGGATCGCGACGACGCAGCGCTGGTTGGAGGCCGGCTCCGCGGACTGGCAGCGGTCGGCGGTCTTCTGCGCCGACGTGGCGTGGTCCGCGCGGGCGGCCTGCAACAGCGCCCTGCTGCACCTCGGCCCCCGCGACCTCGCCGACGACCTCTCCGTCGCTGTCGCGACGCCGGCCGAGCGCGCGGTGCTGCACCTGCTGTTGCAGTCGCAGCGCTACGACTTCCGGTTCCGGGCCATCCGCGAGACGGTCGCCGCCACGGGCGTAGCCCTCGACCAGCTCGATCCGTTCAGCCGCGCGATTCACGCCTTCGCGCTGCTCGGGCAGAACGCCGACTCGGCGCTGGCGGAGTTCTCGGCGGTCCGGCGGATCGGCGGGGAACACGAGAAGGTCGCGCACGCCCTGCTGCACGGTCTCTGGATGGCCACGGAGCTGCCCGGCCAAGCCGAGCGGATCATCGACCTGATCGACACCTCGGAGGTCCTCCGCGACGGCGACCCGATCGTCGCCCTGCGCAGGGCCTACGCGCTGCGGAAGCTGGGCCGATACGACGAGGCCTACCAGGCGGTCGACCTGGGCATGCTGAACCTGTCGCCGGCGTCCCCCGACATCCACCAGGACTTTACCCGCGAGCGGTCGATGATCTCCGTGGTCCGTGACATCGAGGAGACCTACGCGCGCGAACGTCAGGTGCTCGGCGACGAGGCGGCGCGGCATGTGCGCGAGCTCGACGAGGCCGTGGCGCAGCGGGCGGAGGAGATCGAGGACAAGGTCGCCGAGTCGCTGTTCAAGATGGTCGAGATCCTCGGACTGTTCACCGCGGTGATCGCGCTGCTCGCCAGCGGTGCGGCCAGTGTCACCATCGGCAACCTCGAGTGGTGGCAGCGCGGAGTCCTGATGCTCGTCGCCGGCACGGTCGTGATGACCTTCTTCGTCGCGATCCGTACCGTCGTCCGGCCCCGCCGAACCCGACGTCCGTCCGGCGGCTGACGCGGGTGCGTCGGTACCCTGGAGCCGACCGCGGCGATGACGCCGTCCCCCGTCCCGAGGAGACGACGATGGAAGCTGTCACCGAGGAGTGGTTCGCTCGTCGAACCTGGCAGGAGCCGGCGTGGGACGACGAGGAGCTGGTGGCCGCGAAGGCCGGCCGCCGGGTGGCCGTCGTCC
>JAYSXW010000595.1:0-21158 GCA_043716935.1 Pseudonocardia sp.
CGCCCGGTCCCATCCCGAACCCGGAAGCTAAGCCCTCCAGCGCCGATGGTACTGCACTCGGTAGGGTGTGGGAGAGTAGGTCACCGCCGACATCAAACATGTGGTTGCAAGGACAAGTAGGCCCCCGCCGCTAGGTGGGGGCCTACTTTTTTGTATCATCATGGTCGTGAGTATCGCGGATGGTTCCGGCGATAACCGCCCGCGAAGAGCTGATCGCGGCGGCACCCGGGACCGCAAAGACGGATCGGCACGTGCCCGTGGGGCAACCGGGGCGGGTCGGGCATCCGACCGCAGTCGCGATGATCGTGCCGGTGGTGATCGTGCCGGTGGTGATCGTGCCGGGTCGGGTCGGGTCGGGTCGGGTTGGTCGCGCGATACCTCGGCGGGCCCACCGGATCGGCGTGGCGCGGCACGGGGGGACCGATCGCACAGTTCCGGACAGGGCCGTGGCCAGGACAGGGACGCCGTTCGCCGCGATGATCGGCGTGATCGACCGGCTTTCCGCGACGGTGGTCAGCGTGGTCGGGGTGCGGCCGACGGCTCGTTCGGATCCTTTACCGAGCGTCGATCCGGTCAGCCGCGAGACGCCGGCTCGGCCGGTGCCGCCGGCGGCTGGTCGTCGGACCGTGGTGGTCGGGTCGACACTCGCGCCGGCAGTGATCGTGGCGCTTCCGACGATCGTCGTCCGCGTGTCGAGTCCTACCCCGAGCGACGCCCGTCGAAGGATCGGGCACCCGGGGCCCGGGGCCGTGACGCGACCGGCCGGGGCGCCGGCGGGCAGGCCGCCGGCCGTGGATTCGCCGCTCGTGGTCAGGGGGCCGGCGGTGACCGGGCGCGGAACGATCGCCAGGGCCGCTCCGGCGTGGGCGCGGAGCGTCGGGGGGACGATCGTCGATCCGGCTACCCGGACAGGGGACCGGGCCGGGACGACCTGCGCGGCGCCGGTGCCGCCGGAACGTGGGGACGCGGCGATGACCGTCGATCCGGTGGTTCCGACGACCGTCGCGGTTCCGCGCGCACGGCGGGTGGCGCGGGCGGCCGCGCGCCGGTCGGGAGCGGCCGCTACGACGATACCGACCGGCGCGGCCCCGCACGGGACGACGTGCGCCCCAGCGGTGGAGGTGCCCGTCGCGACGCTCCGCGGGACGGCGATAGGTCCGGCGGCTACGTCGACCGTCGTGGCTCCTCGGACGCCCGAGGCGCTCGACGCGGCGACGACCGCAGCAACTCCGATCGGACCAGCTTCGACCGTGGCAGCTCCGACCGCACCGGCGGCGACCGCGGCAGCTCCGACCGCGCCGGCTACGGCCACCGAACGGCCAGCGACAGGAGCAGGGACGACCGTCGCACGGACGACCGCAGTGGTGTGACCGGACGCTCCGATGGTGGATATCGAAGTGCGCGGTCCGCTGATGACGAGCGCCCGGGCGCGTACCGCGACCGGCACGGCACGACGTCGACCGGCCGGACCGGCAGCGGTTCCTCCGGTGGTCCGACCGGGCGCGGTCGAACGAGCAGCGGCTACTCCGGTGGACCGGAAGGGGGCCGTGCTGCCGCCGGTGCCCGGCCGAGCGTCGGCGACACCGGCCGAGGGGCCTCGGCGTCCCCTGGGAGTGGGACCGGTGCGGATCGTCCGAGGTCCGACGGTGCTGATCGCCGGGAGCCATCCGGCAGCCGTTCAACCGGCTACGTCCCGTCGCAGCACGAGACGCCTCACAGCGGGCCCGGCCGGCACAGCGAACGCGGGGACGGCAAGCCCCGGGACGTCCCGGTACATGTCGAGCCCAGCCGCGGCGACGACTGGAGCGCGCGCGGGCGGTCCCGTCCCGATCGTGGCGGTGAACGACCGGAGCGTTTGCGGTCGGGAGGCAACCGGACGCCGGAGCGTCGAGGTGGGGGTCGCCCGACCGAAGGTGTGTCTGCACCCATGGTGGCCGAGCCGCGGCTGACCGACGACATCGTCGCCACCGCCCTCGATCCCGCCGCCCGGGCGGATCTGCGCGGGCTGCAGAAGGACACTGCCGACAGCGTCGCGCGGCACCTGGTGGCTGCCGGCATGTTGGTGGACGTCGATCCGGAGGCGGCGCTCGCGCATGCGAGGTTCGCCCGCCGCAGGGCGTCCAGGATCGCGGTGGTCCGGGAGGCCGCCGGTATCACCGCCTACCACGCCGGGGAGTGGGCGGAAGCGCTGAGTGACCTGCGCGCCGCCCGCCGGATGGGTGGGGGGCCCGGACACCTCGCGGTGATGGCCGACATCGAGCGAGCGTTGAGACGCCCGGAGCGCGCGTTGGAGCTCACCCGCAGCCCCGAGGCCCGCGACCTGGACCGCGCCGAGACGATCGAGCTGGCCATCGTGGCCGCCGGAGCGCGCCGTGATCTCGGTGAGCTCGACGCGGCCGTCGTCGGTCTTCAGATCCCCGAACTGGATCCGGCTCGGCGCGAACCCTGGAGCGCCCGACTGTTCTATGCCTACGCCGACAACCTGCTCGCGGTCGGCCGTGAGTCGGACGCCGTGCAGTGGTTCGTGCACGCCGTTGACGCCGATCCCGACGGCGACACCGATGCCGACCGGCGGCTCGCGGACCTGACCGGAGAACCCCTTCCCGGTGATGACGTCGACTTCGATGTCGAGGACGCGGAAGACGCTGTCGAGTACGCGGAGGACGTCGGCGAGACGGACGACGTTCCCGATGCTGGCGGTCTCGTCGAGACCGGCGACGACCCGGAGACCGGTGACCTCGTCGAGACCGACGACGACCCGGAGACCGGTGACCTCGTCGAGACCGGCGACGATCCCGAGACCGGCCCGGGCGACACGGACAGGCCTGCTGGGGTCGCCGCCGAGCCCGCCGCCCCCGAGCCCGCCGCCCCCGAGGTCCGAGTCGCCGTGCCGGACGGGGGCGGTGCCAGACCTGCCGGGCCCCCGCCCACGGTGGACGCCGCTCCGGTCCCGGACGTCCCGATCCCGCACGCAGTGGTGCCGGACACCGTCTCGGACGCCGCCACCCAGGAGCGACCGGACGATCGTGACGAGGAGGAGCGGAGCCGGTGACGACGCTGCTGGACCTGCACGACGTTCTGCTCGCCGACCTCGACGGCACGCTCTACCGCGGCCCGGTCGCGGTGGCAGGGGCCGTCGAGGCGGTGCGCGACGCTGCGGATCGGGGGGTGCGCACGGTCTACGTCACCAACAACGCGTCCCGGCGTCCGGTGGACGTGGCGTTGCACCTGGCCGAGCTGGGTTTCACAGCCACCGCGGCCGATGTCGTCACCAGCTCGCAGGCGGCGGCCGCGATGCTCGCCGGGCAGCTTGCGGCAGGCGCGCCGGTGCTGGTCGTGGGCACCGACGCGCTGGCCGCCGAGGTCATCGGCGTCGGGCTGAGCGTCGTCGATCGGGCGGACGGCGCCGTCGGCGTGGTGCAGGGCCACAGCCCCGACACCGGCTGGCGGTTGCTCGCCGAGGCAACCGTGGCGTTGCGGGCCGGCGCGGTCTGGGTGGCGTGCAACCTCGACCCGACCCTGCCGACGGACCGCGGCCCGCTCCCGGGCAACGGGTCGATGGTGGCGGTGCTGCAGATGGCGTCGGGCCGGGAGCCGCAGGTGGCCGGTAAGCCCGCGCCCGCCCTGATCACCGAGGCGGTGCGGCGTACCGGAGCGCGGTCGCCCCTCATGATCGGCGACCGGCTCGACACCGACATCGAGGGCGGCCGTGCCGTGGGGATGGCGACCCTGCTGGTGCTGACCGGGGTGTCCGACGCGGCCGAGCTGCTGGCGGCTCCGGTGGCGCTGCGTCCCGATCACATCGGCGTCGACATGGGATCTCTCGGACGGTCTGTCGACGACCTCGCGCCCGGGCCGCGTCCGGGCTGGACGGTCGAGTCGACTGGCCCGGGGGAGCTCACCCTGCGCGCGGACGGCGCACCACCCCAGGGCGAGGCGGTCGATGCGCTGCGGGCGTTGTGCGGGGCGCACTGGGCCTCCGGCGGAGGCCCGGTGCACGTCGTCGCGGGCGACGACCTGGCCCGGATGGCGTTGCGGCACCTCGGCCTATCGGCGGCGTCTGCCCGCGATGGTGTCGTATTCCCTGATGGCGCGGCGGCCCCGACCGCCTCCGCGGTTCCGGACAACGCCGCGGTTCCGGCCAACGCCGCGGTTCCGGACAACGCCGCCGCCGACCGTACGACGATCCCCGTCGGCGCCCCGGCGGCTGGTCGCACTCCCGGCGCCGCCGGCTCGGTTACCGTGGTGGCAGCCGTCTCGTCACCTGGAGCGCACCGATGATCGTCCCCGTGCCGGGGCCCGACCCCGTCGGCCCGCGCCGTGCCGACACGCAGGCCGTCACGCACGCCGTGGCCGGGCTCGATGCCGTGGCCGACCGCCCGCTCGCCGAGCACGTGATCGCGTTCGAGAGGATGCACGCGGTGTTGGGCGATGCGCTGGCCGCGGGCGACGGCTGACGGTGGTCGTCCGTGCCCGTCTCGACGCGGAGATGGTCCGGCGGGGTCTCGCCCGGTCGCGCCAGCAGGCGGCTGAGCTGATCGAGCAGGGTCGGGTCGCAATACGCGGGGTCACGGCCGGGAAGCCGGCCACGGTCGTCGACCGTGACACCCCCGTGACCGTGCAGCCGGCCGCGGAGCGCGAGTGGGCGTCGCGCGGGGCGCACAAGCTGCTCGGCGCGCTGGACGCGTTCGGCACCGTCGTCGACGGTCTCCGCTGCCTGGACGCCGGGGCGTCGACGGGCGGGTTCACCGACGTGCTCCTCGACCGCGGCGCCGAGCAGGTCGTGGCCGTCGACGTCGGGTACGGGCAGCTGCTGTGGCGGCTGCGCAGCGACGGGCGCGTGCGGGTGCACGACCGCACCAACGTCCGCGCGCTCGAACCGGACACGATCGGCGGACCGGTGGCGCTGACCGTCGCCGACCTGTCCTTCATCTCCCTGCGCACCGTGTTGCCCGCACTCACGGCCTGCACCGCCGACGACGGCGAGCTGCTGCCGATGGTCAAGCCCCAGTTCGAGGTCGGACGCGGGCGGCTCGGTTCGGGCGGCGTGGTGCGCGATCCGGCGCTGCGGCTCGCCACGCTCACCGACGTGGCGGGTACGGCGCGCGGCCTCGGGCTGGTGCTGCTCGGGGCGGTCGCGAGCCCGCTGCCCGGCCCGTCGGGCAATGTCGAGTTCTTCCTGCGGCTGGGGCGGCGCGGCGCTGACGTCGGCGACTCGGTCCTGGCGGGCGCCGTCGAGACCGGGCCGCGATGAGTGAGCATGCAAGCCAGTCGGTGTCGCAGCGCCCCGGGCCGTGCTCGAGCGATCGCGGCGAGGGAGTGCGATGACCTCCCGCGAGGTGCTTCTCGTCCTGCACTCGGGGCGGGAGACCAACCGTCGCACCGCCGCCTCCGTCGCGCAGGACCTCGCGGAGGCGGGGGTGCGGCTGCGTGTCATCGGCGAGGAGTGGGCCGAGGTGCAGGACGGCAACGTTCCGGACGCGCTCGCGCCGCGCGTCGTCGAGGGCCGTCCGGGCTGCGCTGAGGGCGCCGAGATGGTGCTGGTGCTCGGTGGGGACGGCACGCTTCTCCGGGCCGCGGAGATGGCGCGACCCACCGGCGTCCCGCTGTTGGGGGTGAACCTGGGCCGGGTCGGTTTCCTGGCCGAGACCGAGCAGGAGTCGCTCGGCGACGCGATCGAGGCGATCGTCAGAGGCACCTACGCCGTCGAGGAACGGATGACCCTCGACGCGGTCGCCCGGTCCGACGGACAGGTGCTGGCCCGGACATGGGCGCTCAACGAGGCGGCGGTGCAGAAGGCGACGCGGGAGCGGATCCTGGAGGTCGTGCTGGAGGTCGACGGCCGGCCGGTGTCGGCGTTCGGCTGCGACGGCGTCCTGTGCGCCACCCCGACCGGCTCGACGGCGTACGCGTTCTCCGCGGGTGGGCCGCTGGTGTGGCCGCAGGTGGAGGCGTTGCTGCTGGTCCCGAGTAACGCGCACGCCCTGTTCGCGCGGCCGATGCTCGTCTCGCCCGACAGCGAGGTGGCCGTCGAGATCGACGCCACCGGACCCCCTGCTGTCCTCGACTGCGACGGCCGCCGCACCTTCCCGCTGCCGCCCGGTGCGCGGGTGGAGATCTCCCGCGGTGCGGTTCCGGTGCGGATGGTTCGCCTGGACGGGCAGCCGTTCGCCGACCGGTTGGTCCGTAAGTTCAACCTGCCGATCCGGGGCTGGCGGGGAGCGCCGCCCGAGGGCTGACCCGGAATTGTCGGGGTCGGCCCGTACGCTGCGCCCCATGCTGGCCGAGATGCGGATCCAGGGGTTGGGCGTGATCGACGACGCCACGCTCGACCTGGATCCCGGGCTCACGGTGCTCACCGGGGAGACCGGCGCGGGCAAGACGATGGTGGTCACCGGGTTGCTGCTGCTCGGCGGCGGCCGGGCCGAGGCGTCGCGGGTCGCCGAGGGGGCCCGACGCGCGGTGGTGGAGGGCAGGTTCACCGCCGATCCGGTCACCGATGCGGCGGCACTGGCCGTGGCCGACGAGGTGGGGGCCGACGCCGACGAGGACGGCACGCTCATCGCCGTGCGCACGGTCGGGGCCGACGGACGCTCGCGGGCGCACCTGGGCGGCCGGTCGGTCCCGGTCGGGGTGCTGGGCCGGCTCGCGGAGGTCACTCTGGCCGTGCACGGCCAGAACGACCAGCTGCGGCTGCTGCGCCCGGCGGAGCAGCGCGCCCTGCTCGACCGGTTCGCCGGCGACGCGGTGGCCACACCCCTGCTGCGCTACCGAGCGGTGCGCGGGGAGTGGCAGGCCGTGGCGGCCGAGCTCGTCGAGCGCCGCGACGGGGCACGCCGGCTCGCGCAGGAGGCCGACCTGCTGCGCCACGGGCTCACCGAGATCGGCGCGGTCGACCCGCAGCCGGGGGAGGACGTCGAGCTGCTGGCCCAGGGTCGGCGCCTCGCGGCGGCCGATGACCTGCGCGCGGTCGCCACCGCGGCCCACACAGCGATCATCGGGGGCGAGGACATGGACGCCCCGGCCGCGCTCGCGCTCATCGGTGACGCCCGCAGCCGTCTCGCGGCGGCCGGCGACGCCCAGCTCACCGCGCTCGACGCCCGGCTGGCCGAGGCACTCGCCCTGGTCGGCGACGTCGGCACCGAGCTCACCGGCTACCTCGACCGGCTCGACGCCGATCCCGAACGGCTCGCCGGGGTGCTGTCGCGCCAGGCCGAGCTCAAGGCGCTCACCCGCAAGTACGCCGCGGACATCCACGGCGTGCTCATCTGGGCCGACGCCGCCCGGGAGCGGCTTGCCGGGCTCGACACGTCCGACGAGGCCCTCGCCGCCCTGAAGGTTCGCCGGGACGAGCTGGCGGCAGCGCTGGGTGAGCACGCCGCCGCCGTCACCGCCGCCCGCACCGAGGCGGCCGGCCGGCTGGCCACCGACACCACCGCGGAGCTGGGGGGCCTCGCCATGGCCGATGCGCGGCTGTTGGTGGCCGTGTCGCCGCGCACGGCCGGACCCGACACCGCTGACGCGCTGCGCGTGGGCCGGGCGCTTCTCGTCGCCGGCACGGACGGAACCGACGAGGTCGAGCTGCGGCTCGTCGCGCACGGGGGTGCCGCGGCACAACCGCTGCACAAGGGCGCATCCGGTGGAGAGCTCTCCCGGGTGATGCTGGCGCTGGAGGTGGCGCTGGCCGGGGCCGACCCGGTGCCGACGATGGTGTTCGACGAGGTCGACGCCGGGGTCGGCGGTCGCGCGGCGGTGGAGATCGGGCGGCGTCTGGCCCGGCTCGCCGTCCGCCACCAGGTCATCGTCGTGACCCACCTGCCGCAGGTGGCGGCGTACGCCGACCGGCACCTGGTGGTCGACAAGTCCGCGCGCGGCGAGAACGGCGCCGTACACAGCATCGTGCGCACCCTGGCCGAGGGCGACCGGATAGTCGAGCTGGCCCGCATGCTGGCCGGCCTGGACGACACCGACACCGGTCGTGCCCACGCCGAAGAGCTGCTCGGCGCCGCCCGGGGGCACCGGGAGGCCGATCGGGCCGGGGTTCTCACCCCCGGTCCGCGGGCTCGGCGCCGGAAGGTGGCGGCCGCTGGGTGAACCCCGGCCGACGTCCCGGCGTGCCTTCCGGTCATCGGGCGCCCCGGATGCCACAGTGCGGGACATGAAGCTCTCCGGCCTGCTGCGCCGCTCGCGAACCGAGCTGCCCGGGCTGTCCGGTGTCGCCCGGGTGGACCGGCGCACCGACGGCCTGCTCCGCCGGCTCAAAGCCGGAGAGATTGCGGTGCTCGACCAGATCGACCTTGACCGCGCGACCGCGGACGCGCTCATCGCCGTCCGCGTCGCGGCCGTCATCAACGCGTCGCCGTCGATCTCGGGGCGGTTCCCGAACCTCGGGCCCGAGGCGCTGCTCGCGGCGGGCATCCCGCTCGTCGACGCGGTCGGCCCCGAGGCGTTGCGTACGATCAAGGACGGCAGCCGGATCCGCTTGCAGGACGGGGCGATCTTCGCGGGCGAGCAGCACCTGGCCGACGGGGTCGTGCAGACGACCGACTCGGTGGCCGACGCGATGGTGGAGGCCAAGTCCGGCCTGTCGCACCAGCTGGAGGCGTTCGCCGCCAACACCATCGAGTTCATGCGCCGAGAGCGGCACCTGTTGCTCGACGGCGTGGGTGTGCCGGACGTGAACGTCGAGCTGGCGGGGCGGCAGGTGCTCGTCGTCGCCGCCGGGTTCGACCACGCCGCCGAGCTGGCCCGGCTCCGGAACTACATCAGGGAGTACCGGCCGGTGCTGGTCGGCGTCGGGGCCGGCGCGGACGCGCTGCTCGCGGCCGGGCACCGGCCGGCACTGATCGTCGGCGACCCGGCCGAGGCCTCGGTCGAGGCGCTGACATGCGGCGCCGACGTGGTCGTCCCGGCCTTCGCGGACGGTCACGCCCCCGGTCTGCACCGCGTGCAGGATCTCGGCGCCGGCGCCGTGACGTTCCCCAGCTCGGCCAATCCCGAGGATCTCGCGCTGCTGCTCGCCGCCCACCACGGCGCCGCGACGATCGTCACGGTCGGGCTGTCGGCCAGCATGGCCGAGTTCCTCGACCGCGGCCGCTCGGGCAGCAACGCCTCCACGTTCCTGACGAGGCTGAAGCTCGGCGGCGAGCTGGTGGACGGCCGCGTCCTCGCCGGGTTGTACCGCAGCCGCATCTCCGTCGGCGCGGTCTTGCTCATGATCGGGGCTGCCGTCGTCGCGGTCGTGGCGGCCCTGCTCGTCTCCGACGCCGGTGACGCCGTGCTCGCCTGGTTCTCGGCCCTGCTCGGCTCCGTTCGTGGCTGGCTGTCGTGATCTCCCTGCGCTATCACGCCATCTCGATCGCGGCGGTGTTCCTGGCGCTCGCGGTCGGGGTCGTCCTCGGCGCGAGCGGGGTGTCGGAGCGGCTGCTCGGCGCGGTGACGACCCGGGCCGCGGACCTCGACGGCCAAGTCCGGACGCTGGCCACGCAGCGTGACGCCCTAGCCGCGTCCGGGCGGGCCTCGGAGGAGTTCGCGCAGCGCATCGGGCCGGCAGCGGTACGGGGTTTGCTGCCCGGGAAGACCGTGTCCCTCGTCACCACCGGCGACGATCGTGCGGATCGCGACGCCGTCACGGCCCTGATCACGGCGGCGGGCGCCACCGTCACCGGTCAGGTGGCGCTCACCGACGCCGTCGGTGACCCGGCCCGGGCCGACCAGCTGCGCGAGCTCACCGCCCGCTTGCTGCCGACCGGCGCGCAGCTGCCCGCGGCGTCGGACACCGGGAGCCTGCTCGGCGGCCTGCTGGGCGGGGTGCTGCTGAAACCCGACGGGGCGGCCGGCGCGGACGCAATGCTCACCGGCCTCGCCGCCGCTGGCTTCGTCGACCCCGGCGACGCACCCGCGCCGGCCGATCTCGTGCTCGTACTGACCGGCGGCGCGCTGGCCGGCATCGACGCCGGCGACGCGGCCGCCGTCACGGCCCGGCTGGCCGCGCAGCTCGACCGCGCCGGTGATGGTGCGGTGCTGGCCGGGCGCACGGGCTCCGCCGACGCCACCGGCGCCGTCGGTGTGGCCCGGGCCGATCCCGCGATCACGGCAGGACTCTCCACGGTCGACGACGTCCAGACCGGTTCCGGTCGCGTCTCCGCGATCCTGGCGTTGCGAGAGCAGCTCGACGGCCGCGCGGGCCGCTACGGCACCGCCGTCACCGCCGCCGACGGCGCGGCCCCCGCCGCCTGACCGCACAGATGAACGGTCGCGCCGTGCCGGCTTTGCGGCAACCGGCCGCGCAACCGGCCGCGGCTGGCGACCACTGCGCCGCGACGCACGGGGGCGCCGAGGGCCCGGCGTGGGGTCACGGCGTACGCTGAGGATCCGTGCAGCCTCGCGCGACGCGTCATCTGTTCGTCACCGGCGGGGTCGCTTCCTCGTTGGGCAAGGGTCTGACGGCGTCGAGCCTCGGCCAACTCCTTACCGCCCGTGGTCTGCGGGTGAGCATGCAGAAGCTCGATCCGTACCTGAACGTGGATCCGGGCACGATGAACCCCTTCCAGCACGGCGAGGTCTTCGTCACCGAGGACGGCGCCGAGACCGACCTCGACGTCGGCCACTACGAGCGGTTCCTCGACCGCGACCTGCACGGCCGTGCCAACGTGACCACCGGACAGGTGTATTCAACGGTGATCGCGAAGGAGCGGCGCGGCGAGTACCTGGGCGACACCGTGCAGGTCATCCCGCACATCACCAACGAGATCAAGGACCGCATCCTCGCGATGGCAGAACCGGACGAGGACGGGCTCGCCCCCGACGTCGTGATCACGGAAGTCGGTGGAACGGTCGGGGACATCGAGTCGCTGCCGTTCCTGGAGGCCGTCCGCCAGGTCCGCCACGAGGTGGGCCGGGACAACTGTTTCTTCCTGCACGTCTCGCTGGTGCCCTACCTGGCGCCGTCGGGGGAGCTCAAGACCAAGCCCACGCAGCACTCGGTGGCGGCCCTGCGCAACATCGGCATTCAGCCCGACGCGCTGGTGCTACGCGCCGACCGCGACATCCCCGTCGAGATGAAGCGCAAGATCAGCCTCATGTGCGACGTCGACACCGACGGCGTCGTGGCCTGCCCGGATGCGCCGTCGATCTACGATATCCCGAAGGTGCTGCACCGCGAGGGCCTCGACGCCTTTGTGGTGCGACGGCTGTCGCTTCCGTTCCGCGACGTCGACTGGTCGGTGTGGGGTGACCTGCTCGACCGCGTGCACCATCCCGGCGAGACCGCGCGGATCGCGCTGGTCGGCAAGTACGTCGACCTGCCCGACGCCTACCTGTCGGTTACCGAGGCGCTGCGCGCGGGCGGGTTCGCCCACCACGCCCGCGTCGAGATCGTCTGGGTGCCTTCCGACGAGTGCCGCACCCCCGCCGGCGCGGCCGCGGCCCTGAGCGGCATGGACGGCGTGCTCGTCCCGGGCGGGTTCGGCGTCCGGGGCATCGAGGGCAAGCTCGGCGCGATCCGGCACGCCCGTACCCGCGGCGTACCGACCCTGGGGCTGTGCCTGGGCCTGCAGTGCATGGTGATCGAGGTGGCCCGCGACCTCGCGGGCCTCGACGACGCCAACTCCACCGAGTTCGACGACGCCACCCCGCACCCGGTGATCTCCACGATGGCCGACCAGCGCGACGTCGTCGCGGGTGAGCGGAACATGGGCGGCACCATGCGCCTGGGCGCCTACCCGGCCACGCTCGGCGCGGGCACGGTCGTCGCGGCCGCGTACGGCGCGCGGGAGGTCTCCGAGCGGCACCGCCATCGCTTCGAGGTCAACAACGCCTACCGCTCGCGGTTGGAGGAGGCCGGGCTCGTGTTCGGGGGCACCTCGCCCGACGGTTCGCTCGTCGAGTTCGTCGAGCTGCCCCTCGAGCGGCACCCGTTCTTCGTCGGTACCCAGGCCCACCCGGAGCTCAAGAGCCGCCCCACCCGCCCGCACCCGCTGTTCGCCGCGTTCGTCGCCGCGGCGCTGCGCTACCGCGCGCAGGGCCGGCTTCCGTTCGACGAGCCCGTCCGCGAGCGTGCGGTCGCCGGGATCACCGCGGCCGGCCCGAACGGGGCCAGCTCGTGAGTGGCCACGACTTCCCGGTGGTCTCCTCCACCGACATTTACCGGGGCCGCGTGCTGGCGCTCCGTTCCGACCAGGTCGTGATGCCCGGCGGACGCGTCGCCACCCGTGAGATCACCGAGCACCCGGGGGCGGTCGCGATCGCCGCGGTCGACGCCCACGATCGGATCATGATGCTCCACCAGTACCGCCATCCGGTGCGGCGACGGCTGTGGGAGCTGCCCGCGGGCCTGCTCGACCTCGCGGGGGAGGACCCGGCGGAGACCGCGAAGCGCGAGCTGGCCGAGGAGGCGGGCCTGGCCGCCACCGAGTGGTCGGTGATGCTCGACGTCGTACCGTCGCCCGGCTTCTCCGACGAGTCGGTGCGTGTCTACCTCGCCCGCGGGCTCACCGACGTCGGACGCCCGGACCTCGGCTCCGACGACGAGGAGAACGACATGTCCACGCGGTGGATGTCGCTGCCCGTCGCCGTGCGGATGGTTTTGGCCGGCACGATCGTCAACGCCGTCTCGGTCGCCGGGATCCTTGCGGTGCAGGCGGTGGGTGTCGGCCCTGGACGGCCGTCGGACGCGCCGTGGCCGGACCGGCCGACCCGGTTCGCGGACCGGACCCGCTGAGCCGCCGTCACCCGTCCCGATGGGTCCGGGAGTCGGTTCTCGCCGATCGTCGTCACCCGGAGGCTCCAACCGTGACCGGCCGGGCAGGGCGGGCCGTGTCGCTGACGTGCAGCGCCACGGAGGACGCCTCGCTGCGGACGACCTTCGCGGTGCGCGACGCGGCCTTCACCGCGGACGGACCGAGCCTGCCCGTGGACGTCGACCGGACTACGATCGGGGCTCGTGACCGCGATGCGATTCGGACTGTTCGTCCCGCAGGGCTGGCGCCTGGACCTGGTCGGCATCGACCCGGCCGAGCACTGGGCCGCGATGAAGGGCCTGGCGCAGCACGCCGACGCCGGGCCGTGGACCTCGATCTGGGTCTACGACCACTTCCACACGGTTCCGGTGCCCACGGAGGAGGCCACCCACGAGGCCTGGACGCTGATCAGCGCGTTCGGCGCCGTCACCGAACGGGTGCGATTGGGCCAGATGTGTACCTGCATGAGCTACCGCAACCCCGTGTACCTGTCCAAGGTGGCGGCCACCTGCGACATCATCTCCGGCGGCCGAGTCGAGATGGGCATCGGCGCCGGTTGGTACGAGCACGAGTGGCGGGCCTACGGCTACGGCTTCCCGGCCGCGCGCGACCGTCTCGGGATGCTCGACGAGGGCGTCCAGATCATGCGGCAGGCCTGGACCGAGGGCCGCGCGACGCTCGACGGGAGGCATTACCAGGTGGACGGCGCCATCGTCCGCCCCCTGCCCCTGCAGGACGGCGGTATCCCGCTCTGGATCGCCGGTGGTGGCGAGAAGGTGACGCTGAAGATCGCCGCGAAGTACGCGCGGTACACCAACTTCGACGGCACGCCCGAGGGCTTCGCCCGCAAGTCCGAGCTGCTGCGTGGGCACTGCGCCACCGTCGGCACCGACTTCGACGCGATCGTCCGCTCGTCGAACTACAACGTGATCATCGGTGCGACGGAGGCCGAGGCGGAGGAGAGGCTCGACGCGGCGAAGGCGCGGCTTGCGCCCTACGTCAAGCCCGAGGTCCTCGACGGGTTCGCCCAGAACTTCCGCAACTCCGCGTTCGGCACCCCCGAGCAGATCGCGGAGCAGCTCACCGGTATGCGGGAGGCCGGCATGACCTATGCGATCCTCAACTTCCCCGAGGCCGCCTACGACCGCTCGGGCATCGAGCTGTTCGAGCGCGAGGTCATCCCTGCCCTCGGCTGAGCGGGTGGTGCAGGCGTTCCTGCATCACCTCGCGGTGGAGCGGGGGAGCGCCATCAACACCGTGCGGTCGTACACGAGCGACCTGCGCCGCTACGTCGAGCACCTCGGCCCGGTCGCCGACCTCGACGAGGTGCGGGAGGCCGACGTGACCGGGTTCGTCGTCGCGCTGCGCAGCGGCCCAGCACCGCTGGCCGCCTCCTCGGCCGCCCGAGCGCTCGCGGCAGTGCGCGGGCTGCACCGGTTCGCGCTGCTCGACGGCCTGGTCGCCGCCGACGTGGCCCGCGCGGTCGCGCCGCCGGCACTGCCGAAACGGTTACCGAAGGCCCTCGGCGTCGACGAGGTCGAACAGCTGCTCGCCGGTTGCGTCGGCGACGGCTCCGGCCCGCTGCGCGACCGCGCGCTGCTGGAGCTGCTCTACTCCACCGGCGCCCGGATCTCCGAGGCCGTCGGCCTCGACGTCGACGACCTCGACCCCGCCCAGCGCACGGTGCTGCTGCGCGGCAAGGGCGGTAAGGACCGGATCGTGCCGGTCGGACGCCCCGCGCTGGCCGCGATGGACGCCTACCGGGTGCGGGCCCGACCCGAGCTGGCGCGCCGGGGCCGGGGAACGGCCGCGCTGTTGCTCAACGCGCGGGGGGCGCGGCTGTCGCGGCAGAGCGCCTGGCACGCGCTGCACGGCGTGGCCGAGGTGGCGGGGCTCGGCGCCGCGGTCTCCCCGCACACCCTGCGGCACTGTTTCGCCACCCACCTGCTCGCCGGTGGCGCCGACGTCCGGGTGGTGCAGGAGCTGCTCGGCCACGCGACGGTGACCACCACACAGATCTACACCCACGTCACCGTCGACACCCTGCGCGAGGTCTACGCCACCTCCCATCCCCGCGCATTGGGCTGAGACCGAGGGCGTGTGCGAATCGCCGGCACATTGTGACCGCGGAGTTCTCGAGCTGCCGGCCCGGTCCTCGGACACCCAGGTGCCGCCATCCGGCCACCGCCCGGTAACCTTTAGTGGTCGTGTCGCCGATCGGATGACGGCGACACGGCGGGGCGCGTTGCCCATGGCCGACCACGGCTCCTACTCTGCCCGGATCGGCCCCTTGGCCAGGGGACGTCCGCGACAGACCGGAGCCCGCATGGATGCACCGCGGCCCTTCGCCCCCCGCCTATCGCCGCTCCGCACGGACGGTGACGACCCGCACGACGCCGACCGGCTCGACCCGGACCACAAGGATCTCGACGACGGCGGCGGGCACGACGACGACGCAGCTCCCACCGACGACGGCCCGGGGGCCGCACGGGGTGGGAGACCTCAATTGACGGTGCCGCAGCCGGGACCGCTGACCGACCACGGCCCTGCGCGCGTGGTGGCCGTCGCCAACCAGAAGGGCGGCGTGGGCAAGACGACGTCCACGATCAACCTGGGCGCCGCGCTCGCCGAGTACGGCCGCAAGGTGCTCCTGGTGGACTTCGATCCCCAGGGTGCCCTGTCGATCGGCCTCGGCGTCCAGGCCCACGCGCTCGACTCGACGATCTACAACCTGCTGATGGAGCGCGGGATCGAGATCGACGACGTCATCCGGGAGACCGGTGTCGAGAACCTCGACCTGCTGCCGAGCAACATCGACCTGTCCGCCGCCGAGGTGCAGCTCGTCACCGAGGTCGGCCGGGAGCAGGCGCTGGGCCGTGCGATCAAGCCGATCCTGGGCCGCTACGACTTCGTGCTCATCGACTGCCAGCCTTCGCTGGGCCTGCTCACCATCAACGCCCTGGCCTGCGCCGACCAGATCCTCATCCCGCTGGCCTGCGAATTCTTCTCGCTGCGCGGCGTCGCGCTGCTGATGGACACGATCGAGAAGGTGCAGGACCGGCTGAACTCCGACCTGAAGATCCTCGGCATCCTCGCCACGATGTTCGACCCGCGCACGCTGCACACCCGCGAGGTGCGCCAGCGGGTCATCGAGGCGTTCGGCGACCTGGTGTTCGAGTCGGTGATCAACCGGACGGTGCGCTTCCCGGAGACCACCGTCGCGGGCGAGCCGATCACCACCTGGGCGCCGACGTCCAACGGCGCGGAGGCCTACCGGCTGCTGGCCCGCGAGGTCATCGCCCGGTGACGCTGGTCGAGGACGACCCGCCTCTCGTCACCGGCCGGGCCCGGTTCCAGGTCCGGCTGCACAACTTCGAGGGCCCGTTCGACCTGTTGCTGCAGCTCATCGGCAAGCACCAGCTCGACATCACCGAGATGGCGCTGCACACCGTCACCGACGACTTCATCGCCCA
The DNA here is from genome assembly GCA_043716935.1 of Pseudonocardia sp. Lineage (GTDB taxonomy): Bacteria > Actinomycetota > Actinomycetes > Mycobacteriales > Pseudonocardiaceae > Pseudonocardia. The sequence continues at coordinate 16,214 of JAYSXW010000595.1, forward strand.
CCTCAAGCTCCTCGGCGACGACGCGGACCTCGACGAGACCACCGAGTTCCTCGTCATCGCCGCGACGCTGCTCGACCTCAAGGCCGCACGGCTGCTGCCCGACGCCGCCGTCGAGGACTCCGAGGATCTCGCGCTGCTGGAGGCGCGGGACCTGTTGTTCGCCCGGATGCTCCAGTATCGCGCCTACAAGCAGGTCGCGGCCCTGTTCGTCGAGCTGGAGGCCGGCGCGGCGCGGCGGTTCCCGCGGTCGGTGGCGCTGGAGGAACGGTTCGCCGTCCTCCTGCCCGAGGTGCTGCTGGGCGTCGACCCCGCGGCGTTCGCCGAGCTGGCCGCGTCGGTGTTCCGCCCCACGCCCCCGCCCACGGTCGGGCTGGACCACCTGCACGCGCCGACCGTCTCGATCCCCGAGCACGCCGCGCTGCTGCGGGCGCGGCTCGCGGAGCTGGGGGTCGCCACCTTCGCCGTACTGACCGCCGACTGCGCCGGCCCGTTGGAGGTCGTCGCGCGCTTCCTCGCGGTGCTCGAGCTCTACCGCGAGCGCAGCGTGGAGCTGGAGCAGCCGGAGGCGTTCGGGGAACTCACCGTACGATGGACGGCGGCGGGTGCGACCACCGCGACCCGCGACGACGATGAGTGATCCGATGCTGACCGACCCCGCCCTTCCCTCCGTAATGGACGAGTTGCAGCTCGGTGCCGTGCTCGAGGCGTTGCTGCTGGTCGTCGACGCCCCCACGGACGAGGAGACGCTGGCGCTGGCCGTCGAGCAGCCCGTCGCGCGGGTCCGGGCGGCGCTGGCTCGGCTCGCCACGGGCTACACCGAGACCGGTCGCGGTATCGACCTGCGCCGCGCCGGTGGGGGCTGGCGGTTCTACACCCGTGATGACTACGCCCTCTACGTCGAGCGGATGCTGCTCGACGGGCAGCGCGCCCGGCTCACCCGGGCCGCGCTGGAGACCCTCGCCGTGGTCGCCTACCGCCAGCCCGTCACCCGCGCCCGGGTGGCCGCGGTCAGGGGTGTCAACTGCGACGGCGTGCTCCGCACGCTGCTGACCCGCGGGCTCGTGCAGGAGGCGGGCGTCGACGACGCCACGCAGGGCACGCTGTTCCGCACCACCGAACTGTTCCTCGAACGGCTGGGGCTCTCCTCGGTGGCCGACCTGCCACCGCTGGCCCCGTTGCTGCCCGACGTGGACGCGATCGACGAGATGTGACTGGAATGAATATGAGTACCGAACAACGACCCGACGGCGTCCGCCTGCAGAAGGTGCTGGCCCAGGCCGGGGTGGCGTCCCGGCGGGCGGCCGAGGAGCTGATCGCCGAGGGCCGCGTCAGCGTCGACGGCCAGGTCGTGCGCGAGATGGGCCGCCGCGTCGACCCCGCCACCGCTGTCGTGCACGTCGACGGCTCGCGGATCGTGCTCGGCGACGACCTCGTGCACCTCGCGCTGAACAAGCCGCGCGGAATCCTGTCCACCATGTCCGACGACCAGGGTCGCATGTGCGTCGGCGATCTCATCGTCGAGCGCGGGATCATGGACGAGCACTTCGAGGGCGGCGCGCGCAGCCGGCTGTTCCACGTGGGCCGCCTCGACGCCGAGACGGAGGGCCTGCTGCTGCTCACCAACGACGGCGACCTGGGCCACCGGTTGATGCACCCGTCGTACGAGGTGGAGAAGACCTACCTGGCCGAGGTGCTCGGCCAGGTTCCCCGCGACCTCGGCAAGCGGCTGCGCAGCGGCGTCGAGCTCGACGACGGGCCGGTCGCCGTCCACTCGTTCAAGCTGGTCGACTTCCACGCCGGCCGGTCGATGGTGGAGATCGTCATCCACGAGGGCCGCAAGCACGTGGTGCGCCGCCTGCTCGACGACGTCGGCTTCCCGGTGCAGCGGCTGGTGCGCACCGCCGTCGGCGAGGTGCGGCTGGGCAACCAGCGCCCGGGCCGGTTCCGCGCCCTCAACCGCGCCGAGGTGGGCTCGCTCTACCGTTCGGTGGGGATGTAGCCGCCGTTCCCGGACCAGCCGCCGCGGGGTCCGACCAGGCCGCCCGGCATGATGGACGACGGCCCGCGACCGGCGGTGCCGCGGAAGTGCCGGCCCGGGTGGGTCGGGGATGGGTCGGACAGGTGACGGGCAGGCTGCGCGGTGTCGTGGCGATGGACGGCCCGTCGGGCACCGGGAAGTCCACCGTGTCGCGCCGCCTCGCTGCCGATCTGGGGGCCGCTTACCTCGACACGGGCGCGATGTACCGGGCGTTGACGCTGGCCGTGCTGCGTACCGGCGTCGCGGGCGACGACCCGGCCGCCGAGCGGATCGCGATCGACGCCACCGCCGACCTCCGCTCGGTCACCGATCCCACCGCTCCCGCGATCCTGCTCGACGAGGCCGACGTCGAGCCGGAGATCCGGGGGACCGAGGTGACGCGCGCGGTCAGCGCGGTCTCGGCCATCCCGGCGGTGCGGGCTGCGCTGGTGGCCCGCCAGCGCGAGCTGATCGACGCCGCCGGGGACGGCATCGTCGTCGAGGGCCGGGACATCGGCAGCGTCGTGGTCCCCGACGCGCCGCTCAAGGTCTACCTCACGGCGTCCGAGGAGATCCGTGCGGCGCGCCGCGGAGCGCAGGACCGCAAGGCCGGCCGCGCCGCCGACACCGCCGTGGTGCTCGCCGACGTCCGCCGCCGTGACCTGCTCGACTCCACCCGGAAGACCTCGCCCCTGCACGCAGCCGCCGACGCCGTGGTGCTCGACACCGACCATCTGACCGTCGACGACGTGCTGGCGGAGCTCCTGCGGCTGGTGCGGGAGCGGGGTCTGATGCCGTGAAGGCTGCTGCCGACCTTCCGCCGGGGAGCTGGCCGTGGCTGCACGATCTCGCGCTGTGGGTGGCCCGCTGGTTGTTCGTCCCGCTCTACCGGCTGCGGGTGCATCACCGTGAGCGGGCGCCGGCGCACGGGCCGGTGGTGCTCGTCGCCAATCACAGCGCGCTCGTCGACGGACCTATCCTGTTCGGACTGTTCAGGCGGCGCGCGGTGTTCCTGGTGAAGCAGGAGATGTTCAGGGGTGTCGTCGGGCTCGGTCTGACCAGGACCGGACAGCTCGCTGTCCGCCGTGGAAAGCCCGACCGGGCACCGCTGACGGCAGCGGTGGCGGTCCTTCGGGCCGGCGGGCTGGTCGCGGTGTTCCCGGAGGGCACCCGCGGCAGCGGCGAGGTCGCGGCCGCCCGGCACGGAGCGGCGTGGCTGGCCCGCACCAGCGGCGCGGTGGTGTTGCCGGTCGTGTGCCGGGGCACGCAGCGCCCCGCGGGCGCGTGCCCGCGCTTCCGCCCCCGGGTGGACGTGCTGGTGGGCGAACCGCTGGGCATTCCGGCGGGTGGCGGCCGAGCCGGCCTGACCACCGCCACCGAGACCCTCCGGGCCGAACTGGCCGGGATGGTCCGAGAACTCGATGAGGTACGGAGCAGCAGGACATGAGTGGCGACGAGACGACCGACGCGATGACCGACGACCGGGCGGCGATGGCGCAGCTCGGTCTCGACCCGACGGAGTTCGTCCGGGTCGACGACGACGACGAGATCACCGCCGGTGGCCTCGGGGACGCACCCGTGGTGCCTACGCCGGTGCTCGCAGTGGTGGGGCGGCCCAACGTGGGCAAGTCCACGCTGGTCAACCGCCTGATCGGACGGCGCGAGGCCGTCGTCCAGGACATCCCGGGCGTCACCCGTGACCGCATCGCCTACGACGCGCTGTGGAACGGCCGTCGCTTCACCCTCGTCGACACCGGGGGGTGGGAACCCGACGCCCGCGGCCTGCAGGCTGCCGTGGCGGCGCAGGCGGAGACGGCGATGAGGACGGCCGACGCGATCCTGCTCGTCGTCGACGCGAGCGTGGGCGCCACCGCCACCGACGAGGCCGTCTCCCGGGTGCTGCGACGCTCGGACCGTCCCGTGCTGCTGTGCGCCACGAAGGTCGATGACGAGCGGCTGACGTCCGACATCGCTTCGCTGTGGCGGCTCGGGCTGGGGGAGCCGCACGCGGTCAGCGGCCTGCACGGCCGCGGCTCGGGCGACCTGCTCGACGCGATCCTCGACGCCCTGCCCGAGACCCCCCGCGACACGTTCGGCACCGGGGTCGGCGGTCCCCGACGGGTCGCGCTCGTCGGCAAGCCCAACGTCGGCAAGTCCAGCCTGCTCAACCGGGTGTCGGGCGAGGTCCGGTCGGTGGTGCACGAGGTCGCCGGCACCACGGTCGACCCCGTCGACTCCCTCGTCGAGCTCGACGACGAGATCTGGCGCTTCGTCGACACCGCCGGCCTGCGCAAGCGCGTGCGCACCGCCAGCGGCATGGAGTACTACGCCAGCCTGCGTACCCAGGCCGCGATCGAGGCCGCCGAGGTGGCGCTGGTGCTCGTCGACGCGAGCGAGCCGCTCTCCGAGCAGGATCAGCGCGTGATCACCATGGTCGAGGAGGCCGGGCGCGCGCTCGTCATCGTGTTCAACAAGTGGGACCTCGTCGACGAGGACCGCCGCCTCGCCATGAAGCGCGAGCTCGAACGCGACCTCGTCCGCGTAACGTGGGCCGAGCGCGTCAACGTCTCGGCGCTGACCGGCCGCTCGGTGTCCCGGATCGCCCCCGCCCTGCGCACCGCGCTGGCCTCCTGGGACAAGCGCGTACCGACCGGGCAGCTCAACGGCTGGCTCTCCGACGTCGTCGCCGCCACCCCGCCCCCGGTCCGCAGCGGCAAGCAACCCAAGATCCTCTTCGCCACCCAGGCCGCCGTCCATCCACCCACGTTCGTGATGTTCACCAGCGGGTTCCTGGAGGCCGGTTACCGCCGGTTCCTGGAGCGCCGGCTGCGCGAGGAGTTCGCCTTTCCCGGCTCGCCGGTGCGGATCTCCGTGCGGGTGCGGGAGAAGCGGGGCAAGAAGAAGTAGACATTCCAGTGAGGTAGTCTG
>JAYSXW010000596.1:0-2392 GCA_043716935.1 Pseudonocardia sp.
ACGTGCAGCTCGGTGATCACGGTCTCGGACCAGGGGACGTCGGGACGCTCGCCCGTCATCGCCACGTCCGGTGCGGTGACGACCGAGAGCGGCACGCGCCCCAGCGAGTCGACGGTCGAGAGCGTGCCCGTCATCGGGTCGTCCACCCAGCCGCGGGCGGCCACGAGGTCGGTGACGCGTCCGGCGATCCGTCGGGCGTACGGGTCGACGAGGATCTTCGCCGGATTGGCCCGCAGCCCGTCCCACGGCTGGTACGGGCCGTACACGCGGTAGCCGTAGCGCTGACCGGGGCGGATACCGGGCAGGTGGCCGTGCCAGACGCCGAACGTGCGTTCGGTCAGCGGGACCCGGCGCTCCTCGAGAGCCCCGTCCGGGCCGTCGACGAGGCACACCTCGACGGCGTCGGCACTGGTCGAGGCGACGGCGAAGCGCACCCCGCCCGCATCGGCATGGGCACCTAGAGGGAAGACCGGCACGATCGGCCAGGATAGGCGCCGTGGCCGTGTCCCCTCCGCAGTCCCCCGTCACCGCCCCGCCCGACCTGACCGATCTCGTCATCCGAATGGACGACGTCACCGTGCGTCGCGGTGACGCACGGCTGTTGCACGGCCTCGACTGGGCGGTCGAGCTCGACGAGCGGTGGGTCGTGCTCGGCGCCAACGGAGCCGGCAAGACCACCCTGCTGCGCCTGGCCGCCGCCGAGCTGCACCCCACGTCCGGCACGGTGCACGTGCTCGGGGAGCAGCTGGGCCGCGTCAACCTGTTCGAGCTGCGCACCCGGATCGGGCTCACCTCGGCCGCGCTGGGCCTGCGCGTGCCGCACGACGAGACGGTGCGCGACGTCGTCGTCAGCGCCGGCTACGGCGTGCTCGGACGCTGGCGGGAGCGCTACGAGAGCGGCGACACCGACCGGGCCGAGGACCTCCTCGACGCCCTCGGCGTGCGCGCCCTGGCCGGCCGGGCGTTCGGCACCCTGAGCGAGGGCGAGCGCAAGCGCACCCTCATCGCCCGCGCGCTGATGACCGATCCCGAGCTGCTGCTGCTCGACGAGCCCGCCGCCGGGCTCGACCTCGGGGGCCGCGAGGACCTCGTCGGACGGCTCACCGCCCTGGCCGCCGACCCCGACGCGCCCGCCTCGGTGCTGGTCACCCACCACGTCGAGGAGATCCCCGTCGGCTACAGCCACGGCCTTCTGTTGCGCGACGGCGGGCTCGTCGCCGCGGGGCTGCTCGACGACGTTCTCACCGATGACAACCTGACCGCGACCTTCGGCCTGCCCCTGCGCGTGCAGCGCAGGCGAGGTCGCTACACGGCCTGGCTGCGCTGACGCCGCCGCTGCGGGGCGCACCCGGTCCGGTTGGGCGCACCCGGTCCGGTTGGGCGCACAGTGGGACCGGGGTGTGGGCGTCGCGGCGGACCGGCGTCAGCGGATAGGTTCCCGGCGTGACGGAATTCGTGAAGCTCGAGGTCGAGGGCGGGGTCGGGACGATCCGGCTGGACCGACCGCCGATGAACGCGTTCAGCCGGCAGATGCAGGAGGACCTCAAGACCTGCGCCGAGGAAGCGGCCCGCCGCGCCGACGTGCGGTCGGTGGTGGTCTACGGCGGCGAGAAGGTGTTCGCCGCCGGGGCCGACGTCAAGGAGATGGCGGGCCTGACCTATTCCGACATGGCGCCGGTCGCGCGGCGCCTGTCGGCGTGCTTCGGGGCGATCTCGGAGATTCCCAAGCCGACGGTGGCCGCGATCACCGGTTACGCACTGGGCGGCGGCTTGGAGGTGGCTCTGGGGTGTGATCGCCGGGTCTGCGGCGACAACGCCAAGCTCGGCCAGCCGGAGATCCTGCTCGGCATCATCCCCGGTGGTGGCGGCACCCAGCGGATGGCGCGGCTCATCGGTGCCCCCCGGGCCAAGGACCTGATCTTCACCGGGCGGATGGTGAAGGCCGACGATGCGCTCGCGATCGGGTTGGTGGACGAGGTCGTGCCCGCCGACGACGTCTACGCGGCGGCGCGGCGGTGGGCCGAGCAGTTCGTCGACGGCGCGGCGGTGGCGCTGGCGGCGGCGAAGAAGGCCATCGACGGCGGCCTGGACACCGACCTGCGGACGGGGCTGGACCTGGAGGCGGAGATCTTCGCGGCCCTGTTCGCCACCGACGATCGTCGCATCGGCATGAAGTCGTTCGTCGAGAACGGCCCGGGCAAGGCACAGTTCACCGGCCGCTGACCCAGCCCGGCCGGAACACCACTCGATCATCGATCGGTGCGTCACCGGAGCACGACCCCGTCGAGTCCGTCCACGGGTGTGCCGCGTACCACAGCTCCGTGGTCCCGGACGCCCGGTACTCATCGCGCTTGCGGCCGATGTCGAGGCGCCGGGTCTTGGGTGAACGCAC
>JAYSXW010000597.1:0-2376 GCA_043716935.1 Pseudonocardia sp.
CTCTACCGCACCGCCCCCGGCGGCCTCTCGCAGCTGCAGTGGCGTGACGCGCTGGCCGCCGCCGACCTCGCGGCGCTGATGCTGCTCGGGCGACGCACCGACCCGGTCGGCGCGGGAGCTACCGACGATGACGCCGGCACCGGCGGGTGGCACGAGCACAGCTTCGGACACCGCGGAGAAATCCACCAGGCCACCGGCATGGTCCTGGCCCAGCGCGGGATCAGCGCCACCGACGCCCCGGCCCGGCTGCGCGCCCACGCCTTCACCCATCAACGCCTGCTTCTCGACGTCGCCCACGACGTCGTGAACTGCACGCTGGTGTTCACCACGGAAATGAACTAGACCCATGTTCAGCAGCAAACCGAAGGGGCCGTGATGAGCCAGCCTGCCCGTGAACAGGCCGTCAGCGACGCGTTCGTGGCGCTCGCCGACACCCTGGTCGACGACTACGACATCATCGACCTGCTCGACCAGCTCATCGCGCACTGCGTGATGCTGTTGGCCGCCGATGCAGCCGGGATCCTGCTCGCCGACCCCCGCGGTGAGCTGCGCTTGGTCGCCGCGTCCAGCGAGGACGCGCAGACAATGGAGCTGCTTCAGCTCCAGGCCGAGGAAGGTCCCTGCGTGGAGTGCTACCGCACCGCCGTCCAGGTCAGGGTGCCCGACCTGTCACAGGTGGAGCAGCGCTGGCCCCGGTTCGCCGCCGCTGCCGCCCGGGCCGGCGCGTTCGTCTCGGTGCACGCCATCCCGCTGCGGCTGCGCGGTGAGGCCATCGGCGCCCTGAACCTGTTTCACCGCACCCCCGGTGCGCTGCCCGACGCTGATCTGGCCCTCGGTCAGGCCTTGGCCGACGTGGCCACCATCGGCATCCTGTCCGAACGCGCCATCCGCCACAGCGAGGTCCTCACCGAACAATTGCAGGTCGCCCTCAACAGCCGCGTCATCATCGAGCAGGCCAAGGGGGTGCTTGCTCAGCACCTCGGGGTGCCGATGGACGCCGCGTTCGACCGGCTGCGCAGCTACGCCCGCAACAACAACCTGCGCCTGGCCGAGGTGGCGCGACGGTGCGTCGACGGCGAGCTGAACCTCGACGCGGCACCCTCACCCGGTCGTCAACGCCGCTGATCACACCGGGGCGCCCCCTACTCGCTCACCGCCGCGACGCCTGGCACACCCAGCCAGTGCGTTGACCATGAACGTTCACCGGGTCATGCCGCTCGTGGTCGGCCTCAGCGTTGGTGGCGTTCGGAGCGGATCCGGGCTCGCTCCCGACGCTGGCCCGCGAGAACGTCGGGGTGGCGGGCGTGGGTGTTGCGCCAGCGCGGGTGCAGCCGGCGCGCCAGCGCCGGATGGTTCGGATGATCCGAGGCGCCCATCGTGAACGTGCGCAGCGGACCGAACTGGGCCTCGATCGGGTTCGCCCAGGACGCGTCGGTCGGGGTCAGGCACAACTCGGCCTTGTTGCGCGCCGCCCAGGCCCGGAACGGCAGGGGTCTTGTTCACCGACAGGTTGTCCATGATCACGTAGATGGGTGCGCCGTCCGGTCGGGCCTCCCGGATCGACACGTGGTGCTCGCGCAGGATCACCCGCAGCCGCTCGCGCCCGACCAGGACCCGCCGGGCGTGGCCGTAGGCGCCGAAATGGGCGGCCGGTTTCCGCACGCTTCAGTGCGTGAACGGGGCCCCGACGGCGGTCGGGCGGGTGGTGGCCGTCGTGACGACGAACGCGACGTCGTCATCACCGATCCGGCGGGGACGGCCTCCCGCCCACTGGGGGGCCAGCCCACTGGGGGGCCAGCCCACTGGGGGTCCAGCCCGAGCGACGCGTGGTTCCTCCGCGCCCGGGCGCGGACGGCTCGCTCGTTTGGGAAGACGCCCCCGACCTGTCGCGGCGGCGCACCTACGGGGCGGCCGTGCCCCTGCCCGGCGGTCCGCAGGGGCCTACGCAGGTCCTGCAGACCGGCGGGTACGGCGACGACAACGCCTCGACCGGCACGGCCGAGCGTTTCGACGAGACCGTCCCGGCGGCCGGGTGGACCCCGGCCGGCCCGCTGGTCACCGCGCGCACCAAACCACAACACCAAGTTGCTGCCCGATGGTTCCATGGTGACCATCGGCGGCGGCGTCGGCGCCGCCCTGTGGACCGCCACGGACGCGCAGCGCGCCGTGGAGCTCTGGGACCCGGCCACCGACCAGTGGCGCACGGGCCCGGCTCAGCAGGAGTTCCGTGCCTACCACTCGACCGCGGTGCTGCTGCCCGACGGGCGTGTCCTGTCCGCCGGTGACGACGTCAACACCAGTTCCGACCCGGTCACCGGCCAGCCGCGCAACGGCAACCTGGCCGACACCGCCGAGATCTACTCGCCGCCGTACCTG
>JAYSXW010000598.1:0-2374 GCA_043716935.1 Pseudonocardia sp.
CGCCGGTCGAGAACAGCGTGACGACCTCCCGGCCGTCGAAGAGCAGGGCGTTGCCGTAGGTGAGGAACAGCAGCACCAGGCCGACGGAGAATCCGAGCGTCAGCACGCCGGGCAGCACCGCCCGCAGCGACGGCCGGGCGGCCAGGTCGGGGGCGCCCCGGGCCGCGCGCAGCGGGCTGGTCAAGATCACGACCATCGACGTGATCAGCCCGAGGTGGCTGGGGCTGAAGAAGATGTCGGTGCTGGTCTCGATGCCGAGCAGCTCGTGCCACATCAGATCGATCGCGTCCGACAGGGCGAAGACCGGCAGGGCGACGACCGGCAGGGCGACGACCGGCAGGCCGTAGCCCGGCGGCACCGCCGCGATGCCGCGCCTGCCCTCGCGGACCTGGCCGCACACCGTCCACAGCACCCAGCCCGCCGTGGCGGCGAACCCGCTGTAGAACACCGCGTGCCAGAGGGTGAAGAACGTCTCCAGGTCGGGAAAGTTGGCGTGCGCGTAGGCGTCGAGGAACAGGCCCAGCGTGAACCAGACGGCCAGCACCGTCATGATCACGTTCGTTCGCGTCGACGCCCGGGGTCGCGGCTCACCGGACCTGCGCAGGAGGTTTCGAGCCGGGCCCGCCGTGGTCACCGTGAGGCGACCGTGGCGTTCCTCGCGGGCCGGGCGGTACGGGGTTGTCCCCCGGTTCGTCCCCTAGGCCGAAGGCAGCACGACGAACTGACGCAGGGAGAGATCCACATAGGTGACGGGGCCGCGGGGGCCGGGGATGTGGTCGACGTTGATGCCGGTCTCGGGCAGGCCGAGGAGCTTGTAACCGTCGAGCAGGCGGGTGGTGGTGTTCCAGAACACGCCGGTGCCGGTGTAGGCGTCGATGAACGCCTCGGCCGCCGCGCGGTCGGTGGCGCAGACGGTGGCGGCCAGGCCCGAGGTCTCGCGCATGGCGGTGGTGGCCGCATCGAGCGGGCCGTCGACGGACGCGACGGTGACGTGTCCCTCTGCACCGGCGTCGAGCGCCCACTCGTGGCCCAACGTGTGGTCGTAGGGCGGCAACGACGCGTCGATACCGCGGTCCTCCAGGGCACGGCGGGCGACAGGCCAGAGACGGTCGTAGGCGAGACGGTCGATCAGCAGCAGGTTGAGCCGGTTGCACACCCCGAGCCGGTCGGTGCCCTCGGTGACCAGCCGGGTCACCGTCGCCTCGTCGGCCGAGGCGTCGAGGTACAGCACGCCTCCGCCGTCGGCGTGGGCCAGGACGCGGACGCCGTTCGCCGCACCGAGAGCACTGAGCCGTCTCGTCACCTCGCCGCTGCCCCGCACCACGACGAGCCGCACCAGGTCCGGCATCGTCACGAGCGCCTCGGCACCGGTGTGTCCCGGCGTCGGCACGAGCCGCACGGCGTCGGCGGGCACGCCGTGACGGTCCAATGCCGGCGCGAGCACCAGCTCGACCAGCGCGGACGCACTGCGCAGCGCCGCCGAACCGGTGCGCAGGACCGCGGCGCTGCGGGCCTTGAGCACCTGCGAGGCGACGTCGACGGTCACGTTCGGGCGGGCCTCGAACACCGCCCCGATGACGCCCACGGGCACCTGCCGCTCGAACACCCGCTCGCCGGTGGCCAACGTCCGGATCTCGCGCTGGGTCGGCGGCTCGGGGGTGTCGGCCAGGACGTCGAGCTGGACGGCCATCTCGGCCAGCCGCTCGGGGGTCAGGCGCAGGCGGTCGAGCAGGCCGGGGGCCGTCCCGGCCGCCTCGGCCGCGGCGACGTCGAGGCCGTTGGCGGCCGCCAGCTCCGCCGCCCGCTCGCGGAGCAGGCCCGCGGCCGTGCGCAACACCCGGTCGATCGCCGCACCGCCCGCGGCCCGGACCCCGGGCGCCGCCGCCGCGGCCCGCTCGGCGGCGTGTCGCACAGCAGCAGCGGCCGAGGTGTCGGCGGCCGTGGCGTCGGCGGGGGGGGTCGCGGCCGTGGTGGGGGTGGCGGGCCCGGCGGTGCTGGTGCTCACACCGGCAAGGTTGCCACGCCGGGCCGCTTCGCAGGACACGGGCTGCGCGCGGACGGCAGGCTGCGGGTGGCGGTGGGGGTCGCCGTCGCGGACGCCGAACAGCTCCGGACGGGGCCGACCGACCAGGACGCCGCCGAGCTCACCCGGCTCCTGTCGCTGCTGCGCAGCAGACGTCGGGGGCTAGCGGGCCGGCAGCCCGAGATGCACCACCTTCACGGTGCTCATCTCGTCGAGCAGCTCGGGCCCGAAGCCGAAGCCCGCGCCGCTCCCGCGCCGCGGCTGGGCGGCGCCACCCGGGGCGCCCCCGAACACGTTGTTGACCTTGACGGTGCCGACTGGCAGCTCCCGCCAGGCCGTCTGGGCGCGGGC
>JAYSXW010000599.1:0-6995 GCA_043716935.1 Pseudonocardia sp.
GCGCTGGCGCCGGTCGCGGCCGTGGTCGGGCTCGCCGCGCTCGGGATTGTGCTGCTGTCGATTTGTCGGACAGCGGCTCCGGTAGCGTCATACGGGTGATCGTCGCACTCGTGGTGGTCGTGCTCGTCGCGAACGGACTGCTCGCCGTCCTCGGCCTGGTCGAGGCCGCCCGCAACCGGCCGCCGGGTCTGCTGCTGCGCCGTGCCGTCGGCGTCGTCGTCGCCCTGCTGGCGGTGCAGGCCGTGATCGCCGCCGTGCGCGTGTTCGGCGGCGTGGTGCTGGTCGAGACGAGCACATTCCTCATCTACCTCGCCGTATCGATCGGCGTGCTGCCGATCGCGCTGCAGTTCGCCACGGCGTCCGACGACGAGTCAGGTCCGACCCGCTGGGGCGGCGCGGTGGTCGCCGTGGGCGCGGTCGCCACCGCCGTCGCCGTGCTCCGCCTGCAAGGACTGTGGGACGCCCGTGCGTGAGCAGGTCCGCGCCACCTCGTCCGGCCCGGGACGGGTGCTCATCGCCGTTTACGGGATCTTCGCTCTCTCGGCCACCGCGCGGGCAGCCGTGCAGATCGCCGGGAAGTTCGGGGAGGCGCCGCTGGCGTATCTCCTCTCGGCCCTCGCCGGCGTCGTCTACGTGCTGGCGACGATCGGGCTGGCCGGACACGGGCCCGTCGCTCGACGGCTCGCCTGGGCGGCGGTCGGCTTCGAGCTGGCCGGGGTGCTGGTGGTCGGCACGCTGACGGCCCTCGACGCGGCGGCCTTCCCCGACGACACGGTGTGGTCGCTCTACGGCCGCGGCTACGGGTTCATTCCGCTCGTACTGCCGATTGTCGGGCTCTGGTGGCTGCGTCGCACCCGCGCGTCGGTGCGGCCCGGCCCGTGAAGTTGATCGTGTTGGGGTGCTCGGGAAGCGGACCCGGCCCGGGGTCGCCGGCGTCGGGATACCTCGTCGAGGCCGGCGACGCCCGGTTCACGATGGACCTGGGCAACGGCACGTTCGGCGCGCTGCAGCGCCACCTCGATCCCTGGCGTCTCGACGCGGTGCTGTTCTCCCACCTGCACCCCGACCACTGTGCCGACTTCTCCGCGCTCGCCGTACACCGCCGCTACCATCCGTTTCCGTCGCCCGATCCGGCCGCGCGTCCACTGCCGGTGCATGCGCCGATCGAGGCTCCCGACCGGTTCGCTGCGGCGTACGCGCCGTCGGCGGCCGAGCGGGCCGTGACCGACCTGAGCGACCTCTTCACGTTCCACCCGCTGGGGCCGCCGGTGTCCGTGGCCGGCGTGGCGCTCACCGCCGCGCCTGTCGACCACCCGTGCGAGGCCTACGCGCTACGCGTCGAGAACGGGGGCAGGGCGCTGGTCTACAGCGGCGACACCGGGCCCTGCGACGCGCTGGTCGAGCTGGCGCGCGACGCGGACGCCCTGCTGTGTGAGGCCTCCTGGCCGCACCACGCCGACGCGCCGCCCGGGGTGCACCTCTCGGGTCGCCAAGCCGGTGAGCATGCGAGCGCAGCGGGCGTCGGGCGGTTGCTGCTGACCCACGTCCCGGCCTGGTTCGACGGTGCGGTGCTGCTCGCGGAGGCGCGGGAGGCGTTCGACGGCCCGGTGGAGCTGGTCGCGCCGGACGCGGAGTACTCGATCTAGCGTCGGTCTGACGGATCCGTGTCGAGCCCGTCGGGGGCCGGCCGGAGGTGCGTCGTACACACCCTAGGGTGGCCGCCGTGACCCGCGCAGACGGCAGGACCGACGACGAACTCCGCCCCGTGACGCTCACCCGCGGCTTCCAGAAACACCCGGCGGGCTCGGTGCTCGTGACGTTCGGAGACACCACGGTGCTGTGCGCCGCGAGCGTCACCGAGGGTGTGCCGCGCTGGCGCAAGGGCTCCGGGCTGGGCTGGCTGACCGCGGAGTACGCGATGCTGCCCTCCGCCACCGGCACCCGCAACGAGCGCGAGTCGGTCAAGGGCCGCGTGGGCGGGCGGACGCACGAGATCAGCCGGCTCGTCGGCCGCTCGCTGCGCGCCTGCATCGATCTCCGCGCGCTCGGGGAGAACACGATCGCGCTGGACTGCGACGTCCTGCAGGCCGACGGCGGCACCCGCACCGCCGCCATCACCGGCGCCTATGTCGCGCTGTGTGACGCCGTCGCGTGGCTCGGCCGCGAGGGCCGGCTCGCCGACCCGAAGCCGATCTCGTGCCAGGTCGCGGCCGTCAGCGTCGGCGTGGTGGACGGGCGGGTGCGGCTGGACCTGCCCTACGAGGAGGACTCCCGCGCCGAGGTGGACACGAACATCGTCGCCACCGACACCGGCTCGCTGATCGAGGTGCAGGGCACCGGCGAGGGCGCCACCTTCAGCCGCACCACCCTCGACGCCATGCTCGACTCCGCGCTGGGCGGCATCCGCCAGCTCGTGGCCCTGCAGGCCGCGGCGCTCGCCGAGCCCGTGGCGCACCGAGGCCCGCGATGAGGATCCTGCTGGCCACCCGCAACCCGGGCAAGCTCGTCGAGATGCGCCGGATGCTCGACGACACCGATCTGGGCGGACTGCAGGTCGTCGGGCTCGCCGCCGTCCCGGAGTTCCCGGACGCCCCCGAGACGGGTGCGACCTTCGCCGAGAACGCCCTGGCCAAGGCCCGCGACGCCGCCGCGGCCACCGGGCTCGCCGCCGTCGCCGACGACTCGGGCCTCGTCGTCGACGCCCTCAATGGCATGCCCGGCGTGCTCTCGGCCCGCTGGTCGGGCCGCCACGGTGACGACGCCACCAACGTTGCGCTGCTGCTCGGTCAGCTCACCGACGTGCCCGACACCCGCCGCGGCGGCGCGTTCGTCTGCTCCGCCGCGCTGGTCGTGCCCGGTGGACCCGAGACCGTGGTGCACGGGGAGTGGCCGGGCCACATCGCCGCCGCCCCCCGTGGCACGGGCGGCTTCGGCTACGACCCGATCT
The DNA here is from genome assembly GCA_043716935.1 of Pseudonocardia sp. GTDB lineage: Bacteria > Actinomycetota > Actinomycetes > Mycobacteriales > Pseudonocardiaceae > Pseudonocardia. The sequence continues at coordinate 2,948 of JAYSXW010000599.1, forward strand.
TCGTTCCCGACGGGGAGCAGCGCACATCGGCCGAGCTCACCCCGGCGGAGAAGGACGCGGCCAGCCATCGCGGCCGCGCGATGCGGGCGCTGCTGCCCCACCTGCGGGACCTGGCCGGCTGAGCGGCCACCGAAACGCCGCGGGCCGGCACACACCCGCCGCGGGCGGAACACGCGGCGTCGGGCCGGCACACACCGGGTCGGGCCGGCACCCGCGGCGTCGGGCCGGCACCCGCGGCCGGTCGTGTGCGCGGGCACTCAACGGTGTGTGCGAGCAGGCACTGCGACGGAGCCGCGGCTACTCCGCCAGGACGCGGCGGGCCACGCCGAAGGCGGAGTTCGCGGCCGGGACGCCGCAGTAGATCGCCGTCTGCAGCAGGATCTCGACGATCTCGGCGCGGGACAGGCCGTTGCGCAGGGCCGCGCGCAGGTGTATCTCCAGCTCGGCAAGGTGGCCGTGGGCGACCAGAGCCGTCAGGGTGACCGCGCTGCGCATCCGGCGGTCCAGGCCGGGGCGGGTCCAGATCTCACCCCATGCATAGCGGGTGATGAACGCCTGGAACTCGGCGGTCGTCGCGTCGGCGGCGGCGAGAGCGGCGTCGACGTGCTCGGGGCCGAGCACCTCCCGGCGCACGGCCAGGCCGTCGGGGTCGAGGTCAGGAGGCTCGGGGGTGGTCACGCCCGGTGACGCTATCGGCCCTGGCGGCCCCGGACAGTCCCCCGGCGGTACCGTGACGGGGTGAGGAGGGGTCGGCTGGTCGCCGCCGCGATCGTGGCCCTGTTGGCCGTCGCGGCCGTCGCGTTCCTGCTCCCGGACGCCGGCCTGGCCGATGTCCGGGCCACCGTGACGTCGGCCGGCCCGTGGGCGCCGCTGCTGTTCCTGCTGCTGCAGAGCACCGTGACGATCGTGCCGGTGCCACGGACGGTGTTCACCGTGGCGGCCGGGGTGCTGTTCGGCTCGAGCACCGGGCTGGTGCTGACGATCGCGGCCACCGCGATCGCCGCGACCGTCGCGTTCTGGCTGGTGCGGCTCGTGGGGCGGGAGTTCGTCGAGCGACACTCGCACCGCCACGGCGTCGCCTGGCTGCGGGCCCGGCTCGACCACCGCGGGTTGCTCGCGATCGTGTCGCTGCGCATGATCCCCGCGGTACCGTTCGCGGTGCTCAACTACACCGCCGGCCTCGCGGGCGTGCGTTTTCCGTCCTACCTGCTCGGCACCGTGCTGGGCGTCCTGCCCGGCACCGTCGCGATCGTCGTCCTCGGCGACGCCGCCGTCGGGGGCCACCCGCACCCGGCGATGCTCGGCGTGTCGGTGCTGTGCGGCGCCATCGGCGTCACCGGGGCGGTGGCGGCGAGTCGCCGGCTGCCCGCGGAGACGACTGTGCCGGAGTCGAAGGCGCCGGAGTCGTAGCGGACGCCGAGGTGACGTGGTGCCGGCGGCGGGATTCGAACCCGCACTGTCAGGTACCTAAAACCTGTCCCTCTGCCAGTTGGGGCACGCCGGCGCGGTCCCACCCTACGGAGGTCACCCCCCTCCCCCCGTGCCCACCCCGTGCCTACTTCGCACGGCTCGAATCCACTTCGCACGGCTCGAATCCACTTCGCACAGGACCGATCTCGGTGCGACGTGGACCGACGGTGTGCGAGGTCAGACCTTGAGGTCCTTGCGGAGCTTCGCGACGTGGCCGGTGGCGCGGACGTTGTACTGCGCCATCTCGATCCGGCCCTCGGCGTCGATCACGAACGTCGAGCGGATGACGCCGGTGACGGACTTGCCGTACATCTGCTTCTCGCCGTACGCGCCCCACGCCGTCAGGACGGTGCGGTCGGGGTCGGACAGCAGGGGGAAGGTGAGACCCTCGGCGGCTCGGAACCCGGCCAGCTCGACCGGCTGGTCCGGGGAGATCCCGAGCACGTCGAAGCCCTCCTCGCCGAGGTCGGCGAGGTTGTCGCGGAAGTCGCAGGCCTGCTTCGTGCAGCCCGGCGTCGAGGCCGCAGGGTAGAAGTAGACGATCACGCGCCGGCCGCGGTACTCGGCCAGGGACACGGGCGTGCCGTCGGCGTCGGGCAGTGTGAACTCCGGCGCGGCGTCGCCGGGGGCAAGACGGGTCATGCCGTGATCCTGGCATCGGCGCGGCCCGCCGGACGCCCCGGGTCGCCGTGATCTACGGTGATGCTCCACCAGCAGCCAGATCCGCACCAGCCCAGATCCGCACCAGCCCAGGAGGACGTCGTGGCTCGCGACCCGGACACCATCCAGCGCGAGATCGAGCAGGCCAGGGACGCCCTCGCCGGCAGCCTGGACGCCCTGAGTGACCGCGCCAACCCCAAGCACCTCGTGGCGCAGGGCCGGGAGAGCGTGCAGAACCGGCTCGCCGACCCGAGGGTCCGCTACGCGCTGATCGCCGTCGGCGCCCTCGTCGCGATCGCCGTCGTCCGGAGCATCTTCCGCTAGGAGCGGTTCGGGGCCCCCTGTGAGGCGGCAGCTGTGAAAGGGGCCGGCTGTAAGGTGCGACTGCGGCGGCGGCTGGGGTGGCGGTGCGCAGGAACGGCTGGAAGGCGCTGTCTGCGAGGTCGTAACTGTGGGGCGCCGACTGTGAAGCGGCGGCGGGGGGCCGGCCTTCACGTGGCCGGTTGCGAGCAGGCGGCGATGGCAGGCCGGGTGCGCCCGGGCCGGCCGTCGCGGGCGGGGGAGCGGCGGTCAGCCCGCGAGCGTCGCCGCGGTCGCCAGGACCTCGTTGCGCGCTGCGCCCGCTGCTACGCACGCGCGGTAGCGGGCCACGAACCGGGCCGCACCGAAGCCGACGACGGCGACGAGCCGGTCACCGTCGAGGTAGCCGGCGACCGTCCCACGCACCGGGCCGCCATCGAGCCCGGTGCCGTGCAGGGGCAGCACCGCGTCGGCGAGCTCGGGGCGGCCCAACAGCTGGATCTTGAGACCGAACTGGTCGGACCAGAAGTAGGGCACGGTCGGGGCGGGCGCCGCGGCGCCGAGGATGTCGCGGGCGACGACGGCCGCCTGGTCGCCCGCGCTGGTCCAGTGCTCGTGGCGGTGCGCTGCGCGACCGGGATCGTCCCAGACGGCGACGTCGCCGACGCCCCACACGGCGTCGAGGCCGTGGACTCGCCCGGTCGGCCCGCACGCGAGGCCCTGGGCGGTGTCGGGCTGGGCGGTGTCGGGCTGGGCCGTGATCCAGTCCAGCCGCGCCACCCCGCCGATGCCGACGAGGGCGGCGTCGGCGTCGAGGCGGGTGCCGTCGTTCAGCTCCACGCCGATGCCCACCGGACTCTCGACGAACCCACGCAACGCCGTATCGACCCGCAGGTCCACACCGGCGTCGAGCATCAGGCGGGCAGCCAGCGCCCCCACCTGCAGACCCAACGCCCGCGACGACGGCACGGGCAGCGCCTCCAGCACCGTGACAGCGATGCCCCGGGCGCGGGCCGCGCTCGCCACCTCCGCCCCGATGAACCCGGCCCCGATGATCAGCAGCGAGGAGATCCGGTCCAGGTCGGCGCGCAGCGCGAGCGCGTCGTCGAGGGTGCGGAGCGTATGGACGGCGTCGGGTTGCCCGGGCAGCCGGCGGGCCTCCAGCCCGGTGGCGATGACGATGGCATCGCCGTGCAGCGACGATCCGTCGGAGAGCTCGAGGACGCCGGGACGCAACGCCACCGCGCGGCGCCCGAGGTGGAGCCGCACGCCCAGCTCGTCGAGGCCCTCCTCGGTGTGAAGCACCGCGCGCTCGGGCCCCCAGTCACCGGTGAGGATCTGCTTGGACAGCGGCGGCCGGTCGTAGGGCGGGTGCAGCTCCGCGCCCACCAGGCTGATCCGCCCCTGGAACCCGGCGGCGCGCAGCTGCTCGACCGTTCGCACCCCGCCGAGGCCGGCTCCGATCACGACGACGTGCTCGGGTTGCCAGGGCATCAGCCGACCCGGGTGTCGGGATCGAACCGCGCGCGGAGCCGGTCGAGCGTCTGGGCGAGCAGCCGCGAGACGTGCATCTGGGAAATGCCGACCCGGTCGGCGATCTGCGTTTGGGTCATGTTGC
>JAYSXW010000600.1:0-2372 GCA_043716935.1 Pseudonocardia sp.
CGGGTCACGACGGTCGGCGGCGAGGTGTCGGTGGACAGCGCGGTCGGGCCGGTCGAGATCAGCACCGAGCACGGCGACATCCACATCCGCGCGGTCGACGGCCCGGCGACGATCAAGAACGTCAACGGCGAGATCGACGTCGGCGAGGTGACCGGCGACCTGCGGCTGACCGGCGTCAACGGCGAGATCGACGTGCACCGGGCCCTCGGGAACCTCGAGGCGCGGACCGCGCACGGCGGCGTGCGGATCGGCGAGGTCGTGACCGGTTCGGTCTCCCTCACCACGGCCGACGGGGAGCTCGATGTCGGCATCGCCCGGGGCACCGTCGCCTGGCTCGATCTCGGCTCGGCGTCGGGCGAGGTGCACAACCTGCTCGACGCGTCCGCCGGGCCGGGGGCGTCCGACCGGACCGTCGAGGTGCGCGCCCGCACCTCCGGCGGCGACATCCACATCCGCAGAGCCTGAGAGAACGATCACGACGATCCGTGTGAGAGGCCTGCGCACGTTCTACGGCGATACCCACGTGCTCGACGGCATCGATCTCACCGGCGCCGACGCTTACCCGTCGAGGGTTTCGGGGACAAGGTCCCGGCCGCCCCGAACACGCGTCCCGACGGCAGCGACGACCCGACCGGCCGCCAGCAGAACCGGCGGGTGGAGATCGTCGTGCCGCCCCCCGGCGGGTGACCGGGGGGCGGCACCGGCGTCCAGCGATCAGACGAGGTCGTAGCGGTCGAGGTTCGAGATCTTGACCCACGCCGCGACGAAGTCCTCGACGAACTTCTCGCCCGCGTCATCGCTCGCGTAGACCTCCGCGACGGCCCGCAGCTCGGAGTTCGAGCCGAAGACCAGGTCGACGCGGGTGCCGGTCCACTTCGCCGCACCGGTGGCGCGGTCGGTGGCCTCGAACGAGTCGTCGTCGCCGGCGACCGACTTCCACTCGGTGCCCATGTCGAGCAGGTTCCGGAAGAAGTCATTGGTCAGCGTGCCTGGCCTATCGGTGAGCACCCCGGCCTTTGCGCCACCGGTATTCGCGCCCAGTACCCGCAGGCCGCCCACCAGCGCGGTCATCTCCGGCGCGGTGAGGCTCAGCAGGTTCGCGCGGTCGACGAGCAGGTACTCGCCGGGCAGGCGGTGGCCCTTGCCGCGGTAGTTGCGGAAACCGTCGGACGTCGGCTCCAGGTAGGCGAACGACTCGATGTCGGTCTGCTCCTGGGTGGCGTCCGTTCGGCCCGGGATGAACGGCACCGTGACGTCGTGGCCGGCATCCTTCGCGGCCTTCTCGACGGCGGCGACGCCACCGAGCACGACCAGGTCGGCGAAGGAGACCTTCCTGCCCGCAGCGGAGCTGTTGAAGTCCGACTGGAGGCTCTCCAGCGTCCGGATGACCTGCGCCAGCTCGTCGGGGTCGTTGGCCTCCCAGTCGACCTGCGGCTGCAGGCGGATACGCCCGCCGTTGGCCCCGCCGCGCTTGTCGCTGATCCGGAACGACGACGACGCCGCCCATGCCACGGAAACGAGCTGCGAGACCGTCAGCCCGGACGCCAGGATCGATGCCTTGAGGGCGGTGACGTCGGCATCGGAGACCAGCTCGTGGTCCACGACCGGGACCGGGTCCTGCCAGAGCAGCTCCTCGGCCGGCACCAGCGGACCGAGGTAGCGCTCCTTCGGGCCCATGTCGCGGTGGGTGAGCTTGAACCAGGCCCGGGCGAACGCATCCGCGAACTCGGCGGGGTTCTCGAAGAACCGCCGTGAGATCGGCTCGTAGATCGGGTCGGCGCGCAGGGCGAGGTCGGTCGTCAGCATGGTCGGCTGGCGGACCAGCTCACCGGACTCCGGGTCCGGCACGGTGTTCGCACCACCGGCGTTCTCCGGGCGCCACTGCCAGGCCCCGGCGGGGCTCTTGTGCAGCTCCCACTCGTAGCCGAACAGGTTCTCGAAGTACTTGTTCGTCCACTTGGTGGGCTCGGACGTCCAGGTCACCTCCAGGCCGGAGGTGATGACGCTACGGCCCTTACCGTCATTGAAGCTCTGCTTCCAGCCGAGGCCCTGCTGCTCGATCGAGGCGCCCTCGGGCTCCGCGCCGACGAACTGCTCGGGGTCGGCCGCACCGTGGGTCTTGCCGAACGTGTGGCCACCGGCGATCAGTGCGACGGTCTCCTCGTCGTTCATCGCCATCCGGCCGAACGTCTCACGGATGTCGCGGGCCGAGGCCAGCGGGTCCGGGTTGGCGTTGGGACCCTCCGGGTTGACGTAGATCAGGCCCATCTGAACGGCGCCCAGCGGCTTCTCCAGCTCGCGGTCACCGGTGTAACGCTCGTCGCCGAGCCAGGTGCGCTCCGGGCCCCAGTAGATGTCCTCGTCGGGCTCCC
>JAYSXW010000007.1:0-6569 GCA_043716935.1 Pseudonocardia sp.
CACTCGTCGCTCAACAAAAAAAATGAGCCGGCCCAACGGGCGCCGGCTCCTAGCTTTCTACTAACTAGCGCTTAGTAGCGGTAATGTTCAGCCTTGTACGGTCCTTCGACGGGTACGTCGAGGTACGCAGCCTGCGCCTTGGTGAGGGTGGTCAGCTTGACGCCAATCTTCTCTAGGTGCAGACGGGCAACTTCTTCGTCCAGCGACTTTGGCAGCACGTAGACGCCTACGGCATACTCATCCTTTTTCTTCCAGAGGTCAAGCTGCGCCAGTGTCTGGTTGGCGAAGCTCGCTGACATTACAAAGCTCGGATGGCCGGTGGCGCAACCGAGATTCACGAGGCGGCCTTCGGCAAGCATATAAATGCTGTTGCCAGTGGCGAATGTGTACTTGTCTACCTGCGGCTTGATGTTGAGGCGGGCGATTCCCTTCTCCTCATTGAGCTTGTCCACTTGAATTTCGTTGTCGAAATGGCCGATGTTGCACACAATGGCCTGATCTTTCATGTGGCGCATATGTTCGAGAGTGATCACGTCGACGTTGCCGGTAGTGGTGACATAAATGTCTCCGAGCCCGAGTGTCTCCTCGATCGTCGTAACCTGATAGCCTTCCATCGCCGCCTGTAGCGCATTGATCGGGTCGATCTCCGTCACGATCACGCGAGCGCCCATGCCACGCAACGATTGTGCCGAACCCTTGCCCACGTCGCCGTATCCGCAGATGACTGCAACTTTACCAGCGAGCATCACGTCGGTGGCGCGCTTGATACCATCGGCCAGACTCTCGCGGCACCCATAGAGATTGTCGAATTTCGACTTGGTGACTGAGTCGTTAACGTTGATTGCAGGAACCAGCAGCTTGCCTTCCTGCTGCATCTTATAGAGGCGGTGGACGCCGGTTGTGGTCTCTTCGCTCACGCCCTTCCATTCAGCAACGATCGGAGCCCAAAAATTCTTATTCTCAGCGTGAACCTTCTTGAGCAGGTCCTTGATTACTTTTTCTTCGTGAGCACCGGATGGGGTGTTTACCCAATCGGAGCCGTTCTCAAGCTCATAGCCTTTGTGGATCAGCAGCGTGACGTCTCCGCCATCGTCCACCACCATCTCCGGACCTTTCTGGCCGGGATGGGTAACGGCGTCCAGTGTCAGATCCCAGTATTCCTCCAGCGTCTCGCCCTTCCAGGCGAACACCGGTACTCCCCTGGGCTGCTCCGGGCTGCCGGAGCCGACGACGGTGGCCGCCGCGGCGTGGTCCTGGGTGGAGAAGATGTTGCAGCTGACCCAGCGGACCTCCGCGCCGAGGCTGACGAGGGTCTCGATGAGCACGGCGGTCTGGACGGTCATGTGCAACGAGCCGACGATCCGGGCGCCGTGCAGCGGGCGGGCCTCGGCGTACTCGCGGCGCAGCACCATCAGGCCGGGCATCTCGTGCTCGGCGAGACGGATCTCCTTGCGGCCGAACTCGTGGAGTGCGAGGTCGGCGACGGCGAAGTCGATGCCGTTGATGTTCTGCAGCCGGCTCTGGCCGGATGCGGTGGTGGCGGTCATGGGGTGGTGGAGCCTCCTTGTCGAGCGGTGCGCCGGAGGCCGCGCGGGACCAACACGGAGCGACCTCCTCACCGGTGGGGTGAGGGCGCCCTTCTGCAGTGGCCGGGTGGTCGAGCGTGGCGGACCGGTGGTCCGTCGCAGCGCCCCTCGACCCCGGCTTCGCGATTGCCTCCCCAGCATCGCCAGGCGCGTCGGACGCTGTCAAGCCGAGGCCGCGCGCATCACGCCCGTCGTCGGCACGCGACGATCACCCGAGCAGGTGGTCCCGCAGCAGCGCCCCGGCCGCCTCCGACCGGCCGTGCGCCGCCAGGAGACCGGCGGGGGCGACGGCGAAGTCTGCGTCGACGACGACGGGAACGCCCGACAGCGCCTCGGCGAGCGCCGGGTCCGACTGCAGGGTGGACACGACCACCCCGAGCCCGCCCGACCGTTGCCGGAACACCCCGCCCGACAACACGACCAGGCCCAGGTCCCGGCCCGCGCCGGCGTGGGCGCGCAGGTGTCGGCGCACGGCGATCACCGACGCGACAGCGGCGATCCGCCGGTCCTCCGCTGCGCTGCCGGCGTCGTGCGGCACGTGGCCGGTCTCGCTGGCCATCCGCTCGACGATGGGGCCGAACAGGTCGGCCTCCACCGGGTCGACGACGCCCTCGGCCTGGCCCTCCAGCAGCACCCCACCCGCGGATGCCCGTACCCCGAGATCACCCTCGACGGTGCGGCCGGACTCCTGGCCGGCGGCGGCGGAGTGGACGTCGGTGGTGGCGCACCCGACGTCGACGACCAGCACCCGGGCGTGGCAGATGCGGGCCAGCTCCGTGGCGGCGTAGCCGACGGCGGCGGGGGTCGCGGTGCGCACGAGACGACGGAACCGCGGTGCGACGGCCGGGCCGCGGTCGCCCACCGCGTGCCGGGCGTAGAGCTCGGCCAGCGCCGCCCGGGCGGCCTCGGCCACGATCTCCCCGCGCCGCGGGAGCACGTTCGCACACGCCACGACGGTGCGACCGGTGGAGCGCAGGACCGCGAGGGCGTCGTCGCGCGCGTGGGCGTTACCGGCCAGCACGATCGGGAACCGGACGCGGGCGCGGGCAAGGCGGGCGGCGTCGTGCAGCAGGGCGGCCGGGTCGTCGCCGTCGGCGCCGCCCAGCAGCAGCAGCACCCCAGGCCGGGCGGCGCGCAACGACCGGACGTCGGACGCCTCCAGCGGCCCCGCGTGCACGTGCACCACGTGCGCTCCGGCCGAGCTGGCGACCCGGTGCCCGGCCTCGCTGGCCGCCAGCTTCTCGGGACCCACGACGGCCAGCCGCAGCCCACCGCCGGCCGAGGAGCACGCCAGCAGTTCCGGCTGGGCATCCGTCGCGGCGCCGGCGGCCGAGACCGCGCGGACGGCGGCGTCCATGCCGGCCAGGACGTCACCGGTGGTGGTGAGGTGTTCGGCGAACCCGGCCAGCGTGCCGTCGGCACGGACCAGCGCAGCCTTGGTCCAGGTGGAGCCCACGTCCAAGCACACGGAAGCGGCGCCGGGGGCGCTGCTCTCCGAGGGGGCCACGGCCGCCGAGCCTAACCGCACGGGGGGCCTCCGGCGTGTGGTCAACCGGGTGGCGCCCCGGGTAGCTTCGCCGTGACGACCGCCACATGCTGCGAGGAGCCCCGTCGATGCTCGGACTGATGCAGGACCGCCCGCTGGCCCTCCCCCACGTCTTCCACCGGGCCGAGCGCTACTTCGGCGACACGTCGCTGGTCACCGCCGAGGCCGACGGGGAGTCCGTCACCACGATCGCGCTGTGGGCGCAGCGGGTGCGGCGACTCGCCACGGTGCTCGACACCCTGGAGGTCTCCCCCGACGGTCGGGTCGGCACGTTCTGCTGGAACACCGCCCGCCACCTGGAGCTCTACCTGGCGGCGCCGTGCACCGGGCGCGTGCTGCACACGTTGAACATCCGGCTGTTCCCCGAGCAGCTGGTCTACATCGCCAACCACGCGCAGGACGAGGTCGTCTTCGTCGACCGGTCGCTGCTGCCACTGCTCTGGCCGCTGGTCGACAAGCTCGACACCGTGGCGCACTACATCGTGATCGACGACGGCGCCGACGTGGGTGGCGGCGCCTGGGACACGGACCCGCGGGTGCGCGACTACGAGGAGCTGCTCGCCGCGGCCGCTCCGTTCGAGGGCGAGTTCGTGATCGCCGACGAGAACACCGCCGCCGCGATGTGCTACACGTCCGGTACCACCGGCAACCCCAAGGGCGTCGTCTACTCCCACCGGTCCACGGTGCTGCACTCCCTGATCTCGCTCATCGCCGACGGCGCGGCGCTCTCGGAGCGCGACGTCGTGATGCCCGTCGTCCCGATGTTCCACGCCGGTGCATGGGGCCTGCCCTACGGCTGCCTGCTCGCGGGCTCGGACATCGTGTTCCCGGGGCCGCGGATGACCCCGAACGGCATCCTCGACCTGCTGGAACGCCACCGTGTGACGGTCACCGGCGGCGTCCCGACGATCTGGATGGGCATGCTGCCGCTGGTCGTCGGCCGCGACCTGTCGGCGCTGCGCGTGATCCTCTGCGGCGGCTCCGCGGTGCCGCGGGCGCTGTCGGAGGGCTACCGCGAGGCCATCGGCCTGCCGCTGCTGCACGCCTGGGGCATGACCGAGACCAGCCCGATCGCGACGATGTCCACTCCGCGCAGCCACCACGCGGCCCTGACCGAGGCCCAGCAGGCCGACGCCCGCGCCCGGCAGGGCCAGCCGGTGCCGCTGGTCGACCTCCGGCTGGTCGACCCGGAATCCGGCGAGATCCAGCCCTGGGACGACGTCGCCACCGGCGAGATCCAGGCCGCCGGCCCGTGGATCGCCGCCGAGTACTACCGCGGGGAGGGCGGCGGCGCGCAGTTCACCGAGGACGGCTGGCTGCGCACCGGCGACGTCGCGTCCGTCGACGGCCACGGCTTCGTCCGGGTCGTCGACCGCACCAAGGACCTGATCAAGTCCGGCGGCGAGTGGATCGGCTCGGTGGAGCTGGAGAACGAGATCATGGCGCACCCGAAGGTCGCCGAGGCCGCCGTGATCGCGATCCCGCACCAGAGGTGGGTCGAGCGCCCGCTGGCCTGCGTCGTGGTCAAGCGGGGTGAGACGGTCACGGCCGAGGAGATCATCGAGTTCCTCACGCCGCGGGTGGCGAAGTGGTGGCTGCCCGATGCGGTGGAGTTCATCAACGAGGTGCCGAAGACCAGCGTCGGCAAGTTCTCGAAGAAGACGCTGCGGGAGAAGTTCGGCGGGTACCAGGTGGCGGGCCCCACCAGCCACGACGGCGCCTGACCAGCACCACTACTCGTACCCGGCCGACTCAGGGTGGCGGTCCGGCGGTGCTGAGATGGGTCCACCCCCACGGTCGGGCCGGTCGCCTTCGACCGGTCGGTGCGAATCAAGGTGCCGTCGAGGTTCACCTGGGTACGCCCGGCGACCCGGGCGGCCAGCAGCGCCCCGGGCAACGAGGCGGCGGCGGCGAGAACGTCGATGGCTTCGTACAGGTAGCGGTAGGTGGTGGAGGCGCTGTGCTCGGTTGTCGGCGGCGCCACATGTCCATGCAGAACCTCCCCGCTCGGCGTGCGTGGTCGCGGATCGTCGAACGTGAACACCGTCCTCGTCGATACCGAGCCCAGCCGACCCCTCCCAAGCCGGCGCACCGCCCGGCGCCGGCACACATCTTCGACGGCCGGCACACACGCCCGGCGCTGTGTGCGAGCCCGGCGCGGTGTGTGCGGGCCCGTGCAGTTCATGTCAGGCGGACGAACTGCGTCTCCTCCTCGTGGGGTGCGGCCGGGGCACCGTCCACGCGGAGGTCGGCGCGGTTGCGGGTCCGTTCTGCCGCGAAGTGGGCCTTCTCCTGGCGGGCCCAGCGTTCCCAGAACGGGCGGTAGGCGCCGCTGTCACGCTCCATGCCGCGCCGGTGGCGTTCGTCGCGGGGGGCCTCGACCCAGATCAGCAGTCCCCGGCCGTCGGCCACCTCCCGCGCGCCCGACCCGACGCCCTCGACGACGAGCATGTCGGGCACGCCCAGGTGGTGGGACTCGGCGTAGGTGCCGAGGCTCCAGTCGTAGCGGCGGTAGCGGGCGGGCCGCCCCGCCGCGATCGGCGCGACCACCGTCCTCACCAGCAGCCCGACAGAGGCCGCCAGGCCGTCCCAGCCGGGGTAGAGGTCGTCCATGTGGAGCACGGGAGGGCCGTCCAGGGCCACAGCGAGGCGCGCGGCGAACGTCGTCTTCCCCGATCCGGACGGCCCGTCGACGCATACCAGTCGCGTCCCACCACAGCGCGGACGCTCGGACAGGATGCGTGCGGCGAGGTCGGCGAACGCGACGGTCGTCACCCGGGCCGCGGCCGCGGCGTGGCCGCCCCCAGGACGCGACGCTCCGTGCCGCCGGGCGGAGTCGGTCCTGCGGTCATGTCCTGCCGTCTTCGCTCGTGTCGTACCGAGACAGTGTCACGTGCCGGCATCGACGCGGAGTTCGCCAGCACCGTACCGATGGCGGGTTCGGCTTACACCTTCTCCTACGCGAGCCTCGGGGAGCTGGTGATCGTGGCGGGGTTCTTCTTCGTCAAGGCCAGCAAGTACTCGCCGTTCATCCCGCCGTCGGGCTCACCGGGCGCCGCCAGTTAACCATCGCTGCTGGCGGACATCGGGCTGTCGCCCGGCTCCTTCGGCGTCGCGGGCATCTTCACCGGGGCGGCGCTGGTGTTCTTCGCATTCATCGGTTTCGACGTGGTGGCCACCGCGGCGGAGGAGACGAAGAAGCCGCAGCGGGACCTGCCGATCGGCATCCTCGCGTCGCTGGCCATCTGCACCACGCTCTACGTCCCGGTGTCGGTGGTGGTGACCGGAATGGTCGAGTACACCGCGACCGCCGCCTGCCGCCCATGTTCTCGAAGGTCGGCGAGCGGACGGGCACCCCGGTGCGCACCACGATCACCACCGGCGTCGTGGTGGCGCTGCTTGGCGGACTCGTGCCGCTGGACGCCCTGGCCGAGCTG
>JAYSXW010000061.1:0-2059 GCA_043716935.1 Pseudonocardia sp.
CGCAATCCGGTCTTGGTGAACGAGTCCTTCTCGATGTCGCTGGTGACCGCCCGCCGCGCCGCGGCCGCCGCCGCCGGGTTCATCGCCGGGGCCACGGCAGCCGCCACGCGGGCGGTCACGTCCTCGACCGACTGCAAGACATTGAGTTCGACGTCGGGGCACGGCAGCTCGTCGGCGCGGGTGCGGGCGTAGTAGCCGTCGCGCATGAGGTCGCGGGCCGGCGTCGAGAGCTTCTGGATGGCGTCGCCGCCGACGTGGTGGTTGGTCACGACGAGGCCGTCGGGCGAGACGAAGCCGCCGGACGCGCCGGGGAACCGCACCGACGCGAGCATGAGTTTGGTGCGGAACGCCTCGGTGAGTGTGAAGTCGTACTTCGCCCGGAGCGCCTCCGTCGGCGGGTCGGTCGGCAGCCACATCCCCTCGTCCGCGACGGTCGCCCGCATCGGCCAGCCCCCTAGAATCGACCCGGCAATGAGCAGCGTGAGCGGACGGGACATCATAGGGGCCTCGGGGATCAGTGGAATCTTGTAGGGGCACCCCTCGTGGGTGCCCGGCCTGCGCTGCCACCGGCGGTAGCCGACGACCCCACCCCGCCAGGATCGCTGTCGTCGCCGGGCACCCACGAGGGGCAGGGCTTCCAAGGTGTCAGGATACGGCCTTCTTCCGCTGGTCGATCAGGCGCTGCGTTGCGACGTGCCCGCCGTTCTTGTACCGGCCCTTCGCCGCCGGCGGCTTCTTCGGGCCCCGCGTCGCCTTGCGGTAGTCCCCCGGCTTCACCCGGCCCGCCAACTCCCGCAACGCCTCCGCCAGCGCCTCCGCCTCCAAGCCCCGGAACACCTCCCACGACTCCGGCGGCAACGCCACCATCATCCCCGCGTAGGTCCTCCGCACCTCGCCCGCCACGTAATGCCGCGACATCGACGCCACCGCCTCCGCGCCGTGCGCCGCCCGCAGCGACGCCCGCCGCAACGCCACCGCGTTCGACGCCACCAACGCCAGGCTGAACGCGAACAACGCCGCCGCCGGGTAGCCCAGCGTGTTCGGCTCGCCGTTGAGCGTGGTCGCTAACTCGAAGAACCGGTCCTCGATGGCCCAACGCTTGCGGTAGACCTCCGCCACCCGCGCCGCCTTGGCCTGCGCCCCGGTCAGGTTCGTGAGCACGTGGACCTCGGCGTCGCCGCCGCGGGTCGGCCGGTCCAGCAGCACCGTCACCCGGCGGACCCTCAGCGTCGCCCCCTCGAAGTCCAGCTCCACCCGCTGCTCGAACGCCCGCCCGCCCTCGGTACGGCCCCGCGCCACGCGCTCCCCCAGCGCCCGGCCGGCCAGCGACCCGTGCTGCCGGATCGCGAACTTCGCCCCGGCCCCGGCGAGGCCGAAGAGGAACTTGCGCGTGCAGAAGTTCCGGTCGGCGACCCACAGGTCGCCCGCGGCCACCCCGGCGAGGACCTCGTCGAGGAGCCGGCGCTCGCTGTCGTGCGCGTCGCGGTTGAGGACCACGCGCGTGACCAGGTCCGTCTCCGGCTCGTACACCGCCACGACCCGGCCGGGCAGCGCGGCCGCCCGGGTCTGGCGGAGTTCCCGGAGTCGCGACTCGGTCTTGCCGAGCAGGTTGCCGTCGACGACCCGCGTCCGCAGGCCCGCGACCCAGGGGGCGAGTCGCGCGCCGAGCCGGTCGATCACCGGGGCGATTCGGTCGGCCGAGTCGGCGACGAGTGCGGCCGAGAGGCCGGTCTCCACACCGCGCAGCTTGTCGTAGACCGCCTGGTCGGAGACCCCCAACGCCTCCTTGCGGGCGCGGTAGGCGGAGAGGACGCTGTCGTCGACCCGCGTCACCACCGCCATCATGAGTTCGACGACCTGGGAGAACTTCAGGCTCCGGCGGTACTGGCGGGTGGCGACCGCGTCGAAGAGGGCGTCGAGGCGGTCGGCCCGGAAGAGGTTTTCGGCGGCGAGCCGGGTCATGACGGCGAGGGGGACCCCTTGGGCGAACGGGGCGAAAGCGGGGGGCATCATGCCGGGCCCTCGGGTGGACGTTGCGGAAGTGACTCCTTAACCGTCA
>JAYSXW010000601.1:0-2369 GCA_043716935.1 Pseudonocardia sp.
CACCCGGGTGTGCGTCTTCGGCGATCGTCACTTCTGCTCGTCGGCGTCGAGAGCAGCCTCGACGAGCAGCTCGACGGCCGAGGTGATGCTGCGTCGTTCGCGGCGGGCCCACTCGGCGAGGCGAGTGTGCGTGGTCTTGGTCAGTCGCACGTGCACGACCTTGCTGGGGTGCTCGCTTGTGTTCACAATCGTGAGCGTAGCAGAACATGAGCATGGGCCCGGATCCCTCCTGTCGGTGATGCTCTGTCGGTGTCGGCCCCCCCCCTTAGGGGGCCGACAGCACCGACAGGATCTTGAAAGCTACACCGACACAGACCAACACGGAGCAACACCCGCAGGTCAGGCGGGCTACACGGCTGTAGCCCGACCAACAGCGGTGACCAACACGAGAGCAACAGCTGATCATGCCCTGTAGCCCGCCGTGTAGCCCGCTAAACGATCTTGTCGGCCCACACGTGAGGCCCGATCTTGCTTCCCGAATTCACGTTCACGGGCGCCAGTCGGTCGAGGGCGTAGAGCGCATCCCAGGCCCGTTGAACCCGCGCGAACGAGGCGTCCAGGGTCAACCCGGCCACCGCACCGCGGTACCGACGCAACACCTCGGCCCGCGAGATCCCGCTCTCTCCAGCGCCGTGAGTCATGACGAGCTGAGCAACGATGCTCAAGCTCTCGCGCCCGGTGCCGGCGTAGTCGCGCACGTCGACCGGGAGCGCTACCACCCGCCAGTCCGAGTCGCCGTGGATGTCGCGGGCACTCTCGGCGGGAACCGGCCCGACGGCGAGCACGCGGGCGGCTCGACCCTCGTCGTCGACCACGGACGGGACCGGCATGAGGTGCAGGTCCCACGCGCCAGCAGTGTCGACGTCCTTGAGCTTGTCGACCACGAGGGTGCGCTGTACGTCGGAAGTGCGCTCCCGGCCGGGCATCTTGATGATGAGGGAGCAGTCGGCGTCGTCGACCTTCGAGCTGCTGCCAGTGGTGCGCTCCCCGGCGTGCCCGGTGTGGTCGACGACGATGGACTCGACCGCGTGATCGTCGCGCATCTCGTCGAGGAACGACATCACCTCGCCGACTTCCTGCCGCGAGCTGTCGTCGAGTCCAGGGGTGACCTTGTGCCACGTGTCGTAGATGATCATGCCGACGTTCTCGGCCTCAACGAATCGACGCACGGCGGTGCGGCCGTTTTCAGTGCGCAGGTCGACGCGCTTGGGGTAGAGGATGAACCGCTGTTCGAGCACCTCGCCGGACAGGCCGTGGTGCGCGGCGTACGCCTGCGCGCGGATGGATACCCCGGCGGGGCCTTCCGCGGCCACGTACAGCACCGTCAGCGGCGCGTCGACACCCCACCCGCGGTGCCCGCATACTTCAGTGCCGGTCGCCACCGACATGCCGATCGCGACCCCGAGGAAGCTCTTGTAGGACCCGCTGCGTCCGGATAGCCACGTCACCGCGGACTGCGCGACAAGGCCGCCTACGCGCATCTTGGGCGGCTTCACGGTGGCGATGGCTGACCAGCGCAGTACGCCGGCCGCGAGCGGCTCGGTGGGGTGCGCGTGCTCGGTGTCGAGCCGGGCGGCCTCCCGGTTGATCGCGTTGAGTCGGCGCCGGTAGGCGACGTCAGCGTCGAACCGGGCCGCCTCCTCCATGGCGCCGGCTTCGGCGTTGATCTCGGCGGTCTGGGCGGGGTCGAGGAACTTGAACCCGCCCTCACCGGCGAGGTCGTGGGCGCCCGGGGAAGACCCAGCGGGCGCGCTGGTAGGGCCCACGAGCGCCCACGGGGACCGGGCCGCGGCCTGTCGGGCCTCGTCGTTGACGATGGCTTTGTCGTTGGCGTCCGGTTCGGCGCCCCACACTCGGTGCACCGCGGCCTTGAGGTCGGTGCCCATGGTGTCCATGTCGAGGAGGCCCAGCGCGTGCAGCCGGTAGCCGTCGCGGGCGGCGAGGAACAGCTCGTGGCGGAACTCGCCGTTGCGGGACCGGACGGCGTCGAGGTGCCGGGTGTACTGGGCGCGGAGGTCGTGCTCGGTGCCGAACCGGGCGGCGTCGTCCCATGCGCCGGGGGCGCCCTGCTGGTCGCCAGCCGGCCCGCCGGTGCCGGTGGGCGCTTGAATCTCGGCGATCAGCCATGCGGGCAGCGGGGCCGGTATGACGGCTGGGTCCTCGACTTGGTAGATGTGCCCGGTGTGGTGGGTGGAGCCGGCGGCGACGACGTAGCCGCCTTTGCCGCGGCCGCCGCGGACGTCGATGTGGTACTCGGCGAGCCGACCGGAGCGGTTCCCGAGTTCGACGTGGGTGGGGGCCTCGAAGTACCAGTGCCAGCCGCGGGCGGTGCGCACCCGGTAGGTGACGGGGAGTGTCTCGCCGACGTC
>JAYSXW010000602.1:0-6966 GCA_043716935.1 Pseudonocardia sp.
GGAGATGATCCAGGCACTGCAGCGCCGGTTCGGCGAGGACGTCGTTATCGCTGAGGGGTACGGCCTCACCGAGGCGACGATGGGCGCGACGATGGGGCCGGCCGGACGGTCCGCGGTGCGCAAGGTCGGCACCGTCGGCCTGCCGGTGTACGACACCGAGATCCGGATAGTCGACGCGGGCGGCATGGACCTCGAGCCGCTGACCGCGGGGGAGGTGTGCATCCGGGGCCCGCAGGTGATGGTCGGCTACCGCAACCGGCCCGAGGACGACGCATCGGTGCTGGTGGACGGCTGGCTGCGCACCGGCGACGTCGGCGTGCTCGACGAGGACGGCTACCTCGCGATCGTCGACCGCAAGAAGGACATGCTGATCTACCAGGGGTACAAACGTGGACCAGCACGAGCAGGAGGAGTTGTTGCCCGCTCAGCCGGACGTCGCCGGTGCGGCGGTGGTGGGCCGGCCCGATCCGATGGTCGGCGAGCTGCCCGTGGCGTACATGGTGGCGCCCGGCATCGTCGACGGGACGGCCCTGATGGATGCCGTCAACGGCCTGGTGCTGCCCTACAAGCGGCTGCGGGAGGTCGTCCTCCTCGGCGCGATCCCGGTGTACGCGGCCGGCAAGGTCCTCAAGCGCGAGCTGCTGTACTAGAAAGATCGGGACGAAGCGCCACGGACGGATGGCGCGGCGCTAACGCCGGGGGGCACACCGGCGATATCCCGTTCGTACGGACCCCGGCCCGCGCACCGGACCACCGGACATCGGCCGCCTCTCCACCCCTCGACGACATCGACGGGTAGAGCGGGGGCCACCCGCCCCGTTCCTGCTCACGAAGCCGGTGGTCCGTCATGCCCGTTACCGCTATGACAGTCACCGCCCGGCGTTCCCGCGCTGCTTACGCACGCGGCGGACGCCACCGGCGTAGACCGTCGCGTTCGCGGGCCCGGCGCGCGTTCGACGTCTCCTGTACCGCCGGCAGCCTGGTGACGCTCGGGGCGCTGCTGGTACTCGCTGTGGTCGCGGGCGGACTGGTCGACGGCGTGTCGGCCGAGGCGCTGCCGACCGTCACCGTGACGTTCGACAGCAGCCACTGACCGTCTTCGGCCGCGAACTCAGGCGGCTGCGAACTCAGGCGGCTTCGGACTGGGCTATCGGTGTCTTGAGGACGTGGTCGACCAGGCGCATGACGAGCTGTCCGCCGCCCAGCCGGTACCCGAACTCCTCCCAGGTGAGCAACTCGCGGGAGAGCAGCTCACCGACAGGGCCGGGGTACAGACGCGTCACCCGGAAGGCAGCTGCGCGCAGCCGCATCTTCTCGTGATGGTCCATGGCAATGGGGCTCATTCCGACTCACCTCCGCGGTGCAATGCGGTCCGGCGCGCTCTCAGCGCTGAGTCGCCACCCGTGGGGAAAGCCCATCGTGAACCCCCCACACGGCCACCTTGGCCATCGTACCCGAACAGTGACCGAAATCTCACGTTCCGAACACCGCGAGTGGCCGAGTCATGACCGACCGCTGACAAGCAGGTTTCCGACCGACAGCAGGTGGAACTCAGCGGTTGTCGATCCGGTCGGGGATCACGACGTGCAGCACCGCCCCGACGACGGCCACCACGATCGCGCCGACGAACGCCGCGCCGAAGCCGCCGACGGTGAACGGCAGCCCGAGAGAATCGGCGAGGTAGCCGACGAGCAGGAACAGCAGCGCGTTGACGACGAGGCCGATCAGTCCGAGCGTCAAGACGTAGAGACACCCGCCGACGAACCTGATCAACGGCTTCAGCGTGGCGTTGACCAGACCGAAGATCAGCGCGACGCCGATCAGCGTGACGACGCGGGTGCTCGTGGCGCCCGCGGTGTCGTCGATGCCGGGCACGATCAGCGTGGCCACCCACAGGCTGACCGCGATCACGGCCACCCGGACGACGAACGCCAACGCACCGCCCATCAGCCCACCACCGCCTGCGCTACCAGCGAGCGCAGCCGCGGCCCGATCGGGTACGGCAGACCGGGAAGGAGCTGGGTGAAGAACATCGTCGTGATCTCCTCGACGGGGTCGACGTAGAAGGCCGTGCGCGCGAGCCCGCTCCACCCGTACTCGCCGGCACTGGTCAGCACCCGGCCTGCCGTCGGGTCGACCACGACCGACACACCGAGGCCGAACCCGAGGCCCTCGAACGCGGACTCGGCGGAGATGGGACGTCCGAAGGCCGCCAGGTCGGCGCCGCCCGGCAGGTGGTTGCGCGTCATGTAGGCGACGGTGCGCGGCGAGAGCAGGCGCGCACCGTCGAGTTCGCCGCCGCGCAACAGCATCTGGGTGAAGCGGTGGTAGTCGGCCGCGCTCGCCACGAGGCCGCCGCCGCCCGAGAGGAGCGTGGGCGGTCGGGTGGCCGCGTCGCCCATAGCGGCGTGCCGCCGCAGCTCGCCCGCCGGGTTCGAGACGTAGAGCGTCGCGAGCCGGTCGTGATCGGCCGGCGCGACCGAGAACGCGGTGTCGTCCATCCCGAGCGGGCCCAGCACGTGCTCGGCGAGAAACGCATCGAGCGACTGCCCCGACGCCACCTCGAGGACCCGCCCCAGGACGTCCGTGGCCACCGAATAATTCCACTCCGCACCGGGCTGGAACATCAGTGGGATCGACGCCCACGCCTCGCACGCCGCGCCAAGGTCCATGCCCTGCGGCGCCGCGAACTCGAAACCCCGCTGGCGGTAGATCTCGTCGACGGCGTGCGCGTGGTGCCAGCCGTAGGTCAGCCCGGCGGTGTGGGTGAGCAGATGCCACACCCGCACCGGCTCGACGGCCGGCACCATGCCCGGGCTGTCGGCCGCCCCGCCCACGTAGACGCGGGCGTCGGCGAACGCGGGGATGTAGCGGCTGACCGGATCGGTCAGCTCCAGCGCGCCCCGCTCGTAAAGCATCAACGCGGCTACCGACGTGATCGGCTTGGTCATCGAGTAGATCCGCCAGAGCGTGTCATCGGTGACGGGACGGGCGGTGTCGATGTCGGCCAGGCCGTGATGGGTCAGGTGCGCCACCCGCCCGCGGCGGCTGACGGCGATCGTCCAACCCGCGAGCCGGCCCTCGTCGACGTAGCGGCGGAAGTAGGCGTCGAGCCGCCGCAGCCGGCCGGCATCGAGGCCGACCTCGCCCGGCGCGGCATCGATCTTCAACTCACTCACCCGATCGACCTTACCGCTACTCCAATACTACCCGGTCCCACGCTTCGGGTGCGTAACCATTCAGGTCAGCAGGTCACCGGCGGTTTCCAAGGTTTGCCGGTGACGGCGTCGCGGAGCGCGTCGTAGATGGCGCAGCACGTCACGAGTCGCCGGCTCAGCATCCCACGACACGCCGCAACCGCCGTTGCAGCAAACAAGACGAGGGCAGCACGTCGGTCTGCGCGACCGACGCACCCCGGGTAACGGGTGTTGAGCCCAGCTCCACGTGCTTCCGCCGGGCCTCCGGGTGCTGGACGAGGCCATTCGATGTCGTCCGTCTGTGAGCCGGCATGACGGTGGGAGATGATCGGGGGGTGACCGCCGGCCCCGAGCCCGATCTCTCCGTCGCCCCGACCGATGACCACGAGGTGCTCCGCGCCCTCGTCCGTCGTCGCGATTGCGGGGTGCGGGCCGACGGGCACCGCATCGCGCTCGTCGTCAGCGGCGGGGGGATGCGCGGTGCATATGCGGGCGGAATGGCCCACGCGCTCGACGACAACGGGCTCGGCGCCTGCTTCGACGTCGTGTACGGCAGCTCCGCCGGCGCCTACATCGGGGCGGCGCTGCTGCTCGGTGACGGCCGCGGCAGCGCGCACATCTTCTTCGAGGACATGGCGTGCCGCGCTTTCATCGATCCGCGCCGGTTCCCGCAGCGCCCGGTCGTTTCCCTCGACCACCTGCTCGACGAGGTCATGGTGACGTCCAAGCCGATGCCGTGGGATCGGCTGCGTGACTCGCCCGTGCCGCTGCGCGTGGTCGCCACCGCCGCCGACGACCTCACCGCCCACGTCCTGGAGCCGCGCACCAGTGCCGAATGGAAGCTCGCACTGCGCGCCACGGCCGCGATCCCGCTGCTCGCCGGCCCGCCGATCGAGCTGGGCGGCCGCCTCTGGATCGACGGCTCGGTCGCCGAGCCGCTCCCGGTGCTGCGCGCCCTGGGCGACGGCGCCACCCACGTCCTCGCGCTGCTCAACCGCACCCGCCCCGAGCTGGGACGTCGCCCGGCCGCACCGGGTCCGGCCCGCTGGGCGCTCGCGCTCGACCGCGTTGCTCCCGGGCTCGGCACGATCGCCCAGGAGGGACGACGACACGGGCCGACCTTCACCCTGCTCGACGACGACGCCCACCCCGCCCGCGCCGGCGCACACCTGCTCGCGCTGCTGCCGTCGACCGATGCCGGAGTTGGCGGGCTCACGATCGACTCGGCGCGGGTCTACCGCGCCACCCGGGTCGGCTACACGACGATGACCGACGCCCTCGCCCGCGCGGTGCGCTGACGCCCCTCGCTAGGAAGGCGGAAGGTCGTGGCGCGCCACCGTGTAGAGCCTGATCACGATCTCGTCGGGATCGATGACGTCGAGGCACCAACCCTGACTGCCCCGCACCACCTGTGTGTGGTCCACCCCCAGCTCGTCGAGGTGCGCAGCCCAGGCATGCGCGGCGGCCTCGTCGGCGATCGCGAAGCTCACCGGATCGAAACCGCGGACCCCCTTCGCCGCCGACGCGTTCTCCCGCAGTGCGATCCTCACCGGCGGGTCACCGGGGATCTCGCCGGCCAACCCGCGCACGGTCCCGTCGTCGTCGGGGAACTCGGTGAGCACCTGCAGGTCGAGCACCTGCTCGTAGAACGCCCGGCTACGGGCCAGGTCGGTGACCGGGAACTTGACGTGATGGATCCCGGTGATCGCAGCGCCAGTCATGGTGGCAGCGTCGGGCATGGACCTGCACAGGGTCAACCCGAGCCCGTGATCACCGTCCGCGGCGCAGAACCTTCACCGGTGAATGCCGTGCACCGCAGACGCCGATCATGGCGGTCATGGAGCGTGCCCGAGACTGTCGTCGACGAGGCCGGAGCCAGATCGACGGCGACCGTGCGCACGCCCGAGGCGGCGCGTCGAGCCAGCGGTCCCCCGAGTCGGTTCGTTCCGGCGCCAATCGGCGGCTCCAGATCCGACGCAGCCCGGCTGCGGGTGCAGTACCGTTTTCCTGTGACATGCCCGTCGAATCCCGACGTCGCCGGCTGGCGCGATCGGTCGGAACCATGAACTCCCGGCAGCGCGGCGGCGTTCGGACCGGCCTCCGGTTGAACAGCGTCCTCGACCACCTCCGGATCGATGACGTCACCGACGCGGACCTCGACGCGGTGCCGTCCCCCACGGTCTGACGCGGTCCGGTTGGAGAGCACCGAGCTCGTCGCCACCCTCCGCGCTGCCGGCTGCGTCTTCGCCGAGGACGAGGCCCGGCTGCTGCTGTCCGCGGCCACTGCCCCGCCTGAGCTCGCGGCGCTGGTGGAGCGCCGGGTCGCCGGCCTCCCCCTCGAACAGATCCTGGGCTGGGCGGAGTTCTGCGGGCTGCGCGTCACCATCGACCCGGGGGTGTTCGTCCCCCGCCGACGCACCGAACTGCTGGTCCGCGAGGCGGTCGCCGTAGTGGGGTCAGGTGTGGCCGGGCCGGGCCCGGTGGTCGTCGACCTGTGCTGCGGGTCGGGGGCCGTCGGCGCCGCCCTGCTCGCGGCGGTCCCCGGTGTGGAGATCCACGCTGTCGACATCGACGCGGCGGCGGTCCGCTGCGCCCGTGCCAACCTGCCCGGTTGCCAGGTCCATCAGGGTGACCTCGACGGCCCGCTGCCCGAAACCCTGCGCGGTCACGTCGACCTGGTCGTCGCGATCGCTCCCTACGTCCCCACCGACGCCATCGCGACGATGCCGCCGGAGGCGCGCCTGCACGAGCCGCGCGCCGCCCTCGACGGCGGCGTCGACGGCCTCGACCTCGTGCGTCGAGTGATCGTCGCGGCGCCACGCTGGCTCCGCCCCGGCGGCCACCTGATCGTGGAGACGGGTGAGGGTCAGGCAACCCGTGCGGTCGCTGCCGTGGTCCGCAACGGCCTCGTCGGCCGCATCGTGACCTGCGACGACCTGTATGCAACGGTCGTGGTCGGCACCCTGATCTGATCCAAGCACCCTGCTGGCGCCAATCTGGCCCGCAGCGACGTCTTGCAATCGAGCGTGTTCAGCACCAAGAGCGAGCCGCCCCCCTGCGGGCGGTTCGTCTCCACGACGAGCGCAACGACCACTGAGCCATGATTGGCTCAATTTGGCGTTCAATTCAGGTTGTTTGGCGCCACAATGGTGCCATAATGGCAGCATGGACCTCACCCCCTACTTCGACGGCCTTCGCCACCAGATGGTGGTGGCCGCGGAGGCCGGCGGGGACGACGCGCGGTCCCTGGCCGAGCGACTGGCCGCACCGCTGGAGTCGGCCATGCGTCTCGCCCTGCTGGATGTCCTGTCGGCCGCGGCGGACGAGATCACCCGTGATCTCGCGCCCGGCTCGGTGGAACTGCGCCTGCGCGGCCGCGAGCCCAGCTTCGTCGTGACACCGGCGCCCGCGGACCGGACGTTCGAGGAGCCCAGGGCCGCGACCGTCGCGGCTGACGGCGAGGACGGCGTGACCGCCCGTATCAACTTCCGGCTCGGCGAGGGCCTCAAGGGGCGGATCGAGGAGGCGGCGGGCCGGGCGGGCCTGTCGGTCAACGCCTGGCTGGTCCGTGCGGCGACCACCGCGCTGGAGCCCGTTGCCCTTCCGACGACCGAGCGCGGTGGCAGCCGCTACCGAGGCTGGGCGCGCTGAGCGCCCACCCCACCGACACACACATGTCTGGAGACACCGTCATGCCCGTGTTCGACACCCCGAAGCCGACCTCCGTCACCCTCGACATCCCCGCCGGAAACGTCCGGATCGCAGCGGC
>JAYSXW010000603.1:0-2360 GCA_043716935.1 Pseudonocardia sp.
GTCCTGGCCGGCTGGACGGCCAGCGGATTCCGCACCGCCACCGACGACCAACCGGTGTCCCCCGCGATGAACGGCACACCTGGTTGCAGGGCCGGCGACCCGAAGCTCCCCGAGACGGAGGGCGGGTTTCCCGTGGTGGGCGGGAGGCCGTCGGTGACGACCGCGCCGCCGGTGCTCGCAGGGGGGTTGGTGGGCGGCTTCTGGTTGCGGTTCTGACCCGAGCTGCAGACGAACTGCTTGGCTGCGCTGACCACCGCGTTCTCGTTCGTGCACGCATTGTCGAGTGTCTTGTTCAGAACCTGCTGCTGGTCCTGCGGAAACATTCCGATGACGCCACGGGTGATCAGCTCCGCTGCCACCGCCTGCGCTGCCGGCCACTTGAACGCGGGCTTGACGATGCTTCCCTGGGCGAAGGAAACGGGGCCTCCGACGCCGATACCGACCGCTACCGCATTGGCCGGGATCGATACCCAGGGATTGTCCTCCTGTCCGAAGCCCTTCACGATGCTGCCGGCGATCGCCGTGGTTGCCGGAACGGCCATGTTGACGGCGGCCCCGGCGACATCCGTGCTGAGGTACGCCCCTCTCCGTACGGCGGGTGGAGCGTCGGTGAGGACCGCGGCGGTGACGTCACCCTGCGGATACACCCCGTTGGTGAAGCGCGCCGGGAGAGGGGCGGTCGAGTTCTTCGAGGTGGGTACGATCTCCACCGGTCTTGTGGACGCCTCCGACGGCGTCGAGGAGAACAAGCCCGCAGGAGTCCTGGGTTGGACAATCATGCCGGTCGAGTCGAGCTGGGGTGACGAGGAACCGGCCGGAGGCACCGACACGGTCAGTCGCCGCGGGTCGGGGGTATTGGCGGCGACATCCCGGGAAACCGCCAACCTGCCTGGGTCCAGCAGCGGTATTGTCGGCTGAATCACCGGGTTGTTGGCGCCGATCATCACGTCGGCACGGATGTTCGCCGCAGGAACCCCCGGATTCTTCCGAGCGTTGTAGGTGTCGGTCGCGGCATTGAGTCCCGGGTTGATGACCCTTCTCGTCGCCTCGTTGACTCCCTGGTTGATCAATGCTCCGCGGGCGCCGGTCAGCAGCGGGTTGAGGATGGGCCCGTAGCCATCGACATCCGGCAAGGCGCCGCCGACCACCAGGTCCTTCGCGAAGTCGACACCCGCGACCGGCACGTACCTCTGCAGCGTGATGGTCGGATCCAGGCCACCCTTGAGCAGTCCCCAGCTGACGGCACGACCGGTCGCCGCGTAGGTGGTGGCCCTGACGAGTCGCTCGGTCTGCGTCGGCTCCTTCTTCGGCTCCTGGTCGGCCGGCACGGCCTGATCATTCCACGCGGTCGGGCTCGTCGTCGACCGAACCGGAACCGTTACAGCAACCGGCTCGGCACCCTCACCGTTCTCGCCGAACGAGGTCCCGAAACCTTCGAGATCCGTACCGGCAGCGACCGGAACCTTTTGATCACTCCACCTGATCGGGGTCGATGGCGGCAATCCGGCATTGTCGGCGATGGCCGACGACGGAATCTGTGGCCGGACGACATCGTCCCCACCAGCGAAGGAGAGTGCACCTCTCTCGGGAACCCCTGTCGGGGGAACCCGAGCCGACAGCACACGATCCTCATCGGAGCCTCCCACCGATCGCCCGTTGCTCGTGACGCTGTCGGAGAAACTGCTGTCGAAGGTCAGCTGCGCTCCGACCCTTCCGCCGGTCTGGGTCGTGCCGGCGCTCTGCGCGCCGGCGAGGACGCCGGTGTTGGCCGCATCCGTGCGGTTGCCGATCGTCCCGTCGACCCGGAGCTGCTCGGAGGAGATCGCCGCGCCCGCCACGTCCTGGCCCCCCCCTGAGCCGGCCTCGGTGATCCCGGGCCCGGCCGTGCCGGGTTGCGTCGAGTCGGCTCCGATCGGCGTCACCGAGCCCGAGGCCCCGACCGCGGTGGACAGGACGTCGCTCGCTGCCGTCGGGGTCTCCCACGGCGCAACGGACAGGTCCACCGGCGACCCGCCACCGCCCGAGCCCGCGTCCTGCACCGGAGCACCGCCGCTGTCGGCCGACGCCAACGCGCCGTCCCCCACGGATCCGCCGGCGTTGCTGGATCGCCGGAGCGACTCCGACTCGTCCACACCGACGAACGACAGCGGATCCGACGCCGACAGCACCATCGGTAGCGACGCGGCCGGCTGGCTGACCGGTGCAGTCAACGTGGAGTCGGCGGGCGTCGACGAGGCGGGCGTCGACGACGGGGATATCGCCGTCGACGTGTCGGACAGCGTGGACGGGGCGGGTGCCGACGCGACGGAGCCGGGTGTGAACACGTCGAGGGACGGTGTGGACGTCTGCGGGATGTCGAT
>JAYSXW010000604.1:0-2357 GCA_043716935.1 Pseudonocardia sp.
GAACATCGAGGCGCTCGTCACGCTGCTGACCGACGCGCCGTCGGCGGCTGCCACTTTCTCTCCGGAGCTGACCCCGAGCGCAGGAGTGTCCCGCGGAACCCACGAGCCGACCCCGGCGATCGGGACCGACCCCGCCGCGGAGCGCAGCCGGCGTGCCCCCCGGGTCGACGCCTACGACCCAGGAAACCCGGGGATGGAACGCAGGACATTCCCCAGCGCCCCTCGTACGGGGTCCAGCGGGTGCGGTGCGGTGATGATGTTCCACACCGCTTGGCCCACCTGACCCGCCCGTTCCTGCAACGTCGGCTCCGGTTCCGGCGCCGTTGCTTGCTGCACCTGGGCCGGGGGGGCGGAGGCGGGGGAGGCCGCACCGGCACCCTGCGCGGCGGTCCAGGTCGACCCGATCTGCTGGACCGCGTCCTGGATCCGGTGCACGCCGTCGCTGACGGCCTGGTTGATGGTGTACCCACTGGCCAGGTTGGCGAGCGTCGTGGCAGCACGGTCGGGAGCCGAGCCGCTACCGTCTCCGACGAACCGTTGTCCGGCCCCCGCACCGTAGCCGGTGCTGCCCGGCGTGCTCTGGTCCCCGGCGCGACCCTCGGCGACCAGCCGGTCGTAGTCGGGGTGGCCCGGAACCCCGGCGCCGACGATCTTCGGCGCGACCACGAGGCTCCCCACGCTGTTGGGGTTGGTGGGGTCCCAGGAGCCGGGACTCACGCAGTTGGCCGTAATGGCCGGGCTGCACACCGGATGCCCCCCTGGCCCCCGCGCACCGGCCTGCTGCGCACTGGCCTGCTGCGCACCGGCCTGCTGCACACTCGGTGCCGCACTGCCGACGACGAGCCGACCTACGCTGTTCGGGTTCCCCGGATCCCGCGAGCCGGGCTCGACGCAGTCCCGTTGGACCCCGCCACCGCAGTCCGGGGGCGCCGCCCGCGTCGCGGGGACGACCCCCGAGGCGGCACCGGGCGTACCGGTGGTCCGGTCCGGCACACCGGTGAGGACCTGGAAGGTCCGCCGGTCGATGCGCTGACGGTTGTCCCAGAGGTCCGTCAGGTTCGCACGCGTCTCCTCCGGTCCGCTCATCTCGTTGAAGTTGCGCGCGTAGTCCTCCAGCGGCATCTGGGACCCGCCGTTCACGACGTCCCAGCCGTAGGCGAGGCCCGAACCGAGGAGCTGACCGGTCGTCGCGATCGCCGAGCCTGCGGTCTTGCTGAACGTGCCGACCTGGCGCAGCGTGTTGATCGGGACCGACGCGGCGGCCTCGACGCGTTCCCGCACCGGGTCGCCGTCGTACTCGGTCTCCGCGAACTGCCGGGCCTGCCGGCCGGCCGTGGTCTGGTCGAAGAACGCGTTCGACCCCTCGGCGACGGCGCTGGTGGCGCACTCCGCGCGGCTGGTCAGGCCCGTGAGGCAGCCGGTGCCGGCCCGCGCCACGACGTTCACCGTCTGCGGCCACCATCCCTGCTGGAGCGGATCGGTCGGCAGCACGCCCACCTGGCGCAGCCCCTCCTCGGCGAACGGTGCGGCCACGCTCGCCACGATCGCCCCGACCCCGACTCCCGGGCGGCCGCCGGCATGCCGCGTCGACACGACCTGCTCGGCCACGTCGCGAGTGAGCGTGGTGCCACCGGCGCCGGTACCCGACAGGAGGTCCGTGCCTCCGGTGACGTGCACACCTCCGATGACGTCCCCGCTGGGGACATCCATGCGACCGGCCACGTCCACGGTCGGCGCCGTCGGCGTGGTCGTCGCCCGCGTGGTCGTCGCCGGGTCGTTCGCCCGCCCGCCGGTCGCCAACCTCGCGTCGAAGTCGGCGAGCTGCTCGGCGCGGAGGCGCTGCACGTTGAGCTCGCGCGGCGAGGGCTGGATGCGGGCCGTGACCCCCCGGGACATCGCGTCGCTGGTGCCGGCGGGCGCGACATCCAGCGGAAGGGGCCGCTCGACGTCGGGGGACAACGTGCTCAGCAAACCGGCCTGGTCCATGTTCAGCTGGTCGGTCACCCGGCCGCCGCCGCCGGGAAGGACCTGCAGCCGCTTCCACCCGCCGGACGCAGGATCCGGCACCCCGCGGGTGACGGTGCCGGTGAGGGCGTCGATGGACGTCATGCCCAGCTCGGCGTTCGATCCCATGGCCTGCAGCTGCTCCCGCAACACCTGGGCCGCGGCCAGGTCGCTCGTGGACAGTCCGGCGGTCTCGTAGCCGGCGAACGGGTGGGTGTGGATGTAGTCGATCCGCGTCGCGTTGCCCACGGTGTCCGGCGTGAGCGGCGCCCCCGTGACACTCGCGTCGGTCCCGACCGCGATGGGGTCGAGTACGCGCGCCCGCCCGTCCGCGTCGCACACCAGCCAACAGG
>JAYSXW010000605.1:0-6913 GCA_043716935.1 Pseudonocardia sp.
CCAGGTCGTGCCCGGACTCCCGGAGCTGCTGCTCGCGCAGCTTCTGGGCGGGCAGCTCGCCGCGGGCCATCTTCTGGGCCACGTCGCGTCGCATCAGCAGCAGACCGCCCCAGACCAGGCCGAACACCAGCCCCAGCACGCCCAGGGCCGGCACCAGGACGAACCCGACGACGATCGTGGCGGCCTGTAGCACGAGTGCGAACGCCAGGCCCCACGACCGGCGCTGCAACCCCGCCCCGACGATCATGAGAACCGCGATGCCGCTGATCAGGACGACCCCGAGCGGGGTGGCGCCGGTGCCGAACTTCGGCAGCACCAGCAGCGCCAGACCGACGACGATCGCCTCCAGCGTCAGGACGGCGGCGAACACCCCGCGGATGCCCTTGAGGGGATCGGGCAGCGGCGCGAGACCGTCCCGGTCCGTCACGAGGGCTCTCGACCGAAGATCGTGCGGGTCTCCCCCGCCGTGACGACGGACCCGGCGACGATCACACCGATCCCCGACTCCCCCGCCTCCTCGGCCAGCTCCGTCGCCTGTGCCACAGCCTCGGCCAGGCGCGGTTCGACGCTGACCCGCCCGGCGCCGAACACCTCGGCGGCGAGCGCCCCGAGCTCGTCGGGGTCCATCGCACGCGACGAGGAGTTGGCCGTGATCACCACGTCGTGCAGCACCGGTTCGAGCTCGGCGAGGATGCCCCGGGCGTCCTTGCCTGCCATGATGCCGAGCACCCCGATCAGCCTCGTGAAGCGGAACTCCGTGGTCAGCGCGGCGGCGAGCGCGCGCGCACCGTGCGGGTTGTGGGCCGCGTCGATCAGCACGGTGGCCGTGCCCGGTCCGGCCGCGAGCCGCTCCAGGCGTCCGGGCGAGGACACCCCGGCGAACGCCGCCCGCACGGCCTCCGGATCGAGGGCCTGCGTCGGCCCGGCACCGATCAGCGCCTCCGCCGCGGCGAGCGCGAGCGCCGCGTTGGACGCCTGGTGCTCGCCGTGCAGAGGCAGGAACACCTCGTCATAGGTGCCCGACAGCCCGCGCAGAGTGAGCCGTTGCCCGCCGATCGCGATCTCGCGCTCCACGACGCCGAACTCCGAGCCCTCGCGCGCCACCTGGGCGTCGACCTCGACACAACGCTGCATCAGTACCTCGGCGACGTTGCGCTCCTGCGCGGCCAGCACTGCCACCGATCCGGGTTTGATGATCCCGGCCTTCTCGCGGGCGATCCCCAGCACGTCGACGCCCAGGAACTCGGCGTGGTCGAGCCCGATCGGCGTGATGACCGCGACCGTGGCATCGGCGACATTGGTGGCGTCCCATCGGCCCCCGAGCCCGACCTCCACGATCCCGGCCTCCACCGGCGCGTCGGCGAACGCCGCGAACGCCATGCCGGTGAGCACCTCGAACTTGCTCAGCGCCCCGTGCGTGCCGTCCACTATCTCGACGAACGGCAGCACGTCGCGGTACAGCTCGACGTAGCGCTCGGGCGTGACCGGGCGGTTGTCGACGTTGATCCGCTCGGTGGCCCGCTGCAGGTGCGGGCTCGTGTAGCGCCCGGTGCGCAGGCCGATCTCGGTCAGCAGCGCGTCGACCATCCGGGCCGTGGACGTCTTGCCGTTCGTGCCGGTCAGGTGCACCACGGGGTAGCCGCGATGCGGCTCGCCCATCGCGTCGACGAGTGCCGCGATGCGGTCGAGCGAGGGCTCCATGACGGTCTCGGGCCAGCGCCGATCCAGGACTGCCTCGACCGCGAGAAACTCCGCGAAGCTCACGACCGAGGAGGTGGCCGGCACGATGTCGGGGGTGTCGCCGCCCCGGATCGCGTCGAGGACGTGGGAGATCACGGCGTCCTCGGGCTCGGGAATCCCGCCCTCACCCTCGGGCCCGGTCACGACGGCGGCAGCGTGGCCAGCTGCGCGGTGATCCGCTCGATGTCGGCCACCGCGGCCGCCCGGCGGATGCGGATACCGTCGACGACGTCGGCCGGCGCCTTGTCGACGAACCTCGGGTTGCCCAGCTTCTTGCCCGCCTGCTCCCGCTCCTTCTCGGCGACGGCGAGGTCGCGACCCAGCCGGGCCCGTTCGGCGACGACATCGATCGCCGCGGACGTGTCCAACTCGACGCGCACCGACGACCTCGCCAGGGTCAGCTCCAGGGTGGCGGTGGCGGCGAAGCCGTCGTCGGGTTCGTCGAGCCGGACCAGCGACGCGATCGCGGCCCGCTGGCCGCCCAACCCGGCCTCGTCGAGCCCGACGAGGCGGGCCGCGACGCGGCGCCGGTCGGGCACCCGCTGCTCGGTGCGGAAGCGCCGAATCTCCGTGACGAGCTTCTGCAGGTCGGCGACGCGCCGAGCCGCCGCCGCGTCGACCGGGAGGCCGGCCTCGACCGGCCACGGGGCGACGACGACGGACTCCCCACCGGTCAGGCCCTGCCACAGCGCCTCGGTGATGAACGGCGTGATCGGGTGCAGCAGCCGCATCAGCGCGTCCAGGACGTGCCCGAGGACGGCACGGGTGCCGTCGGCGGTGGTGTGGTCGGCGAGCTGGGGCTTGGCCAGCTCGATGTACCAGTCGCAGAGCTCGTCCCACGCGAAGTGGTAGAGGCCCTCGGTGGCCTTGGCGTACTGGAAGTCCTCCAGCAGCGCGTCGGTCTGTTCCCTGACCTCGCGGAGCCGGCCGAGGATCCAGACGTCGGCGTCGGTCAGCGAACCATCGGCACTGTGGGAGCCCACCGGCAGCGGCAGCGCGGGCGACGCCCCGTGCCCCGTCGCGAACCGGGTCGCGTTCCACAGCTTCGTGCCGAAGTTGCGCGCGGCGACGACGGAGTCCTCACCGATGGGCCCGTCGGTGCCCGGATTGGCGACCCGGGCGAGCGCGAACCGGACCGCGTCGGTGCCGTAGTCGTCCATCCAGGCGCCCGGGTCGATGGTGTTGCCGACCGTTTTCGACATCTTCCTGCCGAACTGGTCGCGGACCATTCCGTGCAGCGAGATCGTGTCGAACGGCTTCTCATCCATGGCGTAGAGCCCGAACATCATCATCCGGGCGACCCAGAAGAAGAGGATGTCGTAGCCCGTGACCAGCACCGATGTCGGATAGAACGTCGCCAGGTCCGGTGTCGAGTCGGGCCAGCCGAGCGTCGAGAACGGCCACAGGCCCGAGGAGAACCAGGTGTCGAGGACGTCCTCGTCCTGTGTGTACCCGGCCGGCGGCTCCTCGCCCGGGCCCAGGCAGACGGCTGCGCCCTCCGGTGAGTACCAGACCGGGATGCGGTGGCCCCACCACAGCTGCCGGGAGATGCACCAGTCGTGCATGTTGTCCACCCAGCCGAACCAGCGCGGCTCCAGCTCCTTCGGGTGGACGGTGACCTCGCCGCTGCGGACGGCGTCACCCGCGGCCTGCGCGAGCGGCCCGACCTTGACGAACCACTGCAGTGACAGCCGCGGCTCGATCGGCTCGAACTTCCCCCGTGACGCGTGCCCGACGCTGTGGACGTAGGGACGCTTCTCCGCGACGATCCGGCCCTGCTCGCGCAGGGCCTCGCGGACCGCGACCCGTGCGGCGAACCGGTCCATGCCGTCGAACGCGGTGCCCGTGCCGGCGATGGTGCCGGTCTCGTCCATGATCGTCGGCATCGGGAGGCCGTGGCGTCGACCGATCTCGAAGTCGTTGGGGTCGTGGGCCGGGGTGACCTTGACCGCGCCCGTGCCGAAGGCCGGGTCGACGTGGGAGTCGGCGACGATCCGGATCATGCGCCCCACGAGCGGCAGCTCGATCTCCCGGCCGACGAGGTGGGCGTAGCGCTCGTCGTCGGGATGGACGGCCACGGCGGTGTCGCCCAGCATCGTCTCGACCCGGGTGGTGGCGACGACCAGCGAGTCCGCACCGTCGCCGTAGCGGATGGAGACGAGCTCGCCCTCGACCTCCCGGTGCTCCACCTCGACGTCGCTCAGGACGCTGCGCAGCTCCGGGCTCCAGTTGACCATTCGCTCCGCGCGGTAGATCAGGCCATCGTCGAACAGCCGCTTGAAGATCGTGACGACGGCCCGGTTGAGGCCCTCGTCCATCGTGAAGCGCTCCCGCGACCAGTCGACGCTGTCACCCAGGCGCCGCATCTGCGCCAGGATCGCACCGCCGTGCTCGGCCTTCCACGCCCAGGTGCGCTCGATGAACGCCTCCCGGCCCAGCTCGCGGCGGCTGGTGCCCTCGGCGGCCAGCGCACGCTCGACCAGCGCGTGGACGGCGATCGACGCGTGGTCCATGCCCGGGAGCCAGAGCGTCTCGTAGCCCTGCATGCGACGCCGCCGGACCAGGATGTCGATCAACGTGTGCTCGAACGCGTGCCCGATGTGCAGGCTACCGGTGACGTTGGGCGGCGGGATGACGACGCAGAACGGCGGCTTGCCGCTCGACGCGTCGGCGGTGAAGTACCCGGCCTCGACCCACCGCGCGTACATGCCGGCCTCTACCTCGCCCGGGTTCCACTGTGCGGGAATCGACGGCTCGGGCAGATCGGCGGTGCGCGCTGGGAGGGTGTCGGTCACCCCCCGATTCTACGGACGCCCCGCATCCCGGTTTCCCCAGGTACCACCCCGCGAGTCGGGGCCTGCGTGCGCGCGAGTCGGGGCCTGCCCGGCCGGTCAGGCGGGCAGCAGCACCGCGTGCAGGCGGTCGAAGCCCAGCACCGGGGCGAGGGCCCGACGGCGGACGATGGCCACATCGAGCGTCCGGACCTGACCGCTCGACGGCTCGTACACCCGCCAGGTGTCGCCATCGGCGCTCAGCGCCATGCAGTAGTGCCGCGGAACGAACGTGCCGATCAGCAGCGGCACCGGACGTCCCGCCGCCAGTGCCGCGCCGGCCTCGGCGAGGGCGGCGGCGACGTCGGCGGCCGACATGTCGTCGACGAGCCGCACCCGGTAGGGGCCGGCGCCCGGGGCGTGCCGGCGCAGCCACGCCACCATCCCCCAGGGTGACGTGCCGATCGCCTGCGGCCAGAACCGCGTCGACTCGCGGTGCACCTGCTTCTGCCGGGCGTCGAACCGGGCCCCGAACCCGACGGTCAGGCCGGTGGTCGCGCCGGTCGTGACGCCGGTACCGGCGGGTTCGCCGTCCATGCGCAGCAGTTCGGCCGGGTCGGCCCAGGCGGCCAGTGCCAGCAGGACCGCGCTGCCGCAGGTCGTGCCGTCCACCTGATCGAGGCGAGCTCCTCCGCGACGCTGCTCGCCGACCCGATCGGTGATCAACGGCGAGCGACCGCCCGCGAGCGGTCGCACCCCGGCGAGGGACCCTGCCGACCGCCGATGGGGGGAAACCCGTCGCGCCCACCCACACACCGTCCGCATGGCGTGATCCTCCCCCCGACGGCCCCACTTCGCACACCTCTCGGGCGCCTCGCACACGGCGCAACCTGTGTGGGGTCACCCGGCCGTGTGCGAAGTGCGGTCCAGGTATCGCGACAGCAGCCCGAGGCCGATCGCTCCGGCGGCCAGGCCGGCCCCCAGCCGCGCCGGGGCCGTGTAGCCCAGGCCGCCGGGGATCGCGAGGCCGCCGAGTGCGGGGCCGGCCGAGTTGCCGACGTTGAACGCCGAGGTGTTGGCCGCGCTCGCCAGCGTCGGTGCCCCGCCGACGAGGGCGAACACCCGGGCGTCGAGGGGCGCGACGATCACGAACGCGACGACGCCGAGCAGCACGACGAGCCCGACGACCACGATCGGCACCGGCGCGAACACACCGACCAGCACCAGCAGGACGACGACGCCGGCGAGCGATCCGAACAGCGTCGACCACGGGTGCGCGTCGGCGATCCGCCCACCGATCATCACCCCGACGACGCTGCCGAGCCCGAAGCCCAGCTGCACCAGCGGTACCCAGCGGGCGTCGAGCCCGGTGACGTCGGTGAGCAGCGGCGCGATGTAGCTCACCACTCCGATGACGGCGGCCTGGTAGAGCGCGGTGGTGCCGAACACCACCCACAGCCGGCCCCGTCGGAACACGGTGAACTCGGCGGCCAGCGGCGGCGCGGGCTCGTCATCCGGCCGATTGCGGACGCTCGCCATGGCCGGTGCCCCGACGATCACGCCGACCGCGAACGCCGAGATCAGGCAACCGGCCTGCGGAATGGTGACCGCCAGGTCGTCCGCGATCTCGGGCAGCGGGCCGGCGATCATGAACTCACTGGTGCCGAGCGCGAAGACGCAGGCGGACAGCACCGCCACCACCCGCGGTACGCGAGTGCGCGCTACGACGACCGACGGAGCTGACGCGGTGACCCCCCACGTTCGTCGCCAACCGTGACGGACATCCCGGCCATTCCGCTCTACGCTCACGATCGTGGCTGCACTGACCGTTGAGGTCCGCGAGTTCCTGTCCGAGGCGTCCCGCACGGCGAAGCTCGGGTTCGTCGCCGCCGACGGCCGGCCGCTCGTCGCGCCCGTCTGGTTCGTCGTGGAGGGTGACGATCTACTGTTCAACACGGGCCGGGACACGGCGAAGGGGCGAGCCCTGGCCCGCGACTCCCGCACCGTGCTGTGCGTCGACTCCGAGGTGCCGCCGTTCGGGTTCGTGCAGGTCCAGGGCATCGTGGAGATATCGGAGGACCCGGGCGAACTGGTGCGCTCCGCCACGTTGATCGCGGCCCGCTACGTCGGCCCGGAGCGGGCCGAGCAGTTCGGGCGACGCAACGGCGTGCCGGGCGAGTTGCTCGTCCGGGTCCGCCCGACGAGGGTCCTCGCCCAACTCGACATGACGGCCTGAACGCCGCCGGATCGGCCGAGCTCAGCTGGCGGGAACGAGGCACTCCCGAGCCGCAACGGCGAACTCGCGCTTCGCTCACCAGGCGAGACCGCCGATCCGGCACCCTGGTTCGGCCGAAATCGGCCGGCGGGTTCGCGCGCGGTCAGGCGCGCTTCGACTGGTCGTT
>JAYSXW010000606.1:0-2346 GCA_043716935.1 Pseudonocardia sp.
GGTGGCGCGGTTGCGCCGCGGGGCCCGGATCCGCCCGGGTCCGTGCGAGCTGGTCTGCGGGGTGATGTGGGGCGCTGTCGCGGCCGGCGGGGTGACGTCGGTGCTGCCGCCGGGGTGGGTCCCGCTGCTGCTCGGGCTCGGCTGGCTCGCCGTCGCGGCCGGATCGGTCGACCTGGCGTGCCGGCGGCTCCCGGACACCTTGACCCTTCCCGCGCTCCCGGTGGCGCTGCTCCTGCTCGCACCGCTCGGTTCGGCCACCGTTCTGCGGGCGGCCGAGGGTGCGGCGGTCGCGCTCGGCGGGTACGCCGGGGTGGCCCTGCTCGCGCCCCGCTCGCTGGGGGCGGGCGACGTGAAGCTCGCGGCTTCACTCGGCGCGGTGCTCGCCGCCGTCGCCTGGCCGGCGCTCCTGCTGGGCGGCCTGCTGGCGGCCGTACTGACCGCGGGGGCCGGCGTCGTCGGGGTGCTCGTCGGCCGGTTGGGACGCGGCGGGGCGCTGCCGCACGGGCCGTCCATGCTCGCCGCAACGTGGCTGGTCACGACGTGGCTGGTCTGCACCGGCGCAGCGATCTGACGGGGCGATGACGGGGGCGGACCGACAGGTGTACCGACAGGGCGGACCGACAGGGCGGACCGGGATGCGACGGTCGGCAGCGGACGGGGCGGCCGGACGGGAAAGACGGCGGGTGCGGCACGAGAGGGTGCGCGGGTGACGGGCCCGGGCCGCACGGGCGGCGAGGTGACAGGATGGGAGCGTGCTGCGTTGGATCACCGCCGGGGAATCCCACGGTCCCGCGCTGGTCGCCGTGCTCGAGGGCATGGTCGCCGGCGTCGAGATCACCTCCAAGGAGCTGGCCGCCGAGCTGGCCCGGCGCCGGCTCGGCCACGGCCGTGGCGCGCGGATGAAGTTCGAGGCCGATGAGCTGGAGGTGATCGGGGGGGTCCGCCACGGGCTGACCCAGGGCGGCCCGGTCGCGGTTCGCATCGGAAACACCGAATGGCCGAAGTGGGAGACGGTGATGTCGGCCGACCCCGTCGATCCCGAGCTGATCGCCGAACGTGCCCGCAACGCTCCGCTGACCCGGCCCCGGCCCGGTCACGCCGACCTCGCTGGCATGATCAAGTTCGGCTTCGACGACGCCCGTCCTGTCCTGGAGCGGGCCAGCGCCCGGGAGACGGCATCACGGGTCGTGCTGGGGACCGTCGCTCGGGCGTTCCTGCAGCAGGCGCTCGGGGTCGACATCGTCTCCCACGTCGTCGCGCTCGGCACCGTCTCGGCGCCCGACGACGAGCTCCCGGGACCGGGTGATCTGGAGCGGGTGGACGCGAGCCCGGTCCGGGCCTGGACCGAGGCGGCCACGGAGGCGATGGTCGCGGAGGTCGACGCGGCCCAGCGCGACGGGGACACCCTCGGCGGGGTCGTCGAGGTCATCGCCTACGGCCTGCCCGTCGGGCTCGGGTCCTACGTGCACTCCGACCGGCGGCTCGACGCCCGGCTGGCCGGCGCGCTGATGGGCATCCAGGCGATGAAGGGCGTGGAGATCGGCGACGGCTTCCGCACGGCCGCTCGGCGGGGTAGCGCTGCGCACGACGAGATGGTTCCCGGCGGTGACGGCGGACACGTGGAGCGGCTGTCCAACCGGGCGGGCGGGATCGAGGGCGGCATGACCAACGGCGAGCCCGTCCGGGTCCGGGTCGCGATGAAGCCGATCTCCACCGTGCCACGGTCGCTGCGGACCGTGGACGTCGCCACCGGCGAGGTCGCGCAGGCCATCCACCAGCGCTCCGACGTATGCGCCGTCCCGGCGGCCGGGGTGGTGGCCGAGGCGATGGTGGCCCTGGTGCTCGCCGACGCCGCGCTGGAGAAGTTCGGCGGCGACTCCCTCACCGAGACCCGCCGCAACCTGCGCTCCTACCTCGACGCCTCGGCCGACTGAGCGGGGCCGGGCTGTTGTCGGTGACGAACCCGTCGGTGCCGCCGCTCGGGGCGTCAGCAGGCCCGGTGCTCGTCGGGTGTGACGTGGTCCGGGTCCGGGTCCGGGTCCGGGTCCGGGTCCGGGTCCGGGTACGGGTCCGGCCCGGTCCGCCGGGTGCCCTCCTGGAACTCGGCCGCCAGCTCACCGGGAACGCTCGACAGGCGGTGCGCAGCGGCGTCCGGTGCGTCCTCGAACGCGGTGAACGGTGACCCCGCAGGGGTACCGCCTCGGCGCAGCTGCGGCGCGAGGTGGGTGTTGCGCCGCCGCCGGGGCAGCGGCCCGTCCTCGTCCTGGGGCTCGGCGGCCTCGTCGTCCAACGCGGCTCCGATCGCGTCCGATGCTTTGCCCGGGTGGGGCGGCGGGAAGGGCTCCC
>JAYSXW010000607.1:0-6902 GCA_043716935.1 Pseudonocardia sp.
CGGGCAACGCGGCGAGCATCGCGGCGCTGATGTCGCGGGTCCCCGTCTCCACCGCGTGCCACTGCCCGTCGGTGAACCTGCACGCCGGTCCGGCCGCGGTCGTGGAACTCAACCCGGCCACCGGGGCGAGCACCTGCCCGGCGGCATCAGCACGTTGCCGGTCCAGCCCGACCAGGAAGTCCTCCTCGGTCAGCTGCGCCCGCCGCCATCCCGACCAGCAACTCCCCACCGGAGAAGCCGCGGTCCCGAGTCTTGATCGACCCGATCGCCCGATCCAACAGCTTGATCATGTTCAGGCGGTCGACCAGCTCGGTCACCGCCACCAGCCCCGAAAACCGGGTCAGCGATGGGTCCGGCGCGCCGATCCGAGTCCGCCTGGAACGTTGTGAGGCTGGTGATCGCGTAGACGGGCCGCACCGTTTCGGCCACCGTCCCCTCCGGCAGCCCCGGAAAGGGCACCGCCCGCCCCGGTTGGGGACAGGCGGTCGCGGTCGGTGCGGGGGATCAGCCGGCGGTGACGATGCGGTTGAGCGGCGGGACGGGAATGCCGGCGGGCTTGGCCGCCGCCAACGCCGCGAGCTGGGCGGCGATGTCCTGGCCGCCGCCGGTCGCGTCGGTGCCGGCGTTGAAGGTGGTGAAGCCGTCACCACCGGTGGCGAGGAAGCTGTTCTCGGTGACCTGGTAGTTCGCGGCCGGGTCGAGCTCCATCCCGTTCAGCGTGATGCCGCCGAGCTTGGCCGCGCACTGCTCGGGGGTAGGCGTCGCCGGCAGCGCCGCGGCCGCCTGGGTGTAGCTGAACCCGGCCGAGATCTGCAGCGTCCGGTTGGTGATCTGTCCGCGGCAGCCGGCGAACTGCTGCTCCAGCAGCGCGCGGATCTGGGCACCGGTCAGGGTCTTCACCACAAGGCTGTTGCCGAACGGCTGCACCGTGAAGGCCTCACCGTAGGTGACCTCGCCGATGGCCTCGCCGGCCGCGATGTCGGTGGTACGTAGATCGGCGCGGATGCCGCCGGGGTTCATGAACGCGATCTGCGCGCTGCCGACGGCGGCCGGTGCGGTGGCCGCGAGCTGGGAGTCGGCGATCACGTCGCCGAGGGTCGACTCGCCGGACGCGGTGCGCGTCAGGTCACCCTGGATAGAGCCGATGACCTGGTTGGCCAGCGGGGCGGCCGCGGTGACGTACTGACTGACGATGCCCGCGACCGTCGGGTCGGCCTTGGAGGTGTCCTCCCGGCGGACCACGCCGACCCCAGGGACGTTGAGCGCGTTCTCCACGATCGAGTTGGTGGCGTCGGCGGAGACGAGCTCACCGCTGCGGTCGTCGACGGTCAGGTTGATGTCCGAGAGCACCCGCCCGAAGGAGGATGCGCTGGTCACGAGCCGGGTGACGCCACCCGAGGTGATCGTGCAGCGGTACTCGGCGTGCGTGTGTGCCGAGACGATGACCTTGATCGACGGGTCGAGCCGCTGGACGATCTTCTCGATGTCGCTTCCGGCCAGGTTGCCCGCGCAGCCGTTGAGAGCAGCGGTGCCGGTCTGGAAGCCACCCTGGTGGACGATGAGGACGGGGATCTTCACGCCGTCCTCGCGGAGCTTCGCGGCGGCCGCGTTGGCGGCGTCCGCCTCGTCGAGGAAGCTCAGGCCCTGGACACCCGCCGGCGTCACGATCGTCGGGGTCGCCTGCAGCGTCTCGCCGATGAAGCCCACCGTGAACCGCTTGCCGGAGGTGCCCCGGAATCGCTTGGTGAACGTGTCCTTGAGCAGCGGCTTGCCGTCGGCGGTGGCCACCACGTTCGTGGAGAGGTACTCGAAGTCGGCGCCGGGGTAGGTGTCCTTGGCCTTCTTGCCGGGACGCGCATAGGGGGCGCCGACGCAGCCGTCGGCCGGACAGCCGCCGTTCTGGATGCGCAGCAGCTCGGTGGCGCCCTTGTCGAACTCGTGGTTGCCGACGCTCGCGACGTCGACCTTCATCGCGTTCGCGACGATGACCGCGGGCTCCTCGTCGAACAGCGCGTTGACCAGCGGTGCGGCGCCGATGTTGTCGCCGGCGAACAACGTGGCCTCGCGCGGGTACTGCGCCTGCTTGTCCTTGATCGCCTTTGCGAGGTAGGCGGCGCCCCCGGCGAACTTGCCGTAGATGTTCAGGCCCGCCGGTTCGAGGTTGCCGTGGAAGTCGTTGTAGGCGAGCAGGTGGACGTCGGACGTGGCGGCGGGGCGGGCGCCGGTGAAGTCGACGTGCACGGTGTCGGTCAGGGTGCGTGCGCCCGCGATCTCGACGGCGCCCGCTGTGGCGGTGGTGGCCAGGGGGGCCAGGACGACCGCGGCGACGCTCGCGGCGACGAGACCCATCCGAGCTCGGCGGGACTGGGGCAGCACTGATCCTCCAGGGACACGGTCGGGTGACCGAAACAGTGACATGCGCATACGAAGGGCGACAAGTGATGTTCCGGTGCCATCTGCATGAACGACGGCGCTCACGGTGCGCGCCGTCGTAGGGTGCGCAGCGTGGTCGATGTCTCCGGGTCCACGGCACCTGCCGCTCCCCGTCCCCGCGCCGGCTGGGGGCTTCCGGTGGTCGCCGGGCTCGTGGTACTCGCCGTGCTCGCCCAGCCCGTGCTGCGCCGGGTGCTCGACGAACCGGCCGTCGCCAACTGGTCGACGATCTTCGTCGCCGTCACGGTGCAGGCCGTACCGTTCCTCGTACTGGGGGTGGCGATCAGCGGTGCGGTCACCGCTTTCGTCCCCGCGCACCTGATCACCCGGGTGGTGCCGCGGAACCCGGCGCTGGCCGTCCCGGTCGCCGCGGTCGCGGGGGCGGCGCTGCCCGGCTGCGAGTGCGGATCGGTGCCCGTGGCGCGGCGGCTGATGGGGCGCGGGGTGGCGCCCTCGGCCGCGCTGGCGTTCCTGCTGTCATCGCCCGCGATCAACCCCGTCGTGCTGGTGGCCACCGCAGTCGCGTTCCCGGGGCGTCCGGAGATGGTGCTGGCCCGTGCCGTCGGCGGGCTGCTCACGGCCTCGGCGGTGGGCTGGCTGTGGTCGCTGCTGGGCCGCGACGACCTGCTCGCCGGGGCCCGACGCCGCACCCCCGACGCCGGCACTCCCCTCGCGACCTTCCTCGCCACCGCCCAGCACGACTTCCTCAGCGCCGGGGGCTTCCTCGTCGTCGGCGCGGCCACGGCCGCCACCCTGCAGACCGTCGTGCCGCGCGGGGTCGTCGACGCGTTCGCCGGCCTGTGGTGGTCGGTGCTGGCGCTGGCCGTGCTCGCCGTCGTCCTCGCGGTCTGCTCGGAGGCCGACGCGTTCGTCGCCGCGTCGCTGCGTCAGTTCTCCCCGACCGCGCAGCTGGCCTTCATGGTCGTCGGCCCGGTCGTCGACGTGAAGCTGATCGCGCTGCACGTCGGCACGTTCGGACGGTCGTTCGCGCTGCGGTTCGTGCCGGTGACGTTCGTCTGCGCGGTCGGCTCGGCGGCGCTCGTCGGGTGGTGGCTGCTGTGAGGCGGGGATCGTGAAGCGGGGATCATGAGCAAGGAGGCCGGCGGCACCGCGGTGCTGCTCGTGGGCGTGCTGCTCGTACGGCTCGTGCTCACCGAGGTCTACCAGCGCTACGTGCAGACCGCGATGGGGCCGTGGCTGCTGCTCGCGGGGGTGCTGTTGGTCGTGCTCGGGCTGGTTGCGGTGGTGTCGGGGCTGCGGGCGCCGGTCGGGGCCGGGATCGTCCACTCTCGTGGCGAGGACGGCCACGGCGAGGACGGCCACGGCGAGGACGGCCACGGTGGCCACGCCCACACCCACGGCGACCGCGTCGGCTGGCTGCTGCTCGTGCCGGTGCTTGCCGTGCTGCTGGCCCCGCCGCCCGCGCTGGGCAGCTACGGGGTCGACCGGGCGGCGACGTCGATCAGCCTCGGCGCCGGCGGGCTCACCTACCCGCCCCTGGCCGCCGGCGGCCCGTACCCGATGGCGGTGCGCGAGTTCGGGGAGCGGGCCGTCGACAGCAACGGGGGGAGCTTCGGGGGCAATCCCGTGGAGCTGACCGGCTTCGTCGCCGGCCCGGACGGCGGCGGCGGCTACCGCCTGGCCCGCTTCCAGATCTCCTGCTGCGCCGCCGATGCCGTTGCGGCCGTCGTTCGCGTGTTCGAGCCGAACGGCCCACCGCGTCCCCGGGACAGCTGGGTCACCGTGCAGGGCACGTTCCGTGCCCTGGGGCCCGACGGCGTCCCCGAGATCGACGCCGTGGCGGCCCAGACCGTCGACGCGCCGGTCGACCCCTACGAGTAGCGGGCCTCGGCTGGCGCCCAGTTGGCTCGCCGCTCGACATACCGTCCGTCGGTTGGAAGGTGGACGACATTGGCGTCATCGGCGAGCGCGGCGGAGCCCATGGTGCCCGCCACGGCCAAGGGCGAGGCGACCCGAGCGCTCCTGCTCCGCACCGCGGCGGGGGTGTTCGCCGAGCGGGGCTACTCCTCGACGACGTTGAGCGAGCTGATCGCGGCCTCCGGCCTGACAAAGGGCGCGTTCTACTTCTACTTCCGGTCCAAGTCCGAGCTCGCGCCGGCGGTGCTCACCGATCAGCAGGCCCGGTGGCTGGACCGGGTGCACTCCCGGGTCCTGTCCCGACCGTCGACTCTCCAGCAACTGCATGCCCTGGTGCCGGCCCTGCTCGAGTTGATCGAGGCAGAGCCCGCGGCATGGAGCATCACGCGGCTGACCAAGGAGCTCGTGGCCGATCCGGGGCTCGCCGAGCAGGTCAGCAAGCCCCTGGTCGAGTGGGTGGCGCTGGTCGCCGACATCGTGCGGCGCGGCCAGACCGACGGGGACCTGCGGTCCGACCAGCACCCCGGCGACGTCACCGCGGTGCTGGTCGGAGCGTTCGACGGCCTCAAGTCCCTCACCGACGTCCTCGACGCCACCGCCGACGCCGCGCACACCACGGGCATGTTCCGGGCACGGGCACAGACCCTCGTCGCCCTCGTCGACCTGGCTCTGCTCCGCCCTGCCTCCTGACCCACCACCGCACGCGCCCGGCTGCACGCCGGCGCTCTGACACACCGCGCGAGCGGTGGGAGAACAGACGGACTTCCACGGCCAGACCGCCCTCGTCACCGGCTGGTCCACGGCGACCACGCTGCCCCGGGACATCGGTCGCGGGTACCGGCGGAGGTCACGGGCCGGGCGCCCAAGCACCCGGACGGCCTCGGTCGGATGGGGACCCGGCCCACCCCCACCCCTCGAGGTCCTCGATGAGGGTCGTGGTCGGACGCTCAGCCCGGGCTGTACAAGATTGACGTGTGGTACGCGTCACGTAGGTGTACGTTTCAAACGTGTGCCCGCATCCCTGGCCGGGCCACCTCGTGACCCAGGAGGAGGGCCACTCATGGCCGACACCGCAGCCACACCGATCTTCCGGCTTGTCTACCGCAGTCAGCTGACCATCGCGCCGGAGGATCGGGCCGTCGAGATCGCATCGATCCTCGACGCCTCCCGCTCGAAGAACGTCGATCGAGACATCACCGGCGCCCTGCTCGTGTGGCAGGACTACGTGGTGCAGACGCTCGAGGGCGACGAGGGCGTCGTGCGCGGCCTGTTCGAGAAGATCGCCGTGGACCCCCGGCACGAGGCCGTCACGCTTCTCGAGGCGCAGCGCGTCGAGAGTCGAGCGTTCGCCCGCTGGTCGATGGCTCGCATCTCCGACAACGATCAGCCCTCGGGCATGCCGATTCTCACGAACGGGCACGAGGGCGACGCCCCCGAGCCGGGGCAGGCGACGCGGGAGGCCGACCCGGTGATCGGCTCGATGCGTGGCTACGCCCGCGGGATGTCGGCTTTCACGTGAGGCGTGGCCCGGCCGCCACACACTGAAGTCAGTTCGCGTTCGGCTCGGGCTGCGCCGTGCACCGCGTGCAGCACAGCTCTGCTGCTCTGGCAGGCCAGCACGAGAGTGGCCCGGGCCGTCGCCCACCGGCGGACGCGACTCCTCGAGCGGCGTCCGGTCGACCGCGATGACGCGCAGCCCGGGTCTACTGCACCTTGCGGTAAATCTCGATCTTCCACTCCTTCGCCGACGCCGCGATCGAGCGCGGCCTGATGACCACGATCCACGCCTACAACCCCGGGCCAGAACCTGCAGGACGGGCCGCACCGGGGCTTCCGGCGGGCCCGCACGGCAGCGATCAACGTGTTCTCCACCTCGGCGGGTGCCGCCAAGGCCGTCGGCCTGGTGCTGCCGCACCTCGCGGGCCGGCTCGACGGATACGCCCTGTGGGTGCCCGTGCCCACCGGCTCGGCCACCGACCTCACCGTGATCCTCGGCGCGCCCACCACCGTCGAGGCCGTCAACGCCGCGTTCCGGTCCGCCGCCGAGGACGAGCTCGCGGGCTACCTGACCTACACCGAGGACCCACCGTGTCGTCTCCGACTCCGGCCTGACGAAGGTCATCGGCGAGCAGGTGAAGGTCGTGGGCTGGTACGACAACGAGTG
The DNA here is from genome assembly GCA_043716935.1 of Pseudonocardia sp. GTDB lineage: Bacteria > Actinomycetota > Actinomycetes > Mycobacteriales > Pseudonocardiaceae > Pseudonocardia. Next base: position 6,476 of record JAYSXW010000607.1, read on the forward strand.
GGGCTGCGCGCACCGGCCCGTCGACCTGGCGGGGCACGTCGAACTGACCGTGATCGAGCGGGCCGGCGCCGGTACCTGATGCAGCTCGCCACCGACGTCGGGTCGACGCCCGGCCAGGTGGGGGCCCGGACCGCTGCCCCGACCTGCCTGTCCTCACGGCGGCCCGCGCGGTGGAGCTCAGCTCACGCAGCTGCGGCGACTGTGGATCGACACTCCGCACACCTCAGCGGAGACGCCCGTCCGGGACCGGCGGTGTCGGGCCGGAGCCGGACCCAACGGGCGTTGGTCCCTGTCGTTCGGACCGATCGGCATCTGACGCCGACGGGTGCAGGTGGTCGATCCTCAGTGCATGAAGACCGAGGTGGCGCCCGCCGCGACCAGCCGGACCGGCCCGGTCGATGTGGGCCACTGCCCGTGGGTCGGTGGG
>JAYSXW010000608.1:0-6881 GCA_043716935.1 Pseudonocardia sp.
GAGGTGCTCGCCCGGCGCGGCGGGCGGCAGCACGTGATCATCACCGGGCGGGACGCCGCTCCGGAGCTGATCGCCGCGGCCGACCTGGTGATGGAGACGACGAAGATCAGGCATCCGATGGACGAGGGCCAGAAGGGCCAGCGGGGAATCGAGTGGTGACCATGGACTACACGCGACTGGGATCGACCGGACTGCAGGTCTCCCGCATCTGCCTGGGCATGATGAGCTACGGCTCGCCGGCCTGGCGCGACTGGGTGCTCGACCTCGACGCCTCGCGCCCGCTCGTGCGCAGCGCCGTCGACGCCGGCATCACGTTCTTCGACACCGCCGACATGTACTCGGTCGGCGCGAGCGAGGAGGTCACCGGCACCCTGCTGCGCGAGTTCCTCCCGCGCCGCGACGACTACGTGCTCGCCACGAAGGTCTTCATGCCGATGGGCAGCCACGGGGATCGACGCGGCGCCAACGACCGGGGCCTGTCGCGCAAGCACATCATGGCGAGCATCGACGCCTCGCTGACGCGGCTGGGCACCGATCACGTCGATCTCTACCAGATCCACCGCTGGGACGACGCCACCCCGATCGAGGAGACGATGGAGGCGCTGCACGACGTCGTGCGGGCCGGCAAGGTCCGCTACCTCGGGGCGTCGAGCATGTACGCGTGGCAGTTCGCGAAGGCCCAGCACGTCGCCGACCTGAGCGGATGGACGCGCTTCGTCTCGATGCAGGACCACTACAACCTCCTCTACCGCGAGGAGGAGCGCGAGATGCACGCGTTGTGCCTCGACCAGGGCGTCGGGGTGATCCCGTGGAGCCCGCTGGCCCGCGGCCGGCTGGCGCGCGTACCGGAGGAGCGCACCACCACCCGCTCGGGCAGCGACCCCATCGCCGACAGCATGTACACCGAGGCCGACGACGCCGTGGTGCACGCCGTCGCCGACATCGCCAAGTCCCGCGACCTGCCGCTCGCGCAGGTGGCGCTGGCGTGGATGCTGCACAAGCCGGCGATCACCGCACCGATCGTCGGGGCCACGAAGCCCGGGCACGTCGAGGACGCCGTCGCGGCGGTCGACGTGGCGCTCTCCGCCGACGAGATCGCGGCCCTCGAGGGGCCGTACGTCCCGCACCCCGTGCTGGGCCACTGACGGTGCCGTGCCCCCGCGGTGATCACCCGCGCCCGGTGGCCCGCGGTGATCACCCGACCGCCGTCCGCCCGTGATCACCGGGCCGCGGACGGTGGTGATCGCCGCGCCCGCGTCCGGGTCCGGCAAGACCACGCTCGCCACCGGGTTGATGGCCGCCCTGCGGCGGCGGGGCAGCGTGGTGGCGCCGTTCAAGGTCGGGCCGGACTACATCGACCCCGGCTACCACACGCTCGCCGCGGGCCGGCCCGGTCGCAACCTCGACCCGGTGCTCGTCGGCGACGACATGGTCCTGCCGCTGGCCCGGCACGGGGCGGCGGGGGCGGACGTGGCGGTGGTCGAGGGCGTCATGGGGCTGTTCGACGGCAGGCTCGCCGACGGGGCCGGCTCCACCGCGCACGTCGCCGGCCTGCTCGGGGCGCCGGTGGTGCTGGTGGTGGACTGTCGGGGCCAGTCGCGCAGTCTCGCGGCGCTGCTGCACGGATTCCGGTCGTTCGACCCTGCCGTCCGCCTGGCGGGGGTCGTACTGAACCGCGTCGGCTCGGCGCGGCACGACGAGGTCCTCCGGGCCGCGGTGGCCGAGGTCGGGCTGCCGGTGCTCGGGGTGCTCCCGCGCCGCGACACCATGGCCGTGCCGTCCCGGCATCTGGGTCTGGTCCCGGCCGTCGAGCACGGGAGCGCCGCGCTGGCCGCCGTCGACGCGATGGCCGAGCTGGTGGCTCAGCACGTCGACCTCGACGCGGTCTGTGCGTCGGCCCTGCCGCTGAGCGACGGACCGCGGTGGGAGCCCTCCGCCCGGCTGTGCCCGATCGGCGAACCCACCGCGCCCGATCGTCGAACTCACCGTGGCGGATCGGCGGACTCGCCGGTGGTGGGGGTGTTCGGGGGGGCGGCGTTCACGTTCGGATACGCCGAACACGTCGAACTGCTGCAGGCGGCGGGAGCCGAGGTTCTGGTCGTCGATCCGCTGCGGGACGAGGCCCTGCCGCCCGACACAGCGGCGCTGGTGCTGCCCGGCGGTTTCCCGGAGGAGCACGTCGCGGCGCTCGGGGCGAACGCGCCGCTGCGGGCCGCGGTGCGGGCGCTGGCCGCATCCGGCGCGCCGGTGCACGCGGAGTGCGGGGGGCTGCTCTACCTGTGCGACTCCCTCGACGGTGCCCCCCTGTGCGGGGTGCTCCCCGCCCGCGCCGCCATGACCGGTCGGCTCACGCTGGGCTACCGCGACGCCGTCGCGCTCGGCGATTCGGTCCTGTTCCGCGCCGGGGAGCGGGTCGCCGGGCACGAGTTCCACCACTGCACCGTGACGCCCCGGGCCGGCAGCCCGGCCTGGGGGTGGCGCGGCGGCGAGCCGGAGGGTTACGTCGCGGGCGGTGTGCACGCGTCGTTCCTGCACACCCACCCCGTCGGGAACCCGGAGGCGGTCGGGCGGTTCGTCGCGGCAGCCCATGGCCGCCATCACACTCGACGTACATGATGCAGTCGTCGCCATCATCGTCGGACGAGCCGAACTGGCCTGCGCGCCACCTGTGTCACCGTCGGTCTCGAGATCGGCTACTCCGCCGCCCGACCGGACATGCGCGGACCGGACAGCGGCGGGCCGCGTCGGCGTCACCGGGCAGCAGACCCGCTGGGTCGTGGAGCGAGGCACCGCGGGCTGACACACATCGACCCGAGTGGTGCCGCAACTCGGCGGTCCGGGCGGGCCGATGGGGTCATCCCGCGAGGGCCTGCTGCACCGCCGCCTCGATGTGCAGGCGGGCGGTCGGGAACTGCGGCACCGGGCTGTCGGACGGCCCCACCAGCAGCTCGATCTCGGTGCACCCCAGCACCACACCCTGTGCACCGGCCGCGGCGAGCCGGGCCAGCACGTCGCGGTAGGCCGAGCGGGACTCCTCGCGCACGATTCCGCGGCACAGCTCGTCGAAGATCACGCCGTGGACCAGTGCGCGATCGGGCGCGTCGGGCACCAGGACGTCGAGGCCGTGGGCGGTGAGCCGGTCGCGGTAGAACGGCTGCTCCATCGTGAACGCCGTGCCCAGCAAGCCGACGCGGGTGAGCCCGGCGGCCCGAACGGCATCGGCGGCGACGTCGGCGATGTGCAACAGCGGGATGTCGACGGCCGCAGCCACAGCGTCGGCGACGATGTGCATGGTGTTGGTGCACAGCAGCAGCAGCTCCGCGCCGCCGGCCTGCAGCGACCGGGCGACGGCCGCGAGCTCGTCGCCGGCCTGCTCCCAGCGCCCGTCGCGCTGCAGCGCCTCCACGTCGGCGAAGTCCACCGACGCCAGCAGCAACCGGGCGGAGTGCAGACCGCCGAGCCGCGCCGCGACGAGCTGGTTGGCGATCCGATAATACTCGGCGCTGGACTCCCAGCTCATGCCACCGAGCAGGCCGATGGTGCGCATGATCCCAGTCTCTCCCATCAGTTGGACTCTGTCGCCGGATCCGGCCCAAACTGTCGGACGTGGATCGCGGAAGAGTGTCGTTCATCGGGGCCGGGCCGGGCGCGGCCGATCTCATCACGCTGCGCGGCGCGCGGCGCATCGCCGAGGCCGACGTGGTGATCTGGGCGGCCAGCCTGGTGATGGAGGAGTGCGTGCGGGAGCACGCGCGGCCCGACGCGCAGCTGGTCGACTCGTCGCAGATCGCGCACGAGGACGTCCTCGCGCTCTACCGGCGGGCCGCCGCCGAGGGGTCGGCGGTGGCCCGCGTGCACTCGGGTGACCCGTCGCTGTGGGGCGCGGTGCAGGAGCAGTACGACGCAGCGCAGGAGATCGGCCTCGACGTCGAGATCGTGCCCGGGGTGTCGGCGTTCGGGGCTGCCGCCGCCGTCGCGGGGCGGGAGCTGACGATCCCCGAGGTGGCGCAGGCGGTGGTGCTGTGTCGGCTCGAGGGCGGCAAGACCCCGATGCCGGAACGCGAGAAGCTCCGCGACTTCGCCCGCCACGGCACCACGATGGCGATCTTCCTGTCCGCCGCGCGGACCTCGCAGATGGTCGACGAGCTGCGTGCGGGCGGTTACGCCGACGACACGCCGGTGGTCGTCGCCTACCGGACCAGCTGGCCCGACGAGCTGACGATCGCATGCCGGCTCGACGAGGTCGAGGCCGTCTGCAAGGAGCGCAAGCTCTGGCGCCAGACGCTGTTCCTGGTCGGCGACGCCCTTGCCGCCACCGGCACCCGCAGCCACCTCTACCACCCCGGCCACTTCCACACCTTCCGCAAGCCCGACCGCACGGCGCGGACCGCCCTGCGCGCCGCCCGGGCCGCGGGCCGCCCCGCCCCGTGACCGAGCCTCTACGCCGGACGTCCCGGTGACGCTCACCGTCGTCGGACTGGACGGCGGGCCGCTCCCGCCCGGGGCCGCCGAGGCGCTGGCGCAGGCCGAGATCGTCGTCGGCGGGCGGCGCCACCTCGCGGCCACCGTGGTCCCCGATTCCGCCGACCGCGTCGAGCTGGGCCCGCTCGAACCGGCCCTGGCGACGCTCGTCGGCCGCCGGGTCGTGCTCCTGGCCAGCGGCGATCCGGGTTTCTTCGGTATCGTTCGGCTGCTGCGGGAGCGTGGGCACGAGCCGCGGGTGCTGCCCGCGCTCTCGAGCCTGCAGCACCTGTTCGGACGGCTCGGCCGAGCCTGGGACGACGTGGCGATCGTCAGCGCGCACGGTCGAGCGCTCGGCCCGGCCGTCAACGTGTGCCGGGCTCGCGCCGCCACAGCCGTGCTCACCGCGCCCGGCGCCGGGCCGGCCGAGATCGGGGCGGCGCTGCACGGGTGGCCACGGACGCTGGTGGTGGCCGAGGACCTCGGCGGCCCCGACGAGCGCCTCACAACCCTGCCCGCCAGGGCTGCCGGCAACCGGACCTGGCATCCGCTCAACGTGGTGCTCTGCCTGCGTGACGTCGATGCCGTGCCCGCCCGGGGTTGGTACGCGGGCGGCGAGCCGACCCCGCCGGCCGGCGGCTGGGCCCTGCCCGACGACGCGTTCGAGCACCGCGCCGGCATGATCACCAAGGCCGAGGTACGGGCCGTCGTGCTCGCCCGCCTCGCCCCGCGGCCCGGTGCGCTCGTGTGGGACGTCGGCGCCGGTTCGGGCAGCGTCGCCGTGGAGTGCGCGCGGCTCGGAGCCGCCGCCGTCGCGGTGGAGCGCCGGACCGACGACGCGCAGCGCGTCGCCGGCAACGCCGCCGGCCATGGCGTCGACGTGCGGGTGGTTGTCGGCGAGGCCCCCGCCGCGCTCGCCGACCTGCCCCCGGCGGACGCGGTGTTCGTCGGCGGCGGTGGGCCCGATGTCGTCGCGGCGGTGGCGGGCGCCGAGCGGGTGGTCGTCGCCCTCGCCGCCCTCGACCGTATCGCCCCCACCCGTGCCGCGCTGCTGCGAGCGGGCCATGCCGTCGACGGGGTGCTGCTCGCCGCGTCGCGGCTGGCCACGCTGCCCGACGGGGCTGTGCGGCTCGCGGCCACCAACCCGATCACCATCCTGTGGGGAGTACGAGAGCCATGATCGCCCTGTTCGCTGTCACCGCCGTCGGGCGCCGCGCCGCCGCCGAGCTGGCCGCCGCGGGGGTGGGGGAGCCGCATCCGCTCGACGAGCTGGGTGCGCTCTGGCCCGGGCTCGACGGTGCGGTGTTCCTGCTGGCCACGGGCGCGACGGTCCGGCTCGTCGCGCCCCTGCTCGCCGACAAGCACACCGACCCCGGGGTCGTGTGCGTCGACGAGGCCCGCCGGTTCGCCGTCGCGCTCGCCGGGGGTCACCAGGGCGGCGCGAACGTGCTCGCCGCGCGGGTCGCGGCCGTCCTCGGGTCCGAAGCGGTGATCACGACGGCCTCGGACGCGGCCGGGAGCACCGGCCTGGACGAGCTGGTGGCACTGCTCGGGGCCGAGGTCGACGGCGACGCCGCCGCCGCCGGCACCGCCCTGCTCGACGGCGCGGCCCTCGTGGAGAACCCGTTGGGTTTCCCCCTGACCCCGCTGCCGCCACTCACCGGCGAGCCGAGACACACCATCACCATCACCGACCGTCTGCCAGGTCTCCCGGAGCCCGGCGCGCAGACGCTCGGGTCCCGACTCGTGGACGGCGACGCCCCGACTCGCGCGCACGCAGACCCCGACTCGCGCGCACCTGGGCCCCGACTCGCGGGGACGGTGCTGGTGGTGCCGACGCTGGTGGTGGGCGTCGGGAGTGTGCGGGGGGTGTCGGGTGAGGCCGTCGCGGCGACGGTGCGGCAGGTTCAGGACGAGCACGGCTTCGACCTGCGCGCCGTGCGGGCCTGGGCCAGCGTCGATCTCAAGGCCGACGAGGCCGGCATCCTGGCCGCGATCGCGCCAGCGCCACTGCGCACGTTCCCGGCCGCGGTGCTGGCCGGCGTCGAGGTGCCGAACCCGAGCGCGGTGGTGGCGGCCGAGGTGGGAACGGCCAGCGTGGCGGAGGCCGCCGCGTTGCACGCCGCGCGAGAGCTCGCGGACGGGGCGCCCGTCGAGCTGGTGGTCGAGAAGATCATCGGCGACGGCGTGACGGTGGCGGTAGCGCGGATCCGGCCCCGCGGGCGGCTCGCGATCGTCGGCCTGGGCCCGGGAGCGGCCGACCTGCGGGTGCCGCGCGCCGACGCGGAGCTGCGCCGGGCGTCGATCGTGGTGGGACTCGACCAGTACGTCGAGCAGGTCCGCCACCTGCTCCGCCCCGGCACCGAGGTGCACGCCAGCGGCCTGGGCGAGGAGGAGCAGCGCGCCGCGGACGCCGTCGC
>JAYSXW010000609.1:0-20601 GCA_043716935.1 Pseudonocardia sp.
GCAGCGTCCACCCCCGGTGACCGTCACGGCTCACCGAGCGTGGCGTGCATCTCCCACCGCAGCACCTCGGCGCCCCCCGGTGTGGCCGTGAGTCGCTGAGCTCCGGCTCCGGCTCCGGCTCGCCGTACGGCGTCGCCCGCCGACAGCCCGGTGCCGCCGTCGAGAACGGCCTCGTGCGGAGCGACCGCATCGCCGTCGGCCGCAACCTCGCTGGCCGCCGACACGCGTGCCGTCGCCGTGGCGGCCGCCGGCGCGTGGGCCCGATCAACGCCGGATACGTCGATGATGACCGCGCCCCGGGTGACGAACACGTGCACCCACCGAGCGGGCGGGACCCTCACGGTCTCGCCGTCGCGCAGCCGGGCCACGCGCGGTGCCGCGTTCCGCTGCCGGAGCGGCCGGGCTCCGACGTGCTCGGACCGGCCCGACGCCACCACCACCGGTCCGCCCCCATCCAGGGCGGCGGCGTCCAGGGCGGCGCCGTCCAGGGCGGCGCCGTCCAGGGCGGCGCCGAAATCGTGCCGGGCGTGCGCCGGGTCGCCGTCGCGGTCGGGCGTCACCCCACATCTGCACGACACACACGTCGTCGACGCCGGTGGGCCGCTCGGCGTGCACGAGCCCCGAGCCCGCGCTCAGCACCTGCACGACCCCTGGCCGGAGCAGCGCCCGGTGACCGGTCGAGTCCTCGTGCTCCAGGACCCCGCCCAGCACCCAGGTGACGATCTCCACGTCGCGGTGCGGGTCGTAGCCGCTACCGGGCGGGACGACGTCGTCGTTGTGCACCAGCAGCAGCCCGAAGTGCGTGTTCGACGGGTCGTAGTGGCGGCCGTAGGAGAAGCTGTGCTCCGAGTCGATCCGGTCGACCCGGGTCCGCATGCGGTCGGCCGCGCGGCGGACGTCGATCGCGGGAGAGGGCTGGACCACCGTGTCATGCTGCCGCACGTGACGGCGAACGTCTCCCCCGCCACCCTGCGTCGCCTGCGGCTGGCCGCGGGTGACCTGGCCGCCGCCTGCCTGGTCGCGATGCAACGGCGCCGGCCCTGGTTCGCCCGGCTGCCCGCCGAGCACCGCGCCGGGGTCAAGCTCGTCACCCAGACCGGTGTGGCCAACTTCGTGGCCTGGCTCGGCCGGGGCAGCGGATCGATCGCGCTCACGGCCGAGGCGTTCCGGATCGCCCCTCGCGACCTGGTCCGCCGGCTCACCCTCCCCCAGACCGTCGACCTGGTACGGATCGCGATCGAGGTCTTCGAGGAGCACCTGCCTCCGCTCGCCGTCGACGACACCGAGCGGCGCGCGCTGGTCGAGGGCGTCCTCCGGTTCGGCCGCGAGATCGCGTTCGCCGCCGCCACCGTCTACGCCAGGGAGGCCGAGGTCCGCGGAGCCTGGGACGCGCGGCTGGAGGCGCTCGTCGTCGATGCGGTCGTCCGCGGTCCCCACCGCGACGGCGGGGCCGGGGACGCGCTGGTCTCCCGCGCGTCGGCACTGGGTTGGGACCCGGCCGAGCCGTTGCGGGTGGTGGTCGGCAGCCCGCCCACCGACGCCCCCGACGACCTGCGTCGCGAGGCCGACCGCTCGGGCCAGTCGGTTCTCGTCGGCGCCCAGGGCTCGCGGCTGGTGGTGCTGCTCTCCGAGCCACCCGGCCTCGACACCGGCGGCGACATCGGCCCGCTTGCCGACGGCTTCGGGCCCGGCCCGATCGTCGTCGGTCCACTCGCCGCCGACCTCTCCGCCGCCCACCGCAGCGCCCGCGACGCCCTCGCCGGGCTGCGTGCGGCGCCCGGACGGCCGGGCGCGCCCCGCCCCGTCGCCGCCGACGACCTGCTACCGGAGCGGGCCCTCGCAGGTGACGCGGCGGCCCACCGGCGGTTGGTCGAGGCCTACGTCGAGCCGGTGGCGGCGGCCGGTGGGGAATTGCTGGCCACCCTCGCCGCCTATCTCGACGCCGGTGGGGCCCTGGAGTCGTGCGCGCGAGCGCTGTTCGTCCATCCCAACACCGTGCGGTACCGCCTGCGGCGGGTCGGTGACCTCACCGGTCTACGGCCCGCCGATCCCCGCGACGCCCTGGTTCTGCGAGTCGCACTCGTCGTGGCCCGACTGCCGGCGGACGCGGGCCCGTTCTGACGGCTATGGAGGAAACCTCCAACGACGCGTGACGGAGTTGGTCGTTCCCGGCATGCCGCGAGCGCGGGTCAGGGTGTTGGGTGATGCCCGTGATCGCCCTGCTGGCGCCCGGCCAGGGGTCCCAGACCCCCGGCATGCTCGCACCCTGGCTCGACGACGAGGCCGCCGTGGTGACCCTCGCCGGCTGGTCCGACGCGATCGGGCTCGACTTGCACCGCCTCGGCACCACCGCCGACGCCGACGAGATCAGGGACACCGCCGTCACCCAGCCGCTGGTCGTGGCGACGGCGCTGCTGGCCGCGGCCCGGCTCGCCGCGCGTGTCGCGCTGCCGAACTCCACCCCGACGGCCGGGCACTCGGTCGGAGAGCTCGCCGCGGCCGCCGTCGCCGGCGTCCTGACCCCCGACGCAGCTGTGGCGCTGGCCGCCGTCCGGGGCCGGGAGATGGCCGCCGCCTGCGCGCTGGAGCGCACGGGCATGAGTGCGGTGCTGGGCGGGAAGCCCGAGGACGTGCTGGCGCGACTCGACGAGCTGGGCCTCGACCCCGCCAACCGCAACGGGGCCGGTCAGGTCGTCGCGGCCGGACGTGTCGCGGCGCTCGCGGCCCTGGCCGCGGACCCGCCCGAGCGGGCGCGGGTGATCTCGCTGGCCGTGGCGGGGGCGTTCCACACCCGGTTCATGACTTCCGCCCAGGACGCCGTGGCCGCCCGGGCCGGGGGCATCACCCCGGCCGATCCGCGGCACCCCCTGCTTTCCAACGCCGACGGCGACGTCGTGACCAGCGGAGTCGACGCGTTGACGCGGCTGGTCGCCCAGGTCACCCGGCCCGTACGGTGGGACTCCTGTATGGCGACCCTGCGCGACCTGGGCGTCACCGTCGGGATCGAGCTGCCGCCCGCGGGTACGCTGGCCGGCCTGGTGAGGCGGGAGCTCAAGGGCACTGCCACCCTGGCCCTGAAGACCCCCGACGACCTCGACCGGGCCGCCGACCTCATCGCCAAGCACGCCGCCCACCGAGTCGACGGAGCAGCCCCATGACCACCCTGACCCTGCGGACGGTCGCACCCGGTGCCCGACTGCTGGGACTGGGCAGCGCCCAGCCCGACGGCGTCGTCACCAACGACGACCTCGCGGTGACGATGGACACCAACGACGCCTGGATCCGGGAGCGGGTCGGCGTCCAGAGCCGGCGCATCGCGGGGCCCGAGTTGTCGATGGTCGACATGGCCTGCGACGCCGGCGCCCGCGCCGTCAAGGACTCCGGCCTCGATCCCACCGAGATCGGCGCCGTCATCGTGGCCAGCTGCACGCTGCCCGAACCCATCCCCAACGCCGCAGCGCAGACCGCCGTGCGCCTCGGCATCCCCGCGCCGGGCGCCTTCGACCTCAACGCCGCGTGCGCCGGGTTCTGCTTCGCGCTGGGCACCGCCGCCGATCTCGTCCGGGCCGGTACCGCGCGGAACGTTCTGGTCATCGGCGCGGAGAAGCTGTCGGAGTGGATCGACTGGACCGATCGGTCCACCGCCATCATCTTCGCCGACGGGGCCGGCGCCGCGGTGCTCGGCGCTGCACCGGACGCCGCCTCGGTGGGCATCGGACCGGTCGTGTGGGGCAGCGCGGGTGATCTCGCCCAGACCATCCGGATCCGGCCCGACAACCGCAAGATGCACCAGGAGGGCCAAGCGGTGTTCCGCTGGGCCACCACGAAGGTCGCGCCCGTCGCGCTGGCGGCGATCGAGGCGGCCGGGCTCACCCCCGCCGACATCGACGCCTTCGTTCCGCACCAGGCCAACCTGCGCATCGTCGAGGCCGTTGCCAAGAAGCTCCGCAAGGAGGGCGCCCGCGAGGACATGCGGGTCGCCGACGACATCGTGACGTCGGGCAACACCTCGTCGGCCTCGATCCCGCTCGCGCTCGACCACATGCGCGCCGACGGACGGCTCCGCTCGGGCGACACCGTGCTCCTCGTAGGCTTCGGAGCCGGCCTGTCCTACGCGAGCCAGGTCGTCGTCTGTCCATGATTTTCGGCTCTTCCCGTCTTCACCGAACCAAGGAGATTCCCGTGGCTGACAACGCCGAGATCCTCACCGGCCTGGCCGAGATCGTCGAGGAGGTCGCCGGCATCGACACCGACGACGTCACGGCCGAGAAGTCGTTCGTCGACGACCTGGACATCGACTCGCTGTCCATGGTCGAGATCGCCGTGCAGGCCGAGGACAGGTTCGGGGTCAAGATCCCCGACGACCAGCTGGCCGAGCTGAAGACGGTCGGTGACGCGGTGGGCTACATCGCGAAGAACCAGTGACGCCCACCGACGACGCACTCACTCCCGCGGAGGAGGCGTGAGCACGGCCCATGACATCGTCGTCACCGGAATGGGGGCGACCACCCCGATTGGCGGCGACGTCGTATCCACCTGGGACGCGCTGCTGGCCGGCCGCTCCGGCGTCCGCCGGATCGACGACGCCGAGCACGAGTGGGTGGAGCGCCACCAGCTCCCGGTGAAGATCGCAGCGCCGCTCGCGGTGTCGCCGATGGACGTGCTGCCGCGGGTGAAGGCCCGCAAGCTCGACCGCTGCGAGCAGGTGGCGCTCGTCGCCGCCAAGGAGGCGTGGGAGCACGCCGGCCTGGGCGAACCCGGTGACCAGGTGGAGCCCGAACGGCTCGCCGTCGTCATCGGCACCGGTATCGGTGGCGCCGTCACCCTGCTCGACCAGGACGATCTCCTGGAGGACTCCGGGCTGCGCAAGGTCTCGCCGCTGACCGTCCCGATGCTCATGCCCAACGGCCCCGCGGCGTGGGTCGGCATCGAGTACGGCGCCCAGGCCGCCGTGCACGCCCCCGTCTCGGCGTGCGCGTCGGGGGCAGAGGCGTTGGCCTGGGCGCTGCGCCTGCTGCGCGCGAACGAGGTGGACGTCGTCATTGCCGGCGGCGCGGAGGCATGCATCACCGGCATCACCGTGGCCGGGTTCGTCCAGGCCAGGACGTTGAGCCAGCGCAACGACGAACCGCTGCGCGCGTCGCGTCCCTTCGACGTCGACCGCGACGGTTTCGTGCTGGGTGAGGGGGCCGGGATCATGATCCTGGAACGCGCGGAGTTCGCGGCCGCCCGGGGCGCGATGGTGCACGGCCGGCTGGCCGGCGCCGGGATCACCGCCGACGCGTACCACATCACCGGCCCCGATCCCGCCGGAACGGGCCAGGCCCGGGCCATCACCGCCGCCGTCCGCAGCGCCGGGCTGGACCCGTCCGACATCGGGCACGTCAACTGCCACGCCACCTCGACGGTCGCGGGCGATGTGGGCGAGACACGGGCCGTGCGCAAGGCGCTCGGCGACCACCCGGTGCTCACCGCGCCCAAGTCGGCCCTCGGACACATGGTGGGTGCGGCGGGTGCGGTGGAGAGCATCATCACACTGCTCTCAATCCGCGACGGCGTCATCCCGGCCACGCTCAACCTCGAGACGATCGACCCGGGCGTCGAACTGGACGTCGTCGCCGGTGAGCCGCGCAAGATGGAGATCGTCGCCGCGGTCTGCGACTCGTTCGGGTTCGGCGGGCACAACGCCGCCGTGACGTTCACGAAGGTCTGATCAGCAGGCCGTCGGGACCGCGCTGCCGTCCCGGGTCCGCTCGATCCGGGGCGGCCCGTTACGGTCCGGGCCGGCTGTCGGGTCGGTCATCGGCAGCGTCACGAGCCAGCAGACCCGTGGCGCGGCGACCTCGGACGGCGCGTCGTCGACCGCTTGGCGGCTGACGAACCGCAGGCGCACGAGCAGGCCGCCGTCGGGGCGGTCGTCGATTCGGTCGACGCGGATGCTGCCGTCCACGGTGGAGCGGTAGGCCTCCTTCCACTCCGCCTCGGGCAGCACCTGCCACTGGGCCGGGACGACCGTGTCGAGCCAGGCCGCGTAGTCGCCGTCGTTGATCGCGGAGAAGTAGGCCTGTAGCTGCCGGCGCACCGGTTCGCCCGCGGAGTGCGCCCGGACATCGGCGCTCAGCTCCACCTTGTCGGATCCCGCGTCCCCACCCTGCGGGATCGGTCGGGGCGCGAACTCCGGGAACGCTCCGGACGTCGTCGGGCCGTGGACCAACGCTGCCACCGTGACGCCGACGATCACCAGCAGCACGAGCCCGGCTGCGACCAGAACCGGCGGGCGGGTCAGCGCGGCATGGTCCATGGTGGCAGTCTGCCGCAGCCCCCACCGGCGCCGGCGATCAGCCGACCTGGTGCAGCCAGGTGACGGGCGAGCCGTCGCCGGCGGGGCGGAACGGCTCCAAGGCCTCGTCCCACGCGGAGCCGAGCAGGTCGTGCAGCCGTGAGGGGAGCCGGCTCGCCGGGACCTCGCCGAGCAGTGCGCGCAACCGGTCCTCCCCGATCACGATATCGCCGTTGGCGCTGGTTCGGCCGGCCCACAGACCGAGGGTGGGTACGTGACAGAAGCGCTCGCCGTCCACGCCGGGGGTGGGTTCCTCGGTGACCTCGAACCGCAGCATCGACCAGGCCCGTAGGGCGGCCGCCAGCGCGCCACCGCTACCCGCTGGTCCGCTCCAGGTGCACTCGGCGCGTATCTGGCCCTGGACCGCAGGCTGGGGTGACCACTGCAACGACACACTGGTGCCGAGCACGCCGGAGATCGCCCACTCGACGTGCGGGCAGACGGCCGTCGGCGACGAGTGGACGAAGACCACGCCGCGTGCGTTCACTGCAGACCTCCAACATCGACGAGGATCGTCTTCCCCTACGTCCTCGCGTTGCGGCGACCTGTGTGTGCGACCGGATGCTCCCACCCGGCTCGGTTGTGATGGGTAGTTTGCCCGGGCGGGAGACCGGAGGCCAACCGTGGCCCGGCGTGTCGCGGCCCCGAGTTCGCCGAGTCGCCGCCCCGCCCCTCATCGGACGGGCAGCAGGCCGCCCTCGAGGTGGGTGTTGTCCTCCAGCACGGCCTGGCGGGACACGCGCACGGGCTCGGCGTCGCGGTCGGCGGCCCGGCGGAACCGGTTGCCGGTGATCAGCACATCGGTGCGGTCCTCGTCGTGCACGGTGTACCGGCCGCCACCGAGGACGTTGCCCCGCACCACCGTTGCACTGTCGGGAGCGGCCGCGGGGCCGGGCGCGACGAGCACGGCCGACTCGCGACCCGGTCCGTCGCCGAGCTCGGCGAGACTGTCCTCCAGCCTCGCGTCGGCATCCTGCAGGACGACGCCGTGGGCTCGCGCGCCGGGCGCGGTCGCGAAGTCGACAGCATCGCTGTTGCGCAGCCGCGCCTGCCCACCCAGGTGCGCACCGTCGTGGGTGACGCCGCCGATGGCCACCCGCTCCCCGCTCCAGCGGTCGCCGGCCAGCGCGGCCTGCGGGAAGTCACCGGTGAGGGTCGAGTCCTCGACGCGCACGACCCCGCCCCGGTCGTCGTGATACCGAACGGGGTCGCGCCGTCGCCCGTGACGCGGCTGCGACGCACCACGACATCGGGAGCGTCGACCACGATGCCGCCTCGGACGTCCCACCGTCGAGGACGGTGCCGGCCGTGCGGACGACGACGGGGCCGGTCGGGCACAGCGTCGTACCGGCGGGGACGCCACGGCTCAGGCTCAGGGGCCTCGTAGGCGCCGGCAGCCGAGCAGGTGGATACGGGCACGGCGGCGGCACCGACCGCGAGACCGGCGGCCACCTTCTTCATGTCCGCATCCAACGGCGTCCGCGCCCCGATCACTACCTGGGGTCATTCGCTATGACGTTGAGTAGTAGTTGACATCGTCCTGATCGACGACGGTGAGCATGCTGCGTTCGACGAGGACGTCGAGGTGCGCGCCCGTCTCCAGGGTGGCCAGCATGGCGTTGAACGGGTCCAGCTCGTCGAGGCGCCGCTCACGGCGCGTCCACCCCAGTACGCCCGCCACCTCCGCGGCCGTGGCGTGTCCCGCCCGGACGGCTGCGAGCGTGGCGTCGAGGCGCGTGGCGTGATGGGCCAGGAGTTCGTCGACGCGCTCGTGCACGCGCATCCCGACCGGCCCGTGGGCGGGCAGCAACGCGGCGTCGGGGCGGCGGCGCACCAGGTCCAGGGAGGTGAGGAAATCGGCCAGCGGGCTCTTCGGCGGATCGGGCTCCAGCCCGATCGACGGGGTGATCCGCGGCAGCACGTGGTCACCGGCGAACAGCAGGTCCCCGGCCTCGTCGGCGAACACGACGTGACCGCGGGTGTGGCCGGGGGTCGCGACGGCGTGCAACGTGCGGGCGCCGGCGCCGTGGCCGACCGGGATGTCGTCACCGTCGTCGATCCAGTCGTCGGGCAGGGCCCACACCGAGCGGTCCGGGTCCTCCTCGCGCGGCAGTGCCGCCAGGACGCGCAGCAGCGCATCGGCCCCGGCGCGACGCAGCCGGCGTCGATGCACCGCCCCGTCGGACATGTCGTCCCGGGTGATCAGCTCCAGCCCGGGCCGTTCCCCGCGACCGAGCGCGACCCGCATGCCGAACTCCCGTCGCAACGCGACGGCCTGGGTGTAGTGGTCACGGTGCAGGTGGGTGACGAGGAACCGTCGGACGTCGCCGAACCCGGCGCCGAGCCGCGCCAGCGCCGATCCGAGCAGCTCCCGGGCGTGCTCCAGCGCCCAGCCCGAGTCGATCAGGGTGAGCCCGTCGCCGTCGGCGATCGCGTAGACGTTGACCGCCCGCAGCCCGTCGTTGGGCAACGGCAGGGGGATGCGGTGTACGTCGGGGGCGCAGCGGAACACACCGGGCACCGTCCAGTCGCCGTGCGGGTCGTCGTCCTCGATCGCGGAGCTCTGGATCATCGCTCGACCCTACGTCCCGCGGGCCCGGCCGCTCGCGCCGTGTGCGGCGGGGGATGCGGCGGCGAACGGGACCACCGGCGGTCCGGCCCTGGGCTCCCGGTGCAGCGCAATGCCGTGGACGGTCCTCATCCGGGCGGCTCGTCACGAGGCGGGCTGAGCGTGCACATCGGGTCGTGGTGGTCGGCCTTCGACCGCCACCACGACCCGATGTGCGGCCGTGTCAACTGCAGCCGCTGGTGCTGCCGCAGCCCTCACACAGGTAGCAGCTGCCCGCCGGGCGCATCTTCGTGCCACAGGTCATGCACAGCGGTGCGTCGGCGGCCTTGCCCATCCGCAGCTCCAGCAGCTCGGTGGAGCTGCCCACCTCCGCCGGGGCCGGCGACGCCCCGGCCGGGCCGACGCCCATCGGGTGCGTCTCCACCCCCGCCCGCAGGCCCTCCACGTCGACCTCGCCGTAGCCCTCCGACACCTGCTTCGTGCGCTCGTCGGCCGCGAACACACCGAGCTGTGCGCGCTTCTCGTAGGGCAGGTGGTCGAGGGCGAGCCGGCGGAACAGGTAGTCCAGCACGCTCGTGGCGATGCGGATGTCCGGGTCGTCGGTCATGCCGGCGGGCTCGAAGCGCAGGTTGGAGAACTTCGAGACGTAGAACTCCAGCGGGATGCCGTACTGCAGGCCCACCGAGATCGACATCGAGAACGCGTCCATGACACCCGAGAGCGTCGAGCCCTGCTTGCCGAGCTTGACGAAGATCTCCCCCAGGCCGTCGTCGGGGTAGGAGCCGGCGGTGAGGTAGCCCTCGGCACCGCCGACGGTGAACGACACCGTCTCACTGGGGCGCTTCTTCGGCAGCCGGCGCCGGATCGGCCGCTGCTCGACGACCGCAGCCTGCTGCTCCCCGCCGCCGGACGACTTCGCCGACTTGCCCGCCGAGAGCGGCTGACCGACCTTGCAGTTGTCACGGTAGATCGCCAGGGCCTTGAGCCCGAGCCTCCACCCGTCGAGGTAGACACGTTCGACGTCCTCGACCGTGGCCGTCTCGGGCATGTTGACGGTCTTGGAGATCGCCCCGGACAGGAACGGCTGCACCGCCGCCATCATCCGCACGTGACCCATCGCCGCGATCACCCGCTCGCCCATGGCACAGTCGAAGACCTCGTAGTGGTCGGGCCGCAGCCCCGGCGCGTCGACGACGTGGCCGTGCTCGCCGACGTAGGAGACGATCGCCTGCACCTGCTCGGGCTGGTACCCCAGGCGCGTCAACGCCCGCGGCACGGTCTGGTTGACGATCTGCATGGAACCGCCGCCGACCAGCTTCTTGAATTTGACCAGCGCTAGGTCGGGCTCGATACCGGTCGTGTCACAGTCCATCATCAAACCGATAGTTCCGGTCGGCGCGAGTACGGAGGACTGCGCATTTCTCCAGCCATTGAGTGAACCGATTTCCAGGCATTTCCGCCAGGCGATGGTCGCGAGCTTGTGGATACCGGTGCTGGTCGGATGAGCACGCACGTCATCATTGGCCGCAGCGTGCTTGCGTATCACGCGCTGGTGCGACTCGGCGTTGCGGGCGTAGCCCTCGTACGCCCCCACCACCCCGGCCAGCTCGGCGGACCGCTTGTAGGCCGCGCCCGTCATCAGCGAGGTGATGGCGGCCGCCAGCGAGCGCCCACCCTCGGAGTCGTAGGCGTGGCCGGTCGCCATCAGCAACGCTCCGAGGTTGGCGTAGCCGATGCCGAGCTGCCGGAACCTGCGCGTGGTGTCGCCGATGGGTTCGGTGGGGAAATCTGCGAAGCAGATGGAGATGTCCATCGCGGTGATAATCATTTCGACGGACTTCTGGAAACGAACGGCATCAAAGGCGCCGGAGGTGTCGAGAAATGTCAGAAGATTAAGAGAAGCGAGGTTGCAACTTGAGTTGTCCAGATGCATGTACTCACTGCACGGATTAGATGCAGAAATACGTCCCGACTCGGGAGTGGTGTGCCAGTCGTTGATCGTCCCGTCGTACTGGACGCCGGGATCGGCGCAGGCCCAGGCGGCCTCGGCGATGCCCCGGAACAGCTTCTTGGCGTTCACCTTCTCCAGCACCTCGCCGGTCATCCGGCCCCGCAGCCCGAACTCGGCGTTGGCCTCCACCGCGTGCATGAACTCGTCGGTGACACGCACCGAGTTGTTCGCGTTCTGGTACTGCACGGAGGCGATGTCGGCGCCACCGAGGTCCATGTCGAAACCCGCGTCCCGCAACACGCGGATCTTGGCCTCCTCCTTGGCCTTGGTCTGCACGAACTCCTCGATGTCGGGGTGGTCGACGTCGAGCACGACCATCTTCGCCGCCCGCCGGGTGGCGCCGCCGGACTTGATGGTGCCGGCACTCGCATCGGCGCCACGCATGAACGACACCGGGCCCGACGCGGTGCCGCCCGAGGACAGCAGCTCCTTCGACGAGCGGATCCGCGACAGGTTCAGCCCCGCGCCGGAGCCACCCTTGAAGATCAACCCCTCCTCGCGGTACCAGTTGAGAATGGACTCCATGGTGTCGTCGACGGCGAGGATGAAACATGCCGACACCTGCTGCGGGCTCGACGTTCCCACGTTGAACCAGACCGGGGAGTTGAAGCTGAAGACCTGGTGCAGCAGCATCCACGTGAGTTCGTGGGCGAAGACCTCCGCGTCGGTGTCGGTGGCGAAGTAGCCGTGCTGGACCCCGGCCCGGTGGTACACCCCGACCACCCGGTCGATGAGCTGGCGCAGGCTCGACTCGCGCTGCGGGGAACCGACCGCGCCCCGGAAGTACTTGCTCGTGACGATGTTGGTGGCGTTCACCGACCAGGACGCGGGGAACTCGACGCCACGCTGCTCGAAGTTGACCGTCCCGTCGCGCCAGTTGGTCATGACGACGTCGCGGCGCTCCCAGGTGGCCTCGTCGTAGGGGTGCACGCCGGCAGTGGTGTGGATCCGCTCGACGGTGAGCGCAGTGGGACGCGCCTTGGCGGTCGACCTCCGCGCGCGACCCGACGACGTCGTATCCGGCGCTGGGGTGTCCGATACGGGGTAGTCCGACGATGGGGTCCCGACGGTCTCGGTCATGCTCTCCCTCTCCTGCGGGCCGGTGGTGGGGCCACCGGTGCCGCGGTGTCGCGTGAAATGTGGTGCCGTGCTGGTGCGGGGCGGGGCTGGTGCAGGGCCGGTGCTGGGTGCGGAACGGGCCGGTCAGGAAACGGCCGGAGCGTCGACCTCGGGGCGGCGCAGGTCGGCGATCTCCTTCTCGAAGTCCTCGATCGAGGAGAAGGATCGGTAGACGCTCGCGAACCGCAGGTAGGCCACCTCGTCGAGCTCGCGCAGCGGACCGAGGATGGCGAGACCCACCTCGTGGCTGGGCACCTCGGCGGTGCCCCCGGCCCGGACGGTCTCCTCGACCCGGTGGGCGAGCTGCTGGAGCGCGTCCTCGTCGACGGGCCGGCCCTGGCACGCTCGACGGACACCGCGGACAACCTTGTCGCGACTGAACGGCTCGGATACACCGCTCCGCTTGACCACGGCCAGCACGGCTTCCTCGACCGTGGTGAACCGCCGACCGCACGCTACGCAGGAACGGCGCCGGCGCGTGGCCTGGCCGTCGTCGACCTCCCGCGAATCGATCACCCGGCAGTCCGAGTGGCGACAGAACGGGCAACGCACGATCTGACCTCCCCTGGTGGTAATGGCGGGCCGTAGACCTGCGCATGACCGAACAGCAGCCATGTAACCACAACATGTAGTGGTCCGCCAGGCTAGTGGCACCATCAGTGCCAGGAATGTCCTCCGGACGAGCCGGGGCGTGACCCGTGGAACATCACGTGAACCGTCTGGACGCGGAGCGTCAACGGCGTCGACCCGGCCGGATGAACGCCGCGGGCTCGACCCTTCGGATGACGTCGCACCAACCTAGGGTCGTCCCACCCCCGAGGCCCGACCGGCCCCACCGGCCACCGCCGCCGCACCCGGCCCGCCGGTGATCCCGGCGCGGTGGTGCACCGCGGAGCCGCGGCTGGCGACCACCACGTCGGCAAGCAGCCCCAACGCGACCACCGCCGCCGCGGCCAGCACCATCACCGCCACAACCGCGACCGCGCGGCGCAGCCGCAGCTGCCCCGACGTCGGACGCGGAAGCGTGCGGCCTGCCGAGCCGCGCTCCAGCACCCGGGCCGGCCGTGGGGCCGCCGCGGACCCGAGGACCGCCCGTTCCCGCGCACCCACCCCGACCCGCACCGCCGGCCGCAGGCGCGGACCGGATCGATCCGAGGCCGAGATCGCGACGGGCCGCACCGGCACCGGACCCCGTACGTGACGCCGCCCCGCCGCACGCTGCGCCCCACGCCCCCGCCCCGAGGACCCGCGTCGCGAGGATCCGTGCTCGGCGCCGTCCGGACCGACCCACTCCGACCCGGCACCCGCGCGTGCGGACACCTCATCCGACCCGTGCGAATCCGCCGTCGGCCCACCGTTCCTCACGTACCCGTACATCGCGTCGCCTCCGCTTCCCGGGACTGCTCCCGACCCAAACAGGCGTTCGAACGAACGTCTGTGCGATGTGTACCACCGGGCACCGACAGAATCGAGGGCGTGTCGTTCGAACATGTGTTTGGCGAGAACATGGATCGGGGCTACCGTCGTCGGCGACGGCGGTGGTCCCGGCCGGTCACGGGTCGGCATTCCCCACGATCCCGCACCGCCGGACCGGACCGCGAGGAGAGCAGGACGAGGAGGAGCGACGAGATGGCACGGGACGAGCCCGGTACCGGACCAGGTGGCGAAGGTGCCGGAACGACCGGTGGCGCCACCGGTCGGACGGCAGCGGACCACCGCCCACCGCGCGCGGTGTGGGGTCACGCCGCCGCCAGCAAGCCGTCCACCACGCGGCGCGGAGCCGACGTCGCGCCGGCGTCCACGCCGACCGGGGTGGCCACGTTCCCCGAGCCGGCCGTGGAGCCCGAGGGTCTCACCACGCGGCAGCGGAAGGTCCTGGAGGTGATCCGCGACTGGGTGGAGCGCTTCGGCTACCCCCCGAGCGTGCGGGAGATCGGCGACGCGGTCGGCCTGACGTCCACCTCGTCGGTGCATCACCAGCTGCGCACGTTGGAACGCAAGGGCTACCTGCGGCGCGATCCCAACCGCACCCGGGCGGTCGACGTCCGGGGTCCCGACGACGGATCCGTTGACGACGCGTCGACCGGAATCGGCGAGGGCACCGCGGCCGGCGACCTGCGCCCCGCCCCGGCGTTCGTGCCGCTGCTGGGCAACATCGCCGCCGGTGGGCCGATCCTCGCCGAGCAGGCGGTGGAGAGCGTGTTCCCGCTCCCCCGCGAGATCGTCGGCGAGGGCACCCTGTTCCTGCTCAACGTGCGCGGCGACTCGATGATCGAGGCGGCCATCACCGACGGCGACTGGGTCGTGGTGCGCCAGCAACCCGTCGCCGAGAACGGCGAGATCGTGGCCGCCATGATCGACGGCGAGGCGACGGTCAAGACGTTCAAGCGCAGGGACGGCCACAACTGGCTGATGCCGGCCAACCCGGCCTACGACCCGATCCCCGGCGACGACGCCACCGTGCTCGGCCGGGTCGTGGCGGTGCTGCGCAGGCTCTGACCGCCCCGCACGCCCTCGGCCAGGCATCAGCGCCGCGAGGCATCAGCGGCGGCGACCGCGCATCGCCAGAGCCGTCGCCGCCAGCGCGAGTACGCCCACGGTGGCACCACCACCGATCACGGCCGGCAGCCACACGGGCGCGGTGTCCTCCCCCGGCCCGGCGCCCGCGGCCGGCGCGACGCCCTCGTTCCCGGCCACCGGGGCGCCCGCCCTCGGCGCGGAACCGCTCGCGGCCCCGGCCCCGGAGTCCGACGGGACGATCCCGGAACCGCGCGGAACCGCGGCTCCACTGCTCGACGGGACGAGCGCGGCGGCGCCGGCTACCGCACGCAGCTCCCCCGCCACCCCACCACGGGTCTCCGACCCCGACAGCAGGGTGCCGTCCGCGGTGAACGCAACCGCCTCGCCCTGCGGCTCGCCGGGTAGCGGGACCCGCACGGGCGTGCCGGCCAGCGCCGCAACGGGATCACCGTCGGGCACGGCGTAGAGCCAGGCGTCGGTGTAGCTGCGCAGCGCCAGGACCCGGCCGTCGACGCTCTGTGCGGCCCCGGTGACGACCCGGGCACCTAACCCGCCGATCGGGCCGCCCCGGGTGTCGGAGGTGGGCAGGACGACCTCACCGACGCGGACCAACGGTGTCGGGCCGGTCCCGTCGAGCGGGGCGTCGGGTCGGTAGATCCCGGCCGGCCCGACCTCCTTGGTGACGACCACCGGCCGGCCCTGCGCGTCGACGAGCAGGGCCTCGGCGTCGTGCGGGCCGTCGGGGTAGGTCATCCGGTGCAGCTGTGCCGGGCCGCGGGCCGGCAGCACGACGAGCGCGACGCTGTTCCGGACCCGATCGTTGTCGCCGATGTCCCCGACCCAGAGGGCGCCGTCGGGGCCGCGGGCGAGGTCCTCGGCGTCACGGGGGTCGACGTTGCCGGTACGCACGTCGGTGACCTCGCAGGTGTCGAGGTCGAGGGCGAACGCCTGCGTGCTACGGCCGCTGTCCACCAGCGACCAGACGGCGCCACCATCGACGGCCAGGCCCGACAGCTCCGCCAACCGCGAGTCCCCGATGGTGCATCTCGTCACCGGCGCGGAGGCAGCAGTGAGCGCCGAGGGGACCGGGGCGTGACCCGCTCCCACCGGCGCGACGGCTGCTGCTGCGGCGGCGGCGGCGGCGGCGAAGAACGCCGTGCGACCGAGGCCGAGCGGGATCAGCGCGGCTCGCCCACCACGGCGAACCGCAGCACGGCGTTGGCCAGGTCGGGCCCCACCCGGGCGTGCAGGCGGGTGCCGTCGGGTGTGTGCTCCTCGGTGAGCACCTCACCCTCGGCGTGCACGCGCGCCACGAGCGACCCCTGCGCGTAGGGCAGGAGCAGCTCCATGTCGACCTCGGGCCGCGGCAGCAGCTCCGCCAGCCGCGCGCGGAGACGCTCGATGCCGTCCCCGCGGTGGGCGGAGACGAACACGGCATCGGGCAGCAGGTGGCGCAGTCGGGCCAACTGCAGGTCACCGGCCGCGTCGGTCTTGTTGACGACCAGCAACTCCTGCGGCATCTTCCCGTACCGCTCCTCGGCGCTGATGCGCGCTTCGCCTGCGCTTCGCTCGGCGATCTCGACGAGCACATTCCGGACGGCCTTGATCTGGTCCTCCGGGAGTGCGTCGGAGGCGTCGACGACGTGCAGGAGCAGATCGGCCCCGGCCGTCTCCTCCAGGGTGGAGCGGAATGCCTCGACGAGCTGGTGGGGCAGGTGCCGCACGAAACCGACGGTGTCGGTGAGCGTGAACGTGCGCCCGTCGGAGGTGGAGGTGCGGCGCGTGGTCGGGTCGAGGGTGGCGAACAGCGCGTCCTCGACGAGCACGCCCGCGCCGGTCAGCGCGTTGAGCAGGCTGGACTTGCCCGAGTTCGTGTAACCGACGATCGCCACCGACGGCACGTCGTTACGCCGCCGCGAGCCGCGCTGGGTCTCGCGGACCTGCTTCATGGCGCCGATCTCGCGGCGCAGCTTGGACATGCGGTTACGGATGCGTCGACGGTCCAGCTCGATCTTCGTCTCACCGGGGCCACGGCCACCGATGCCGACGCCGCCGGCCGCGCGGCCACCTACCTGCCGGGACAGCGCCTCACCCCAGCCGCGCAGACGCGGGAGCAGGTAGGACAGCTGAGCGAGCTCGACCTGCGCCTTGCCGTCCCGCGACCGGGCGTGCTGGGCGAAGATGTCGAGGATCAGCGCGGTGCGGTCGACGACCTTGACCTTGAGCTTCTCCTCCAGCTGCCGCAGCTGGCCGGGCGAGAGCTCGCCGTCGCAGATCACGGTGTCGGCGCCGGAGCTCTGCACGGCGTCGCGCAGCTCCTCGACCTTGCCCGACCCGATGAACGTCGCCGGGTCGGGGCTGGGGCGGCGCTGCATCAGACCGTCGAGCACCTGGGAGCCGGCCGTCTCGGCGAGGCGGGCGAGCTCGGTCATCGAGGCGCGCGCCTGCTCGGCCGTACCGCTGGTCCAGACTCCGACGAGCACCACGCGTTCGAGGCGCAGCTGCCGGTACTCGACCTCGGTGACGTCGGTGAGCTCGGTGGAGAGCCCGACGACGCGGCGCAGCGAGCTGCGCTGCTCGAGCTCGTAGTCCCCGCGCGTCACGCGCGTCGTTGTGGCGGCGGAAGGCACGGCGTCGTCGTCGTGGCCGGTGGTCAGGGCGGGTTCAGTCATCGTGGTTCTCATGCTCCCACGGCAACGCTCCCCGCGTCTGTCTTGTTTCCCGCAGCGACCCCGGTCGCTGCGTCACGGTGTGGACGACCCCGTGCCCGCCACCCGGACTATTCGGCGTCGAGGCGTGCGAGCTGCTCGTCGGTGAGCACGAGGTCGGCCGAGGCGGCGGAGTCGGTGATCGACGAGGGCCGCTTCGCACCGGGGATCGGGATGACCACGGGCGACTGCGCGAGCTCCCACGCCAGCGCGACCTGCTGCGCGCTGACGCCGAGCTCGCCCGCGACGGCGGCGAACGCGGGGTGGCGCTCGGCCAGGTCCTTCGCGCTGCCGAGTCCGCCGAGCGGGCTCCACGGCAGGAACGCGAGTCCCAGCTCGGCGCACACGTCGATCTCCGGGCGGCTGGTCCGGAAGGCGGGCGAGAACTGGTTCTGGACGCTGACCAGGGCGTCACCCAGGACGTCGTGAGCCCGGCGGATCTGGTCCGGATCCGCGTTGGACAGGCCGATCATCGCGACCCTGCCCGAGTCGTGGATGCGCTCGAGCGTGCCGATGACCTCGGCGTAGTCGACGTCCGGGTCGGGCCGGTGGTGCTGCCACAGTGCGATCTGCTCGACGCCGAGGCGCCCCCGGCTGGCGTCGACGGCGTCAACGAGGTGGCCGGCGGAGCTGTCGGTGTCCCAGCCACCGCCGGTGGTGCGGACGTGCCCACCCTTCGTCGCGAGCAACACCCGGTCACGCAGGCCGAGCTCGTCGAGCAGGCCCGCGATCAGGGTCTCGTTCTCCCCCTGCGCGGCGGCGCCCAGCTCGTCGCCGGGGCCGTAGGCGTCGGCGGTGTCGAACAGCGTGACGCCGGCGTCCACGGCCGCGCGGACGGTGCCGAGGAGCTGCTCGCGGGGCTGCGCGCCGGTCTGGTCGAAGGTCATCAGGCCCAGACCGACGGCACCGACCTCGTGGCGGCCGACGGTGGCATTGCCGATCGTGCGTGTCTGCATGAAGCGGCTGTTCCCGCACCGGCCCCCGCCGGAAACCGCCTGCCTGGTCATCCCAGGGCCTCCCACCACTCCCGGGCGAGTTCTCCGTGGGCGACCAGCACGGCCGGGCCGCGCAGGACCGTCGTATCGGGGGTGACGGTGACGCGCAGGCGACCGCCAGGCGTCGAGACCCCGACCGTGCCGGTGTCCCGCCCGCCGTGCCGCAACGCGGCGACGACGGCGGCGACCGTCCCCGTGCCGCACGACCTCGTCTCCCCCGCCCCCCGCTCGTGCACGCGCATGCTGACGTGGTCGTCCACCATCGGCGTCACGAACTCGACGTTCACCCCGTGCGGGAACAGTGCCGGGTCGTGGCCGGGCGGCCGGGTCAGGTCCAGGGCGTCGATCGAGACGTCGGTGACGCACACCAGATGGGGGTTGCCGACGTCGACGGCCACACCCGGGAACGCATGGCCGTCGACGCTCGCGGTGCTGGCCTCACCGACCGCCGCCGGCCCCATGTCGACGTCAATCTCCCCGTCCCCGTCCCCGTCCCCGTCCCCGTCCCCGACGCCGACGTGCCGCACCCCACCCCGGGTGCCCAGCGCCAGCGCGCGCCCGGCCAGCCAACCCGCGTGGGCGAGGTACCGCGCGTAGACGCGCACGCCATTGCCGCACATCTCGGCGAGGCTGCCGTCGCCGTTGCGGTAGTCCATGAACCACTCGACGCCCGGTTCCGGAGCCGGGCCTGCGCCGAGCGCGGCCCAGCGCACCACCCGCAGGATGCCGTCGGCGCCCAGGCCGCGCCGGCGGTCGCACAGGGCCGCCACCCGCGCGGGGGTCAGATCCAGCTCGCCGTCGGGGTCGGGGAGCACCACGAAATCGTTCTCGGTGCCGTGCCCTTTGCTGAACCGCACGTCAGGAACGTAGCCGAGCCACGGCGTCCGCGATCAGGTCGGGTGAGGCGCCGTCGAGCCAGTGGATGCGACGGTCGCGGCGGAACCAGGAACGCTGCCGGCGGACGAACCGCCGCGTCGCGCGGACGGTGTCGGCGGCCGCCGTCCCCATGTCACCGCCCGCCAGCACCTGCTGGTAGCCCAGCGCGCACGACGCCGTCCGGCCCGCTCGTAGGCCGAGCTCCAGCGACCGGGTCTCGGCGACGAGCCCGGCGGCGAACATCCGGCACACGCGACGGGCGATGCGGTCGTCGAGCTGGGCGGTGTCGCGGTCGACGCCGAGAAGGAGCGCGTCGTAGCGCGGCGCGCCGTCGGTGCGCAACCGGGCCGGGTAGGGGCGTCCGGTCAGAGCGATGACCTCCAGCGCGCGGACGATCCGCCGCCCGTTGCTCGGCAGCACGATCCGTGCCGCGGCAGGATCCGCCGCGGCCAGCCGGGCGTGCAGCACCCCGGACCCGCGCTCGGCCAGCTCCGCCTCCAACCTCGCCCGCAGCGCCGGGTCGGTGCCGGGGAACTCCAGCTCGTCGAGCACGGCCTGTACGTAGAGCCCCGATCCACCGACCAGTAACGGCGTTCGTCCGTGTCCCAGCAGTGTTTCGACGGCCGCGCGCGCGTCGTGCTGGTAGGCCGCGACCGACGCCGTCTCGGTGACGTCGAGGACGTCGAGCAGGTGATGGGGTACGGCGGCCCGCTCGGTCGGGGTCGCCTTGGCGGTGCCGACGTCCAAGCCACGGTAGAGCGCCATCGCGTCGGCGTTGACGATCTCGCCGTCCAGCTCGCGGGCCAGCGCCAGCCCGAGCGCCGACTTCCCGGTGGCCGTCGGGCCGATCACCGCTACGAGCCGGGGCACGGCGTCCGGACCGACAGGGTCGACGCAGACGGGGTCGACGCAGACGGGGTCCAGACCGCCACGTGGTAGGCCACCCCGAACGGGATCGAGCTGTGCAGCAGCTCCCCCCGCCACTCCCGGGTCGCCCCCTGTCCGGCTACAGCGCCGGCCAGCACCTGCCACGGCGCCCGACCCGCCGCCCACAGCGCGGTGGCGAGGGCCGGGTCGAGCGCGGCCAGCGCCGCGGTGTCGGCGTCGCGCAGGGCGGCGAGCACCGTCGCGTCGAATCCGGCGGCCCGCGCGTCGCGGCTGCCCGGGGCCTTCTCCGAGTGGGTCGCCGCACCGTCGCCGACGACGAGCAGCCCGAGCGGCTCCGGATCGGCCGCGGCCTCGGCGGCGATCGCCGCTCCCAGCTCCGCGCACCGACCCGTCGACGTGTCGGGTGCCACGAGTTCGCCGCGCATCCGTACCCGCGTCCTACGCGCCACCCAGGCCGCGATGAGCAACGGGAGGGGCAGCTCCGGGTCGACCGGTCCGTCCGCCCGGGCGGGGTCGAGGGAGACCGTCACGTCGGCGCCGAACCCGACGAAGCTGCCGCGCGCCCCCGGCCCGAC
>JAYSXW010000610.1:0-6853 GCA_043716935.1 Pseudonocardia sp.
TGCTCCAGCTCGATGATGCGCTTGATTCCCGCGAGGTTGACGCCCTCGTCCTGGGACAGCCGTTGCACCTCACGGAGCAGCGCGATGTCGCGGGCGGAGTAGCGGCGACCGCCGCCGGGCGACCGACCGGGGCTGACGAGCCCCAGTCGGTCGTAGCTCCGCAACGTCTGGGCGTGCAGGCCAGCCAGCCCGGCCGCCACCGAGATGACGAACACCGGGCTGTCCGGGGAGGTGCCCGGTGGGAGCGTCACCGCACACCGCCGAGCAGGTCGGCCCGGGGGTCGAACGCCGTGGTGGCCTCGGCGTAGGACCGCAGCGCCGCGGTGGCCGCATCGTCCAACGCGGTCGGCACCGCCACCTCTACGGTGACCAGCAGGTCGCCCTTCGTGGAGCGCTTCTCGACCCCGCGACCGCGGACGCGGAACGTGCGACCACTGGTGGTGCCGGCCGGGATCCTGAGCGACACGATGGATTCGAGTGTGGGCACCGTCAGCGTGCTGCCCAGCGCCAGCTCCGGGAACGTGACAGGCACCGTGAGCGTCAGGTCGTCGGAGTTGCGCTCCGAACGGCCGAACAGCCGGTGCGCAGTGACGTGCACCCGGACGTACAGATCACCCGCCGCTGCGCCCCCTCGTCCGGGTTCGCCCTGTCCCTTGAGCCGCACCTGCTGCCCGTCGGCGACCCCGGCCGGGATGCGTACGGTGAGCGTACGAGTGCGGGTGCTCACGCCGTCGCCGCCGCACTCGGGGCACGGGTCATCGATAAGCCGGCCCGTACCGCGGCAGTCGCGGCACGGCTCGGAGAACGCGAACGCGCCCTGACTGCTGCTGACCAGCCCGGCCCCGCTGCACGTCGGGCAGGTGCGTGGGGCGCTGCCGGGCCGGGCCCCGGTGCCGCCGCACCGCTCGCAGCGGCCCGGGGACGTCAGTCGCAGCGGCACCTCTATACCCCGGACGGCATCGGCGAACCCGAGCCGGACGTCGGTCTCGACGTCCTGCCCGCGCTGCGCCCGACTCGTCGGACCGGCCCCGCCGGCGCGGTTGGCGAAGATGCCGCCGAGGATGTCCCCCAGCCCACCGGCGCCGGGCTGGCCGGCGCCGGCCCGTCCGAACAGGTCGTTCAGATCGGTGGCGTTGAAGCCCTGACCGGCCGCGCCCGACCCGAACCCGCCGGGGAATCCCGCCGCGCCGCCTCCCGCGAACAGGGCGCGCGTCTCGTCGTACTCCTTGCGCTTCGTGTCGTCCGACAGCACGCCGTAGGCCTCGGACACCGTCTTGAACCGGGCCTCGGCCTTCGCATCGCCGGGGTTGGCGTCCGGGTGCAGCTCCCGGGCGAGCTTCCGGTATGCCTTCTTGACCTCGTCGGCCGGGGCGTCGGAGGCGACGCCCAGCTCACGGTAGAAGTCCTTCTCGATCCAGTCGCGCTGGGTCATCCCGCCTCCTCCTCGTACTCGGGGCCGCTCGGCTCAGGGCCGGTCGACCGGATCGGTGGTGCCGTCGTCGGCGCGCTCGACGACGGTGACCATCGCCGGGCGCAACACGCGATCAGCGAGTCGGAAGCCACGCCGCAGCACCGATGACAGCACGGCGACCGTCGGGCCGTCCATGTCGGACGTCTGGTGCTGCACCGCCTCGTGCACCGAGGGTTCGAACGGCTCCCCCACCAGCCCGAACGGCTCCAGCCCCAGCTTCTTCACCACGGAAACGATCTTGTCGCCGACGGCCTTGAACGGGCCCGTCAGGTCGCCGTGGGCCTCGGCGCGGTACAGGTCGTCGAGCACCGTGAGGAGCTCGCCGACGAACTGCACCCGTGCGGTGGCCAGAACCTGCTCCCGGTCACGGTCGACGCGGCGCCGGTAGTTGGCGTACTCCGCGCTGACGCGCTGCAGGTCGGCGGTGCGCTCCGCCACCTGGGCGGCGAGCTCGGCCGTGGCGACATCGAGCGTGGGCTCCCGGTCGGCGGGGCCGGTCCCGGCCGACTCCTGATCGGAGTCGGCCGGGACGCGCACCTCACCGGTGACCGGGTCGACCCGGCGCCGGTCCCGGACCACGACCCGCTCGCCCTCGTCCCGTTCGATGCGGTCGTGATCGGTCACTTCTGGTCCTTCTCCTCGTCGACGATCTCGGCGTCCACGACGTCGTCGTCGGCCTGCTGTTGCTCGCCGGCAGCATCCGCGGCGGGCTCACCCTCGGTGCCGGGCTGCTGGTAGAGAGCCGAGCCCATCTTCTGGGATTCTGTGGCCAGCTTCTCCATCGAGGACTTGATGGCCTCGGTGGCGGTGCCCCTGAGGGCCTCCTGCGCCTCGGCGAGCGCGGCGTTGACGTCTGTCTTGACCTCGTCCGGAAGCTTCTCGTCGTTCTCCTTGACGAACTTCTCCGTCTGGTAGACCAACGACTCGGCCTGGTTGCGGGTCTCCGCCTCTTCACGACGCTGCTTGTCGTCGGCCGCGTGCGCCTCGGCCTCGCGCATCATCCGGTCGATCTCGTCCTTGCCCAGGGCCGACCCGCCGGTGATCGTCATGTCCTGGCTCTTGCCCGTGCCCTGGTCCTTCGCCGAGACCTTGACGATGCCGTTGGCGTCGATGTCGAAGGAGACCTCGATCTGCGGCACGCCCCGCGGGGCGGGCGGCAGACCCGTCAGCTCGAACATGCCGAGCTTCTTGTTGTACTCCGCGATCTCGCGCTCGCCCTGGTAGACCTGGATCTGCACCGAGGGCTGGTTGTCGTCGGCCGTGGTGAAGATCTCCGAGCGCTTGGTGGGGATCGTGGTGTTGCGCTCGATGAGCTTGGTCATCACCCCACCCTTGGTCTCGATGCCCAGCGAGAGCGGGGTGACGTCGAGCAGCAGGACGTCCTTCACCTCGCCACGGAGCACGCCGGCCTGCAGTGCGGCCCCGACGGCGACGACCTCGTCCGGGTTGACGCCCTTGTTGGGCTCCTTGCCGCCGGTGAGCTCCTTGACCAGCTCGGTGACGGCCGGCATGCGGGTGGAGCCGCCGACGAGCACCACGTGGTCGATCTGGCCGACGGAGATACCGGCGTCCTTGACGACCTGGTTGAACGGGTTGCGGGTGCGGTCGAGCAGGTCGCTCGTGATCCGCTGGAACTCCGCGCGCGAGAGGGTCTCGTCGAGGAACAGGGGGTTCTTGTCCTGGTCGACGGTGATGTAGGGGAGGTTGATCGTCGCCGAGTTCTGGCTCGACAGCTCGATCTTCGCCTTCTCCGCCGCCTCGCGCAGGCGCTGCCCGGCCATCTTGTCCTTGGTCAGGTCGATGCCCTGGCTGGCCTTGAACTTGTCGACGAGCCAGGTGATGACGCGCTCGTCCCAGTCGTCGCCGCCGAGGTGGTTGTCGCCGTTGGTGGCCTTGACCTCCACCACGCCCTCGCCGATCTCCAGCAGCGAGACGTCGAACGTGCCGCCACCGAGGTCGAAGACCAGGATGGTCTGCTCCTTCTGGCCCTTGTCCAGACCGTAGGCCAGCGCGGCCGCAGTCGGCTCGTTGACGATGCGCAGCACGTTGAGACCCGCGATCTGGCCGGCCTCCTTGGTGGCCTGGCGCTGCGCGTCCTCGAAGTAGGCGGGAACGGTGATCACCGCGTCGCTGATCTCCTCGCCCAGGTACGCCTCGGCGTCACGCTTGAGCTTCTGCAGCACCCGGGCGCTGATCTCCTGCGCCGAGTACTTCTTGCCGTCCACGTCGTCGGTGGACCAGCTGGTGCCGATGTGCCGCTTGACCGACCGGATCGTCCGGTCGACGTTGGTGACGGCCTGGTTCTTCGCCGACTGCCCGACGAGTACCTCACCGTTGCGGGCGAACGCCACCACGGACGGGGTGGTGCGAGCTCCTTCGGAGTTGGCGATGACCGTCGGCTCGCCGCCTTCCAGGACGGCGACGACGGAGTTGGTGGTGCCGAGGTCGATACCGACCGCACGAGCCATGGTGAGTTCCTCCGGAGATAGCGTGAGTTCGGTTCACTCAAGTCTGGCACGGGCTCGGACCGACGACCTCGCCGGCCTTGAGTCCCGCACGCTCAACTTGCTCAGTCGCTCCAACGCACCACCCGCCCGGACTGTTCCCTGCCCTCCAGCGGCGGCCCTACATCGGCGCGGCGGGCCGCGGCTCGACCCGGCCCCCGGCGGCGGGGGGCAGGAGATCTCGCACCGGGGCGAGTACGCGGTGCCGGGCGGGGTCGACGACGACCCGGTCAGCGGCGTCGCGGTACTCCAACTCGCCGTTCGACCCGAGGTCGGCGAAATAGCCGGCCGCGGCGAGCTGCCTCTCGTCGAGGTCCACCAGCACCTCCCAACGGGAAGGAACCACCTGGTAGTCGGGCCAGGGCAGGTCCCCGTAGGCGTCGTGCAGATCGGTCAGGAGGCCGACGAAGATCTGCTGCCACCGCAGCGGCATCGACTGCGCCAACGAGCGCGGAATCACGAGGTGATCCTCGGTCGCACCCCGGGAAGGGAGGTCGAGATAGTCCCGCAGCGGCGTCGTCGACGCCGGAACGTGGGGTTCGGTGGGCATCGGGTCTCCTGCTCGGGCTCGTGCGGATCCACTGTCCCAGAGTCCACCCCGACGACTCGACGAGGACCGACCCGGAGTGACGCCGCTCGGGCGGTGGCCGACGGCTACATCTACGACGCCTTCATGTCGTACGGCCACAGCACCGACGCGAAGCTGGCGCCGGTGTTGCAGAGACTCATCCGTCGTGTGGGCCGCCGCTGGTACCGCCGCTGCACCCCGCAGATCTTCCGGGACGAGACCAGCCTCACGATGGGTGAGGGGCTCTGGGAGTCGGTCCGATCCGCGATGGCGGGTTCCCGCTACGTCATTCTGATGGCATCGCCGGCCGCGGCACAGTCGGTATGGGTACAGCGCGAGATCTCCTACTGGATCATGACCCGGGGTGCGACGGGCTTGTTCGTCGTGCTTAACGAAGGCGCGATCGGCTGGGGCGAGACGGTTGGCGACTTCGACTGGGTCAGGCCCGGTTGGACGGGGTGCCCGGACGGGTGGCGAGCGGCACCAGCTGCCCGTAGTCCCAGGGGACGGGACGCACCCGCACCTGCTCTCCGGCGTAGGGCGCCTCCACCATCCGGCCGTCGCCCAGGTAGAGGGCGACGTGGTGGATGGTCGCGGGGTCCTGGGGGTCGGTGGCGTAGAACAGGAAGTCCCCGGCCTGCGCCTCCCGCACCGGCAGGTGGGCACCGGCATAGAACTGCTGGCGCGATACCCGTGGCAGCCTGATCCCCGCCGCCTCGAACGCGCGCAGCATCAGCCCGGAGCAGTCGTAGGTATCGGGTCCCGTCGCGCCCCACACGTAGGGCTTGCCGACCTCTCCGAGCGCAAAGGCAACGGCTATCCCGGCCGCTCCACCGGGTGCCGCAAGCACGGCGGCGGCCGCCCCGCAACCGGCCGGATCGGTCACCTGGCCCAGCTCCCGCACCAGGTCGGTGGCGAGGTCCTCCCATTTGCGGTAGGCGTCGGGGAACGCCGATGCCTGCACGACTTGCGCCGCCCGGGTGACCGTCATGCTGTCCCAGCCGGGCACCGTGAGCAGGCGTCGGACGAACGACGTGGTGCTGTGGACGGGGTCGGTGACCTGTGCGGGCGTGCCCCAGCCCTTCGACGGGCGCTGCTGGAACAGCCCGAGCGAGTCCCGGTCACCGTGGTCGAGATTGAGCAGCAGCGACTCCTGCATCGCCGTGGCCAGCGCAACCAGCCAGGCCCGCGGCGGTGCTCCCATGTCCCGCGCCGTCGCGATGATCGTGGCCGCGTTGGTGCGCTGCTCGTGGGTGAGGTCGCCGATGGTGGTGCCGACCCGACCGCCACCGAACCCGTCGGCGCCGCTCGTGTCGCAGGAGCCGTAGGCCGTGGTTCCGCCGCCACCGGCGGCGTTGAACGCCACCAGGCCGACACCGAGGAACAGGGCCAGCGCCGCGCCGATCGCCACGAACGGCACGAGCAGGCGCAGCGGACGGAACGGTGTCACGACGTCACATCCGGTCGTAGCCGGTGACGCGCCAGCCGGTGTCGGTGACGGCGAGGGTCACGAGCAGCGTGAGCGCATCCGTCGGCACCTCCACGTCCACCGACATCGGCGCCACCCGCACGGCACGGGGGGAGCCGGTGACCCGGGTGGCGGGGATCTCGCTCGGGTCGATCCCGACGAGTTCGCCGAGGTACTCGTCGGTGGTGGTGGGACGCAGGCCCTCGAGCCACTGCTGGGCCGACGTGCCATCGGGGGGCCGCACCCACGCCCGGGACCATCGAGCGGCGACCACGAGCGCCGGCTGCGGGGCCTGCTCCAGCGGCAACGTCGTGGGGGCGAGCTCGAGCGCGGGGGCGGGGGTGACGGAGGCGCTGCGGGGGGTCACGCGCGGCCGGCCGCTCGCCATGGCACCGGGCCGGGGCAGCCGCTGCAGACCCGACGACGTCGCGTCGTCCGACCCGAGAGCGAAGCTCACCCCGACCGCCACGGCAACGACCACCGCCATGGTGACCAGCAGCCGCGCCGGGGAGCGCAGCGGCCACTGCCACACGCCACGGTATGCGGCGGCCCGGCCGCGCGGGGTGCGGATCGGCATCAGCCCGACCTCGGGCTGTACACCGTCTGCGGCGACCGGGAGCGGTAGATCCGGTACACCGGCGTGCCGTCGACGATCTCCGCCTGCACCGGGCGCACCCCGCCCGGCCGCATCGGCACCGTATCGGGCCGGCGGTGAAGATGTGAGCCCGCGCGCACTCCAGCGCGCGATGGAAATTCACACCAAGCTCGGCAATGTCGCCGACGTGAAGCGGATCGAGAATCAGCTCCGCAGCAAGTATCCGGAATACTTGCAGAAAAAACGG
>JAYSXW010000062.1:0-2057 GCA_043716935.1 Pseudonocardia sp.
CGGTACGGGCGCAGCGACAGCGGGGCGGCGCTCCGGCGGCCGTCAGGCCGGCGGAGCGGGCACCGGGCGGCCCGGCTGGTCGCCACCGCGCGCGTCGCCATAGGAGTGCTTCGGGATCATGACCTTACGGCGGAAGGTGCACACGACCGTGCCGTCCTGCTTGTAGCCCCGCGTCTCGACGTGCACGACGCCGCGGTCGTCCTTCGATCTCGACGGCGTCTTGTCGAGCACCTCGGTCTCGCCATAGATGGTGTCGCCGTGGAACGTCGGCTTCGTGTGCTTGAGCGACTCCACCTCGAGGTTGGCGATGGCCTTGCCCGACACGTCGGGCACCGACATGCCCAGCAGCAGCGAATAGACGTAGTTGCCGACCACGACGTTCCGGCCGAACTCGGTGGTCTCGGCCGCGAAGTGGGCATCCAGGTGCAGCGGATGGTGGTTCATGGTCAGCAGGCAGAACAGGTGGTCGTCGTACTCGGTGACCGTCTTGCCCGGCCAGTGCTTGTAGACCGCACCCACCTCGAACTCCTCGTAGTACCGACCGAACTGCACCGGTGTCGCCTCCGTCGCCGAGATTCCCGTCCGGGGGCGTAATCTAGCCGGTGGCCCGGTGATCGGATCCGGATGCGGTGCAGGACACCGGTGGACGACAGGGATCAGGAGGTGAGCGCGGTGCCAACGGCACCCGGTTGTAGTAGACGCCGCGTTCCCGGCATGGCGACCTGAGGTCACCCCGGTCGGGACGCGAGGTCCACCTCACTGCGAGCACCGCTCGCTCGCGTTCCCGACCCAGGAGGTACCCGTGCCGACTCTGTCCTCGTTGCGCCCCGCCATCCGGCCCCGCCGGGAGCCCGAGCTGCCCAAGCTGCACATCCCCATCTCGGCCTACGTCGTCGACTGTGCCGTCTACGTCGACGGCAGGCGCCTGCCCGGAAGCTGGGCCCACGACAGCGCGCTCGCCGAGGTCCGCCGCCGCGAGGAGGGCTTCGTGTGGATCGGGCTCCACCAGCCCGACGCCGAACAGATCACGGGCATCGCCGACGCGTTCGGCCTGCACGAGCTGGCCGTCGAGGACGCCGTGCAGGCCCACCAGCGGCCCAAGCTGGAGCGCTACGACGACACGCTGTTCATGGTGCTCAAGACCATCTGCTACGTGGGTCATGCCCAGCCCACCACCGCGAACGAGATCGTGGAGACCGGCGAGGTCATGGTGTTCGTCGGGCCCGACTTCGTGATCACGGTGCGCCACGGCAAGCACTCGTCGCTGCACGACGTCCGTGCCCGGCTGGAGGCCGATCCCGAGCAGCTCGCGCTCGGTCCGGCCGCGGTGCTGCACGCCATCGCCGACCGTGTCGTCGACACCTACCTCGAGGTCACCGAGGCCATCGAGGACGACATCGACGAGATGGAGCGACAGGTCTTCACCCCCCGCTCCCAGATGGACGCCGAGCAGATCTACGTGATGAAGCGCGAGGTCCTGGAGCTGCGACGCGCGGTCGTGCCGCTCGGCGTGCCGGTGCGCAAGCTCACCGAGGGCTACAGCTCGCTGGTCCCGCACGAGGTCCGCTCCTACTTCCGCGACGTCGACGACCACCTCGTCACCGCCACGGAGCGCGTCGCGGGCTTCAACGAACTGCTCACCACGTTGGTCGACGCCGTGCTGGCCAAGACCACGATGCGCCAGAACAACGACATGCGGAAGATCACCTCTTACGCGGCGATCATCACCGTACCCACGATGATCGCCGGGATCTACGGCATGAACTTCGAGAACATGCCGGAGCTGAACTGGCAGTACGGCTATCCAACGGTGCTCCTGGTGATCGTCGGCGTCTGTGGCGTGCTGTATCGCAACTTCCGACGCAACGGCTGGCTGTGAGATCGGTCGTGCGCCCGGTCGCGGGGTCGCGGTCGCCCGATCGGCGGTCGCGCCCTAGCCTGCAGGTGTGAACGAGCGGCACACCCTGAACCCGCTGCGCCGTCTGCGCCGCCCGGCCTGGGCCGATCAGGAGCCCAGCTGGGCCGACGCGAAGCCCGGCATCATCCGGGCCGCGGTC
>JAYSXW010000611.1:0-6847 GCA_043716935.1 Pseudonocardia sp.
GCCGCCCGACAGCTGAACTCCGCCGGTATCGATTCGGAGGACGTCTGCATCATCAGTACCGAGTGGGGCAGCGGGATGGGTTTTCTCGGGAGCGGCACCATGCAGTCCTACGTCGGAGAGCTCGACGTGGGCGACGGCTGTGCCGGGTTGGCGGCCCTGCTCGACGCGGACCAGATCCAGCCCAGCGCGGCGCAGTACGACAGCTACGTGCGCACGACCCTGCGCCGCTCGGGCGCGACGCTGATCACCGGCACGGTCACCGCCATGACCCGGACCGCGCACGGAATGCGGCTGGCCGTCGACCTCGGCGGCACGACGAGGAGCGTCACGGCCGAGCGCGTGGTGCTGGCCACCGGATCACGGCCCCGCCGGCCCCCGGCCGAGTGGGCCGAGGCCGGCGCGATCTCCTACGCGGACTTCTACCGGATGACCGTCGCGGAGCGACGCGAACGGTGCCGGGGCCGCTCGGTGCTCGTCATCGGGTCGGGCAATTCGGCGATGCAGACGGCCACGCTCGCGGCCCCGCTGGCCAGCGACACGACCGTGCTCGCCACGCGCTACCACGGACTGTTCCCGTTCGAGACGGCCGACCGGTTCGCCTGGCGCTCGCAATCGGCCCTCACGTGTGAGCTGGTGGTGAAGAGCGCTGCCGTCTGCGGGGCGTCGGGAGGGTCGGCGCCGTGCGTGCGGCTGCTGGTGTACACCACGCTCACGGTCGGCCTCGGCGAGCTGGAGTACACCTACCACCAGGACCGCAATGGTGATCTGCTCACCCGGTGTTCGCTGCCGCCACGTTGCCGCCACGCCGGAGCCGTGTCGGTGCCGGGACCGCGGCGCGGCTGGAGCGAGAACCGGCCGGTCCGGAACTCGCTCGTGCTGTGGGCCACCGGCTGCCAGCCCGTCTACCCCGACGCGGACGTGCTGCGCAGCCTGCCGAGGGACACGGCCGGCTATCTGATCAGCGACGCGGCGGGCCGCACCGCCGTCCCGGGCCTCTACCTCACAGGGGCCTGCTCGGGCCAGCGGGCGGTCAACGAGATGCAGCCCGCGTTGGAGGCCCGCTTCGACGACATGGGCGAGCTCTCCCGCGTGGGCGGGGTCGGCAGTTGAGGCCGGCGGTGCAGCGACCTCGGATCCTCGCCGTGGAGGGCATCGACGGGGCGGGCAAGTCGGTGCTGGTCGCCGGGATCGCCGCGAGGCTGGGCGATGCGGGGCTCAGCGCGCTCGTCACGCGGCTGTCGCCGACGATGGCCGGGATCTTCCGGTCGATGGTCGAGCGGTCGACGCAGGGGGCTGCTCGCTACCAGGACGTGCTGCCGGGCGACTTCCGACGCGCCGCCTACATCGTCGACGCGGTGGCCCAGTTCCACCACCTCGCAGCCCTCCATGCCCGCCACGACTGGCTGCTGTTCGACCGCTGGCTGCCGACCTACGACGTCTACGGCAGCGGCGCGGGACGCCACGACGCCCACTACCGGCGGCTCGCCGGCACCCTGCCTCGGCCCGATGTCCTGCTCCACCTGCGAGTCGCGCCGTCGGTGGCGCAGGCAAGGATCCGGTCCCGGGGCGATTGGACGGTTGATCACTGGTCCACGCAGCGGCTGCAAGCCGACCTGGAACGGCTCGATACGGCCTACCGGCGGGAGTTCGCGGGACGGACGGACGTCGTGACCGTTGACGGCGAGGGCAGCGCCGCCGACGTGTGCGCGGCCGTGCTCGCCCTGATGGGCGTCGGATCGATGGCCGTCGGCGCCGGAACGGGGGGCGCGGCGTGAACACCATGCTGGCCGTGGCCGACCCGCATCCCGCCCACCACTTCCTCGTCAAGTGCGGTGCCCGGCTCGCTCACCGTGGCTGGCGGCTGCGCACCGTGCCCTACTCCCGCATCCGCGACGTCCCGACCAACGGGGTGCGCGTGGTCATCCTGTTCTTCCCGCACGTGGGATGGGTGG
Organism: Pseudonocardia sp.; assembly: GCA_043716935.1. Taxonomy (GTDB): domain Bacteria; phylum Actinomycetota; class Actinomycetes; order Mycobacteriales; family Pseudonocardiaceae; genus Pseudonocardia. The sequence continues at coordinate 1,953 of JAYSXW010000611.1, forward strand.
AGTCGGTTCCCGGGCAGCTCTACGGTTCGGCGACGCACGGGGCGGCACTGAGCGAGCTGCTGCTGGGGGCCGGCGCCGTGTTGCGCAAGCGGATACCCGACGTCACGTTCCTCAACACGCCGGAGGCGATCGCGCTCACCCGCGACAAGGGCGCGGTCAAGAGCCGGTGGACGGCCGCGGGGGTGCCCACCCCGTGCCCGGTTCGGGCCAGCACGCCGGCCGAGCTGGCCGACGCCGTCGCCGAGCACGGATGCGTCTACGTGAAGGCGCCGTGTGGATCGATGAACAAGGGCATCACGGTGCTCACCCCGTCGCGGTGGCGCACCAACTTCGTCTTCGCCGACGGCAGGCTGCACGCGCCGCAGCCGGGCGACCCACAGCACTCCGGGCCCGACCGTTGGGAATTCGCCGACGTCGACCCGGACGACGAGCAGTTCCTGGTGGCGCTGTGCGCCGAGCCGGGCCTCGTCATGGAACGGGGGCTGTCGGCCGGCGTCGTCGGCGGCCGAAGGGTCGAGGCCAGGGTGACGGTACTCAGCCGCCGCGTCGTCGACGTCGCAGTCGGGACCGCGGCGGCCGGCGAGCCGACGACGGAGATGCAGCGCGGCCCGGCCCGGCCCCGGCTCCCAGCCGATGTGAGCAGGCGGATCGAGCAGGTGGCCCTGCGGGCCGCCGCGGCCCTCGACCTCACCTACGCCGTGCTCGACATCGTCCTGGACCGGGACCTGACGCCGATGGCCATCGACGCCCAGGCGTTCCCCGCGACCCGCACCCCGATGTCGATCTTCAAGATCGTGCTCGACCGCCTCACCCGGCCCGGCGCCGAGCCGTCGGCCTGACCGTCCCCGACCCGCCGTTCCGACCCTGCCGCACGGAGGTGCGATGTGATGCTGCTCTGTGAGCCTCCCACCGACTCGACCCCGCACTGGACCGTCGTCCTGCGCGACGGAAACCGGCTGGCCTGGACCGGTTTCACGAGCGGACCGGTCGTCCTCGACGACGAGGAGATCGCCGGGTCCGCCCGCGACCTGCTCGGCCTCGACCCGGCCACGGTCCCGGCCGCCGCCGCTGCGGCGCTGCGGCCCCACGTCGCCGGGGCCGGGCCGCGGCCCCCGTCGGTGCTTCTGCACTCCGCCACGCAGACGACCCGCGGCTTCGAGGGTGACCTCAACGACGTCCTGCTCGGCAACCAGCCCTACGACGTGGCGGGCTACCTCGAGGCGCGCGTCGTCTCGTTGGCCGCGCCGGGTGATGTGGCGGTCGGCCGGCTGGCGCCGTGGCGGGAGGCCACCGAGCACTTCGGGGTCCCCGGGTTCGACGTCGGCGACTGCGACAGGTACTACCTCTCCCATGCGCTGCTGCTGGCCGCGCAGCGCCACGACCGGGCCCCGGTGGCCGCGCTCACGCGGCTGGTGGTCTGGATGGCCGAGCACCCCACGGCGGTGGTCCGGCTCTACGCCCTGGACCTGGAGACGCAGATCTTCCTGTTGTGGCTGGCCGCGCGGGCCGGTCTCGACGCCATCGCCGTCGACGCCAACGTCCCGGTCGTCGCGCAGCGGTGGAACCGCAAGAACGGCCTGCACCCCACCGTCGCGGCCGCCCGGGAGCTGCCGGCCGCGTCCGACACACCCGGTCGGCTCGTCGCCGAGCAGCGCGCGAGCGAGTGTGCGCAGCTGCTGGGGATGCACATTCCGGTGCTGCCCGGCTACCGGGTGGTGCGCGGTCCCGACCCGGACACCTTCGTCACCGGTGTGCTCGCCGCAGCGGACCTGCTGACCGAACGGCACGGGATCACCCGTGGCTGCCTCAAGCCGTGCGAGGCGGGTGACGGTGCACGGATCGTGGCGGGGCTGGAGCTGGCCGACCGGGCTCGGCTCGCACGCCACGCCCGGGACGCCCACCCCCACGGTGACGACTACCTGCTCGAGGCCCACGTGGAGTTCCCCACGTTCACCGCGGCCGGCCACCGGTTCATCGTGGCCCCGTCCGGGCACATCCGCGGGGGACGGGTGGCCGACGGGCTGACCGTGCAGCTGATGCTGGGCTGCGCGTGGGAGGGAAACGTGCTGGTCGACCGGGCTGCAGCGCCCGACATCGGGATCCCGGTCGAGGCCTACGATCTCATGACGGCCGGGATGCACAGCGTCCTCGACGCCTTCGACGGACCACCGGCCGAGGCCCAGGGGTGTGCCGGGGGGCTCGTCCTCGGTGGCGTCGACTTCGGCTTCGGCCGCATCGGCGGCCACTTCGGCGGCGCCGACCAGGTCGGGGTGATCGACCTCAACCTCTCCTCGCACGGCGCCGAGTACATGCGTGCCTTCCACGACGAGATCCGTTCCGACCTGCCGGACGCCTACGTCGCGACGCGGATCTTCCGCCCCACCGAGTACGCGACGCTGGCGGCCACCGACAAGGTGGTGCGCGACGCCGCGCCCGCGGGGCACCGAGCCAGGACGGTGGCGTGCGTCGCGTTGCGGTGGGGCATGGTGGCGACCACCGGGCCGGCGCCGATCGCGGCGGTCGAGACAGCGCTCGGGCTCGTTCAGGCGCTCGCCGAGCGCGGCCTGGCGGCCCGGTGAGCGGCCGAGACGAGGGCCGCGACGAGCCCGGGTCCGCCCGGCAGGTCCGTCGCCATGTCCTCGGGATGCCACTGCACACCGAGATGGAACCGCCCGTCGCCCGCCTCCAGACCCTCCACCACCCCGTCCCGGCTGGTCGCCACCACCCGCAGCCCGGCACCCGTCTCGCGCACCCCCTGGTGGTGGCGGCTGTTCACGGTGGCCCGCAGGCACCCGGTGATCCCCGCGAGAACCGAGCCTGTCGCCACCTCCACCTCGTGGCGGACCTGTGCCCCGTTGTGCGGCGACACCCGGCCCCGGTCCCGCTCCAGGTCGTGCCACAGCGTGCCGCCCCGCGCCACGTTCATCGCGTGCAGCCCGCGGCAGATCCCGAGCAGGGGCAGCCGGTCGTGCCACGCCCAGCCCAGCAACGTGCCCTCGACGCCGTCCAGCTCGGCGTGGCTGTCGATCGTGTCGTCGGAGGCCGGATCCACCTCGTAGGAGCCGGGGTCAACGTCCTTTCCGCCGGGCAGAAGCAGGCCGTCGCACAGGTCGTACACCCCGCGCAGCGCCCGCTCGGCGACCATGGGGACGGGCAGCGCGATCGCGCCCATGGCGACCACGACATCGAAGTAGGAGCGGTCCTGCATCACCCGGCGGGGCTTCCCCTCGCGGGCCCACGGACGCAGCAGCACACCGATCACGGGAGCGTTCACGGAGCCCATTGTCCGGCGGCGCTGCGGCGGCCGTGTTGACGACGGCGAACGGTTCGGCAGCAGGCGGGCGGACCTACCGCATCGTGGCGGTGGAGGGGCTCGACGGGGCGGGGAAGTCCAGCCTCGTCCACGGGATGCGCGAACGGTCCCCCGACCCGGCGCGGGTGGGCATCGGGCGCGTGGGCCGGGCGGTCACCGGCGCGTTCCGCGACCTGGTCGAGCGCGACGACGACACGGTGCTATACCAGGACGTGCTGCCCCCGGCGTTCCGGATGCAGGCCTACCTCTTCGACGCGGCGACGCAGTTCACCTACCTGCACGAGCAGTACTCCGCCTACGACGTGGTGCTGTTCGATCGCTGGATGCACACCGCCGAGGTGTACTGCGCGCCGGTCGACGAGCACGTCGAGCTGTTCGCGCAGCTGCGGCGCCACATCCCCGTCCCGGACGCCGTGGTCTACCTGCGGATCGATCCCGAGCTCGCCTGCGAACGGCTGCGGGAACGTGCCGACCGGTGGTGCCGGATCTATTCGGAGTCGCAGCTGCGGGACAAGATGACCCGCCTCCACGAGGGGTACGAGGCCCTGTTCACCGCCTCCCCGGACGTGTGGGTCGTCGACGGCGCCCAGCCCCGGGACCGCGTACTGGCCGCGGCGATGGCGGTGCTGGCGTGATCGCCGGGCGGTCAGAGCACGCCGGCCGCGGCGAGCGCCTCCTGCAGGGCGGCCGGGCCGATGAAGTGGTGTGCGGTGATCCCGAGCGCGCCCGCGGCGGCGACGTTGCGCGGCGAGTCGTCGACGAAGAACGCCCGCCGTGTCATGACGCCCGCGCGCTCGAGCGCGCCGCCGAACGCCTCGGGACCGGGTTTCGTCGCGCCCAGGACACACGAGAACAGCAGGTGGTCGAACGCATCTGCGACAGCGGGCAGCTCGGCCGGCAGCGCGGCGAGCAGCACCGGGCCGTTGTCGGTGAGCAGCGCGGTGGCCGCGACCCGGCGCGCGCGAGCCACCAGGTCGAGCACCGCGGGATCGGGCACGAACGCGGTGGCCCACGCCCGCCGCAGCTCCACGACCCCGCCGCGGAACCCCAGCGCCGTCCGCACCCGCGCGAGCACCGCCGGCTCGTCGTGCTCGCCGCGGTCGCACTCGTCGTCGAAGCCGGAGGTGAACAGGTTCGCGCGCACCTCCGCCTCGGCGGCGTCGCAGTGGGCCGCGAGCGCCTGCGCCCGCGCGTCGGGACGGAACCGGCAGACCACGCCGCCGAGATCGAACAGCACCACGTCGATCGACACGGAGCGCAGTCAACCGCACCATCGGCCGGGAGGCGACAGTGACGCGGGTCGCTCTGCTGGCCGACCTGCACGGTGCGCGCGCCGTGCTGGCGGCCGTGCTGGCCGAGGCCGACGAGCTCGGGATCGACCACGTCGTGGTTGCGGGTGACTACCTGGACTGTCGGGTCGGCAAGCGCCGGGCGCCCGGCTACGCCGCCGCCACGGTGGCCGACGTCGTCGAGCTCGACCCGCTGCTGTGGCAGCTGCTGGGGCGCTGCCTGCTCGTGCGCGGCAACCAGGAGGAACGGATCGATGTCCTCACGGACACGCTGCCCCGCCCGGGTGTGCTCC
>JAYSXW010000612.1:0-2313 GCA_043716935.1 Pseudonocardia sp.
CTGATGGCCCATGATCGCCGAAAACGGGACCTGAGCTGCAAATATGAGCGTCAAGTCCCGATCGCGGCGATCACGAACTGGTTCGGCGCGACTCCCTGCTCGCGTGAGCACCACCGGTACGGTGCGCGCGGTGGACACCGACCAGGTCGCACGGCTCGCCGCGCTCGTACTGGAGACGTACTCGCCCGCAGCCCTCGATCCCGGCGTCACCGAACCGACGATCGTGACGATGCCCGACGGGTTCCGCGCCCTCGTCCAGCACATCGAGCACACACTCGCGGGCCCCCGTGAGAGCTGGGAGTCCGCGCGCAGCACCCCGATCAGCCGCCGATTGGCCGTCGTCCGACCGCGGACCGCCCACGGCTGAGGCGCGTGCAACTCAGGCCGATCAGTCGCCGGCGTCCGAAACCCGCCGATAGCGAACACTCGGGCTGCGTACCGTCTCCTCCGTGGCTTCGACCAGACCCTCTTCGCGCAGGATGGACAGCCAGCGCCGCACACCCGTGGTACTCAGACCGGTCCGGTGTCCGAGTTCCGACCTCGAGAGAGGCCCGCCGGCCAGCTCCATCAGCAGCTGTTGACGGCGATCGGCTCGCCGACTCCGCACGCGTTGCGCTGTGCTCGCCAGTGGCACGCGGGCAGTGGCCAACTGGTAGCGCGTCCACCGATTGCTGCCGACCTGCGCCACCAGCCCGCGCGAGACGAGATCGCGTAGCTCCCTTCGGGCCACCTGCGAATCGACACCGGCGACTCGGCGATAGGTCTCGTTGTCCATCGTGGTGCCGTCCCGCAACACCGCCAGCGCGAAGCACTGATTGTCGTTCAGACCGACCTCTCCGAGGGAGTTGATCCAGGCGACGGCGTCGTCACCGAGGAGGGTGTGGTTCGGGAACGTGACGGTGAAGCTGCCGATGCGATCGCGAAAATCGGGCGGGCTCATCCGGGCCTGACGCAGGGCGTTGATCATCGTCCGGATCCCGGACCCCCGGTTCTCGCACACCGTGCGCGTGCCTCCGGGGATGGGCACGTCCTCCAGAACCTGCATCAGCACACCGTTCCGTGCGGACGAGATTCCCTCCTCGCCCAGCCGGTCGACCGTGACGGGCCCGAACAAACCGCCGGGGTTTCGCACCACCAATCGGTCCGGATACATCTCGATCTGCGCCTGCGTCCCGCGTGACGCGGGCGACAGGTCACGGTGCACCAGCGCGTTGACGATCACCTCGCGCAGTGCGGCCTCCGGATACTCCCAGGCGTCCTCCCGACCTGCTCCCCGCACGATCGCCCGCCGGCTCATGTTGCGCCTCAGCACCGCCATGCCATCTCGCACCATGACGGGGATCGGTCCTTCGAGAACGACGTTGTCGGAGAACCGCTCACCCGACGCGAGATCGGCTCCGTCGGTGGTCGGGTAGTGCACAAAGGACATCATGAGCTGCGGGAAATGCTCCTGGGGGAACCTCGCCAACGCCAACAGGCCTGCGAGGGAGACCACGCCCTCGCTCCCGACGATCACTTTCGCCCGCCGGAGGGCTGGTGTGTCGTCCAGGTCAGAGAAGGCATACGGCCGGCTCTGGCGCAGCCTCGCCAGGAACTCCGCGACGAGGCGGGAGTCCAGATCGTCGATGCCGGTGCCCGGAACCGGATCCTCGTCGTCACGCGGCTGGCCGTGTTTGACCAGCATCATCTGCACCTCGTAGCTGCTCAGATGCCGGTCACCGTCGCTGACGCGGACGTAGCTGCCCTGGGTGACACCCGCACCCCGGTAGAAACACGGCTTGCTCGACGCGTCCAGCTCCGGGATCTCCGCCACGACGAGGTCGACGCCGTCGAACTGATGCACGCGGATCAGCGGGCGCAGCGGTGGCTCCATCTCCGTGGAGCACCACGAGGCCAGGTCAGCCGACATCTTCGCCGCGTCCCGCACACCGGTGGCGGCGAAGCCCTGGCCCTCATCAAGGCCGAGGACGACGACACCACCCCGGGTGTTGGAGAAGGCCGACAGGGTCGCCCGGATCGACGTGGGCAACCGCCGTTCCGCGCGCTTCGCCTCGACATCGGCGTCGTCCGCACCGAGCAGACGGAGATTCTCGACGATCTCCGCGACTTCGCTGTCCAGCACGGCTCTCCCAGCATGACACCGAACATGACTCTAAGCATGACGCTAACGAGCGTTAGCATGTTAGGTGTCATGTTAGGTGTCAAGGGGACCTGCCGAGCGCACTACGCTGCGCTGGCGCCGCGGAGACCGTCGAGGAACTCGCCGTCCAGCACCAGGCGTTCCGACCCGTCGACCACCTCCACGACATGGCC
>JAYSXW010000613.1:0-2309 GCA_043716935.1 Pseudonocardia sp.
CGCGGCCGCGTGACCGGCGTCCTAGCCGAAGTCTGGGGGGCCGACGTCACCGTCGTCTCCGCGGAGCTGACGCTGGCCGACGTGAACCCGGCGATGGCCGAGCTGTGCGACCTGGCCGCCGCCGCCCGCGCCCAGGCCCACGAGCTGGCGCAGGCCACCGGCAAGGCGCACGCGCTGCGGTCCGCCTGAGCTCAACCCAGAGCGGCCGGCAGGGTACGGGCCGCGTCGAGCAGGCTCGGCCCGTACCACGTCAGCAACCGGCCGCTGACCAACGCCGACGGCACCCCGGGGAACGCCTCGGGGCCGTCGGCGGTGGTGAAGAGGTAGGGCTCGTCGGGCAGCACGACGAGATCGTGCGGCGGTAGCGCGGCCGGATCGAAGCGGGGGTAGCGCTGCGGGGAGTCGGTCAGCACGTTGTCGACGCCGAGCCGCGCGAGAACGGCCCCGGTGAACGTGTCGCGCCCGACGGCCATCCACGGCCTCCGCCAGATCGGCACCACGGCCCGCCGTCGCGAGGTGGGTTGCGGCATCCCGGTCCACGCGGCCTCCGCCTCGTCGAGCCAGCCGGGGCGGTCGAGCCCGCAGGCGGCGAGCATCCGTTCCAGGGAGCCGAACGCGCCGTCGAGTGTGCGCACGTCGGTGACGTAGACGGCCAGACCGGTGGCGCGCAGCGCGTCGAGATCGGGAGCGCGGTTCTCCTCCTGGTTCGCGACGACCAGGTCGGGCGCGAGCGCGACGATCGCGTCGACGTCGGGGTTCTTCGTGCCACGGATCCGCCGGACATCGAGGTCGGCGGGGTGGGTGCACCAGTCCGTTGCGCCCACGAGCAGGCCGGGAGCGGTGGCGTCCACCGCCTCGGTGAGTGAGGGCACCAGCGACACCACGCGCTGTGGCGCCGAGCACACCGGCACCGCGCGACCCCCGTCGTCGGTGATCATCGCAGGACCGGAGGGTCCGGCCGGCGCAGGAGCGCAGTCATGTCGTCGACCCTAGGGAAGCAACCGGCCCACCTGCCGGTTGACGCCGACGTGAGTGATCACCCGCTGGACAACGCGCCCTGGTCGGCCCTGACCGGGCCGCAGGCCGGGCTCGCACAGCGCCGCGGCGCGGCGGTGCGTTGTCTTCCCGACGTCGCGCCCTTCGCGGCGCTGCCCGACCCGGCCGACGACGACGCGTGGCGCGACCTGGCGGAGCTGCTGGGACCGGGCGGCTTCGCCGTGCTGGCCGGGCCCCCCCGAACCCCACCGCCCGGGTGGGAGGTCGAGGCGCAGATCGACGGCGTGCAGATGGAAGGCTCCGGTATGGCCGTCATGGGTGCCTCCGACGCCGTGGTGCTGGGGGCGGACGACGTGCCCGAGATGCTCGATCTCGTCCGACGCACCGAGCCCGGGCCGTTCCTGCCCCGCACCCGGGAGCTGGGCGCCTACCTCGGCATTCGTCGCGACGGTGCGCTGGTGGCGATGGCGGGGGAGCGGATGCGGCCGCCGGGCTGGTCGGAGATCAGCGCGGTCTGCACCGACCCCGCGTTCCGGGGCCTGGGACTCGCGTCGGTGTTGGTCCGGGCTGTCGGAGCGGTGATCCGGGAGCGCGGCGACGTCCCGTTCCTGCACGCGAGCGCCACCAACACCGGCGCCATCGCCCTCTACCAGCGTCTGGGCATGACGATCCGCTCCCGCCCCCAGTTCACCGCCCTGCGCCGCCCCGCTCCCCCCGTCCCCGTCCCCGCAGGGCAGTGACCACCGGCGCGGAGGCGCTCGTCACGCTTGGCAGGCGAACGCACTACATGTTGCGCCGGTACTGCCCACCCACCTCGAAGAACGCTTCGGTCAGCTCGCCGAGGGAGCAGACCCGCGCAGCGCGCATGAGCTCGTCGAAGACGTTCCCCTCGCCCGTGGCGACGTTCTGGAGGCGGCGGATCGCCTCCGGGGCCACGTCCGCGTGGCGGCGCTGGAAGTCGGCGAGCCGGTCGAGCTGACTCTGCTTCTCCGCCTCCGTGGCGCGGGCCAGCTCGATCTCCGGCGGTGAGACGTCGGACTCGGGCCTGGTGAAGGTGTTGACGCCGACGATCGGCAGCGTGCCGTCGTGCTTGCGGTGCTCGTAGCGCATCGACTCGTCCTGGATGCGGCCGCGCTGATAACCCGTTTCCATCGCGCCCAGTACGCCGCCGCGTTCGGCGATGCGTTCAAACTCTTGCAGCACCGCTTCTTCCAGCCGGCGATCGTTAGTACTATCCAAATCAACTCTAGCTTGCTCCAGTATCGAGCCACTGCGTTTCTCGATCGTTGCAGACTCTAATTTTCTTGTCTCGA
>JAYSXW010000614.1:0-20370 GCA_043716935.1 Pseudonocardia sp.
GGTGCCCGGCGCGGGCGTGGCGGGGCTCGGCGCCTCGGAGCCGAGGCCGACCAACGCGTCGCGCGACGGCGAAGGGCCGGGCGAGGACGTCGTCGTGGACGGCGCTGCGGGCGTCCCGCCGACTCGGGGCTCCACCGGCAGCACAGGCTCAGCGGTGCCGTCCACGGACCCCGGCGCGGCCACATCACCCGAACCGGCACCCGTGTCGGCCGGGTCGTCGACGGCCGCGCCGACCGGGTCCACCACCGTCGAGCCCGCACCGCCCGATTCGGCATCGACCGAACCCGCTCCGGCAGTACCGGCATCGACCGAACCCCCTCCGGCGGTGCCGGTGTAGACCGCCGCCCCGTAGCCGGACGCATCGGCCGAGCCGGCTCCGTCGACGGTCGGCGCGTCGAGCCCGGGGCACCTCCGGACCAATCATGATCGACCGAACGCGATTGCTAGGTTGGCGGCGTGACCCGGACCTCGCCCCTGACCGTCGTCGGTGAGCTGATCCTGACGCTCGGGCTCGTGGTCCTGCTGTTAGCCGGCTACGAGCTGTGGGGGACCGACCAGGCCACCGCGCAGGCGCAGGGAGAGCTGTCGGGCGAGCTGGATCGCGAGTGGGCGCGGCCACCGGACGCGGCCGCACCCGCTGCCGTCGACCCGGGTACCGCCATCCCGGCCGGCACCATGGCGGGCGTGACGCCGCCGCCCACCCCCGGCCGTCCGTTCCTCAAGATCTACATTCCGCGCTTCCCCGGCGCGTACGTCCGGACCGTGCTGGAGGGCGTCGACCAAGGTGTTCTCGCCGACGGACCCGGCCACTACCCCGGCACAGGGCTGCCCGGCGCGCTCGGCAACGTCGCCATCGCCGGCCATCGGGTGGGGCACGGGGCCCCGTTCGACCCGGCCGGCACGCTGCGATCCTGCGATGCGATCGTGCTCGAGACGCGCGAGTCGTGGTTCGTCTACCGCGTGGCACCGATGACCGACGAGCAGTCCGACTGGGCGGCGGGGGCGGCTGGGCGGCCGGCGTGCGAAGGCGTCGCACCGCTCGACGAGCCGTACGCGGGGCTGGCCGGCAGTGAGGTCGTGGCGCCGTCGCAGGGGGAGGTCGTCGCCCCGGTGCCGCACCGGCCCGGGGCGGCGCCGACAGCGTCGCTCGTGACGCTGACCACCTGCAACCCGCGCTTCTCCGCCCGTCAACGGCTGGTCGTCCACGCCGTGCAGACGGGTCGGGTCGACAAGCGTGACCACGAGGCCGGCTGGCGGCCGGACGTCCTGACGGAGGCTTGAGCCGGTGTACGGATGGATATGGGCGCGGCTCCCCGGCGGTTCGGGCACGCGCGCATTCATCGCGCTGCTGTTGGTTGCGATGGTGGTGACGGTCCTGCTGCTGGTCGTCTTCCCGTGGCTCGCCCCGCAGCTGCCCTTCGAGCAGGTGGACGTCGGTGGCCCGGCCCCGTGTACCGGCCCCTGCGACGGGCCCGGATCGTCACGCGGAGTGTGACCCGCTCCACGTCAGTGGTCAATTGTTCCAGGAGGCTTATTCACAAGGTCAACTCCAGTGAATCGACTCCCGTGCCAGTCTGCGTCCGGCGAGTTGATCTCGATCTTGCCACGAAGGCGTGTCGCGCTGGAAGTGCAACAGCTCTTGCCGGCTTGTTCGGTGTTCTCACGCATCGAACGAGGATCGGCGAAGAGCTGTTGCGATACGAGGCTATGACAGGGCTGAACGATGAGCAACTCACCGATCTAGCGGTTCGGGTGCATGCGCTGTGCGGTGATAAGTTCATTTCCGCAGGTAGACCCATCGCGTTGGGGTTGTTCCGCTCGGTCGCCATAGTGGTGTGCCTGATGCGCAAGAACGTCACGCAAGACTTCGCGGGCGCGGTGTTCGGGGTGAGCCGCCAGGCCGGTGTCGCTGGTGAAGCCACCAGCGGTGTCGCTGGTCAAGCTCACGCGAGGAATTCCGCACGGGCGGTTCGGCCTGGACGACGCCACGGCGCCCGTCGCGCCTGCTGTTGTCCACGTCGAAGTCACGGCGTCGACAGATCCATCAGCGCCGTCGACGCCATCTCGGGTGTCGACCGCCCGCACGATCGGCCACGTTCCCACGATCGTCGCCGCCTTGTTCCTGGGGTTCCTGCTGCAGCTGACGCTGCTGGGCGGCTTTCAGTACGAGCGCGACCAGGCACAGAAGTTCGCGGAGTTCCGCAACCAGCTCGCGCTGAGCACGGCCCCGGTCGGCCCGCTGGCGGAGGACGGCACCACGCTGACCAGCGGCACCCCGGTGGCGATCCTGGAGATTCCCAAGCTCGGACTGCGGGAGGTGGTGCTGGAAGGATCGACGTCGCGGGTCCTGATGTCGGGTCCGGCCCATCGGCGCGACACGCCCCTGCCCGGGGCGGTGGGCGTCTCGGTGCTCATGGGTCGGCGGGGCAGTTACGGCGGCCCGTTCAGCCATCCCGACCGACTCGCCCCGGGCGACGAGATCGTCGTGACCACCGGGCAGGGCCGGCATACCTTCTCGGTGATCGATCTCCGACGGGCCGGGGACCCCTACCCGCCCGCACTCAAACAGTTCGGCGGCCGGTTGACGCTGGTGACCCCCGATGGGCCGGGCTACCAGCCCAACGACGTGTTTCCGGGTGGATGCGGACATCACCAGCCCGGCGCAGGTGTCGGGTGGCGCCATCCCATCGGCCGCGCTGCCCGACAACGAGGCCGTGATGGCCCGGGACAGCAGCGCCCTGCTGGGCCTGGTGCTGGGAAGACCGACGTGTCTCGACCGGGTCTCGCTGTTCATGCCCGGCGGCACCGACATCTACGACTCGCAGTGGAAGCTCACCGACGCCCGACGCCCGGCGCGCCATCGGCATGGTGTTCCAGAAGCCGAACCCGTTCCCCGCCATGTCGATCTATGACAATGTGACAGCGGGGCTGAAGCTGACCGGGATCAAGGCGGGCTCCGACGCGAAGGACAACGTCGTGGAGGAGTGCTTGAGCAAGGCCGGGCTGTGGACCGAGGTGCGTGACCGTCTCCGTCAGCCCGGTGGGGCGCTGTCGGGCGGCCAGCAGCAGCGTCTGTGCATCGCCCGTTCGCTGGCGGTGCGCCCGCAGGTGCTGCTGATGGACGAGCCGTGCTCCGCGCTCGACCCGACCTCCACCCGGCGCATCGAGCAGACCATCCACGAGCTCGCGTCCGAAGTCACCATCGTGATCGTGACGCACAACATGCAACAGGCCGCCCGCGTGTCCCAGCGGTGTGCGTTCTTCCTGGCCGAGCAGGGTACGCCCGGCGTCATCGTCGAGGAGGGGTCGACCGAGGCGATCTTCAACTCCCCGGTCGACCCCCGCACGTCCGATTACGTCAACGGCCGCTTCGGCTGAGTGAGGGTGCACTACGTGAGTACGCCAGCAGAGCAGCAGGCCCGCCGCGGCCGACGCCGCGCCCGGGGCACCGCCGCCGCGACGACGATCGGGCTGCTCGGCCTCGTCGGGTCGGCGCAGAGCGTCGCTCCGCCGGCGACCGGCGTCCAGGCCGCGTTGACGGCCGACGAGACCCGCGCCGCCTTCGCTCCCCCGGCGCCGACCCCCATCCCGGCCCCGACCACGGCGGACCTCGGCGCCACCGGCTCGTTGCCGCTGGACACCGCTGCACCGCAGGTCGCGTGGTCGATCGACCCGTCGACGCTGGACCTGTCCGCGCTCGCGCTGAGCGTCGCGTCGGCGGCCGACCCCCTGCCCGGCCCGGTCACCGGCGCCGACATCGCGGCCGCCGCCCTCGCCGCGGCCGCTCCGGTGGCGCCCGGTGTCGCCGGGGCGCAGGGCATTCCGGCGTCGGTCCTGCTCGCCTACCAGCGGGCCGCGCGCCAGTCCGCCGCGGCCACGCCGTCGTGCCGGATGAGCTGGCCGTTGCTCGCGTCGATCGGACGGATCGAGTCCAGCCACGCCAGCGGCGGGCGCGTCGACGCATCCGGTACGACGTTGGGACGAATCCTCGGGCCCCGCCTCGACGGCAACCCCGGTGTCGCCGCCATCAGCGACAGCGACGGCGGCGCCCTGGACGGCGACCCGGTCTGGGACCGCGCCGTCGGCCCCATGCAGTTCATCCCCACCACCTGGCGCGCCTACCGCGTCGACGGCAACGGCGACGGCGTCGCCGATCCCCACAACGTCTACGACGCCGCCGCGGGCGCCGCGAACTACCTGTGCGCCGGCGGCGGGGACATGACGAACCCGTCCCAGCTGGTGACGGCGATCTTCCGCTACAACCATTCCGACGCCTACGTCCGCACCGTCATCGGCTGGGCCCAGGCCTACGCCACCGGCGTGCGGCCCACCATCTCGCTGCCCGGCCCGGTACCGGCTCCGTCGCCGCAGCTCGGTACGCCGACGGTGCCGGCCCCGCCGCTGCCGTCGGCCGCCGCCGCGTCGACGCTGGCCCTGCTGCCCCCGGCCCTGCTCCCCGGCGCACCGGTCGTTCCACCGGCACCGGCCGGGACCACCGCACCCCCGGTCCCGACGACCCCGACCTCACCGCCGCCCACCACGGTTCCGCCGATCACGCTCCCGCCGGCCGCGACAGCCACTCCGGTGCCGACCAGCCCCCCATCCACGTCCATCCCACCCATGACCATCCCGCCCATCACGGCCCCGCCCATCACGGCCCCGCCGACGACGGCCCCTCCGACCTCGATCCCGACGCCGGCCCCGTCGACGCCGCCGGTCACGGCGTCGCCGTCGACCGCCCCGACGCCGACCCGAGCTCCGGCCACCCCGGCTCCCGCCACCCCTGCCCCCGCAACCCGGGTGCCGAGCACGCCGGTGCCCACGACCGCACCGGTACCCACTCCGGCGCCCACACCCGCTCCGACGTCGGCGCCGGCGTCCACCCCCGCCGCGGCGACCAGCTCAGCCCCGGAAACGGCGGGCTCCGGCGGCTGATGGGCGTTTGCGGCGTGCGGCCCGGGACGGGCGGGTTCGGGGGAGCCGCGGACGGTTCCCGGGTCGTTGCTGCTGTCGGGCTCGGGTCCGGCGGTGCCGGGGCGGTGGGCGTCGGTTCCGGAGCGGGTCGCGGTGCCGGGGCGGGGGTCGGGCTCGGATCGAGCCATGGCGCCGACGAGGCGGTGGGCGTGGGAGTCGTGGCGGCGGGGCCGAACGGCTCGAGGGGGGCCGTGTCGGGGTCCTGACCGACCTCCGCCGGCGGGTCGACCTGCGGTGCGGGGAACTCGTCCGTCGGCGCCGGGTCCGGGACGTCGGTGGTGGGCGCAGGGACCTCGGGCCGCCACCCAGGTACAGGACGACGTGGTGGACGCGCTGGGGCACGCCGTAGAAGACCAGCTCACCGGGCATGAGTGGCGCGGACGCGGGCAGCTGCGGGCCGGCGTAGTACGGGGTGTGCGCGGTGCGGGGGAGCGTGCTGCCGGCGGCCTCGTAGGCCGCGTGGGTCAGCCCAGAGCAGTCGAAGCCGCGGTGCCCTCCTGCGGGCCGTCGCCGCCCCAGACGTAGGGCGGGCCGAGCTGCGTCATGGCGAACCGGATCGCGACCTGGGCCCGGGCGTCCGCCGTGTCGGCGGTGACCGGCACGGCCGGCGCGCCCTTCGGCGGCAGGCCGGAGCGGGCGGGAGCCTGCCGGACCCGGGACGGGCGTGGGGCGGGAACGGTGATCAGCGGCGCGAGGGGGACCGTCGACACCGCGACCACTGGCTCCGCGACGACCGGTGACGGCTGGGGCGCGGGGGTGGCGACCCGGGGCCGAGCCGTCGGGGACAAGTGGTGGGCGACCGGCTCGACCGGCTCGATCGGGGCGGGTTCCGCGGTCGGCGTGGGTGGCAGCGGCGTGGGCGGAACGACGTCGGCCGCTGGTGCGGCCGGCGCGATCTGCTCGGGTGGTGCCTCGTCAAGGAATGCGGCCGTCCCGACCCCTGCCGCTACGGCGGCTGCGGCGACGGGCTGGAGGGGTGGTCAGGGTTGGTCGAAATCCGTCCAGAGAAACAGGAAAGTGGCGTAGCTGCTCACGCCGACCGACAGAATCCAGAGACCCGCTTCGAGTGGCCGAATACGCGCCGGCAACAGTTCCACGAACAGCACGAGGAACCACGGCAGCAGGACGAGGGCGTACCGGTAGGAGTACTGCCAGCCCCCCGGGTTGCCGTGGAGCCAGAGCACACCGACGACTATCAGGATGGCCAGCGCCGCCACGCCGTAGGTGACCCGGTCACCACGCCACCGCCGGACCAGCACCAGCAGGAACGGACTCGCCAGCAGGATCGAGCCACCGAACCCGCCCGGAACCGAGTACGGCCATCCCGGCAGCGCCTTCCAGCCCTCCCACAACATCTGGCGGGCGTTCTCGACGACCGGGGTGAACGAGAAGATGCCGTCCCGGTATAGAGGTTCCTCGAGAACGCCGGGAATGCGGGCGTAGCCGAAATCGACAACCGATCCGAAACGGGTCTGGTTATACCACAGCGTCGCCAGACCGAGAACGAGCGGAACCGTGGAGAACTCTGCGAGCTTGCGTACGACGGGCCGCCACTCGCCGGTCCCGCGCGCCTGCGCCACGTCGGGCCGGACGAGCATCCATGCCACGATCGGTGCGAGGAGCAGCAACTCGGTCCGGTTGCCGAACGCGAGGGCGAAGGCGACGCCGGCCACCCACGGCAGCGGACGCACCGAGGTGAGCACCAACGCCGCCAGCAGGCCCAGTACGGCGAACCCCAGCGATATCTGCCACGCGCCGGAGAACAGCAGGTTGGTCGCGAACCACGTTCCGGCGACGAGCCACAGCGCCAGGAGCACCCGCTTGGTCTGGGTGAGGTCGCTGCGCGCGTAGGTGTACCAGTACGACAGCCCGGCACATGCCCCCGCCAGCATCCCCACGACCAGGGAGACGGGGTACTCGGTCAGGATGTGCGTCTTCACGAGCAGGCTGAACGGCAGGACCGACAACACGGCGCCCAACGGGAAGACCGAGTAGTGGAGGCCGTCCCCGGGCACCAGCTCGTTGAGCCAGGACGGCCCCTCGGCGAGGCCCAGCTGCCCGTTCAGGAACGCGTCGGCGATCACGAACGTGTAGTTGAGCTGCTGGTAGTACGGCTCCTGCGCGAGGACGAGGAAGAGAATTCCCACCCCCACCGTCAGGCTCCAGCCGATGATCACGGCCGGGCTGAACTGCATCCGAGCGGGGGGAATCGCCGGGGTGGCACCGCCGGAGATCTCGGCCCGACCGGCGCTGCCGGAATTCTCGGCCCGATCGGCGCTGCCGGAATTCTCCGTACGATCGACGCTGTCCGGGATCTGGGCGCGGTCGGGAATCCGAGCACTCTCGGGACTCAAGGATTCGGCGGGATTCCTGGAACTCGAGGGAATCTGGCTCATGGCTATCGGGACTCCTGGCCCGCCTGGGCGTCGCCGGGGGCGCCGGCGTCCGCGAGTTCGTAGACCGTCCATTCGCCGTTCTGGTACGCGACCGGCAGGACGGCGAGGGCGTCGCGATCCACCGTCCAGGACGAGTCCTCGTTGGTGGCGAGCAACAGGTAGGAGGGATGGAACTTGCGCACGACCGGATCGTCGACGCGGCCCTGCAGCGCCGCCGTGACGGCGGCCTCGCGCTCGTCGAAGGGAAGGTTGTAGGAGTAGAGCCACCCCCGGTAGCCCAGGACGATCGGCCGTCCGGCCAGCGTCGAGACCGGCTGGCTGGGTCGGTCGGTGCCGATGAAGACAGCGTCGGGCCGGGTGTTCCCACGCACCCACGCGGCGAGCGTCACGTCCGACGTGCTCGCGAACTGGTCCCGTTGCTGGAACTCGTGGATGATCGACAGCAGCCCCGGGGCGGCGATGACGAACACGATCGGCACAACCAGTGCCAGGCTCCAGCGGCTTGCTCGGACCGCCGCGACGATGAGGAAGGCTCCGAGCAGGCTCGCCATCAGATACACGTAGTACAGCAGCTTGAGGTTGTCGAACTCGAACGGTTGGAAAGCATAGAGCTGGGTAACGACGAGAATTGCGGCGAGAGGCAAGTACCACACCAGATGGTGCCGCCATTCCCGGCGCAGCAGCAGGAACGGGAGCGCGACGAAGAAGATCCCCATCAGCCCGAAGTTGGCCGACCAGAACGCCCAGATGGACTGGCCGTCCCGCACCATCCAGCCGAACCGGAACCGTCCGCCACTGCCGTTGCCGTTGGCCAGCTGCTGCCAGGCCAGCTGCGGCGCCGCCAGGGCGAGGGCGATCCCGCCGGCGGTCACGTGCCCCCACGGGATCCGACGGGTGGAGACGAGAGCCTCCACGGCGAGGGCGGTGAGCACCGCCCCGCAGACGATGAAAGTGTGCGCATGAGCCATCGGCAGCATCCCGGTCAGCACGCCCGCGATGATCAGATACCGCCGGTTCCCCGTCTCGCGGGCGGTGTGCAGCAGGATGAGCACCGTCAGCCCGATGCCGAAGCCGAACAGGAACGCGCGCTGCGGCAGCAGGGCGTGGCCGACCAGGTTGGCGACGGAGGCGTTCTCCGCGTTGAGCGTGGTGTAGTCGCGGGGGAGGTCGGAGAGGAAGCCGGCGAGGCTCAGCCCGGTGCTCTGCCAGTCGTCGACGGCCAGGCCCAGCCCGGCGGCCGAGCCCAGCACCAGCACAAGGGCCAGGCCGAGTACCGCGGTGCCCACGTGCGCGAACAGCCGCAGGCTGAAAGACATGAGGAGCTGGCCGAACGCCAGGACCAGCAGCACCCCCGGCACGAAGAGGCTCAGGTGCAGCCCCCAGCCCTCCCGCAGGTACGTCGAGGACAGGAAGTCGATGAGGAAGGGGTAGGTCATCGACGTCCCGCTCGCGACCGGCAGGTCCATCGGCATCGTGTCGAACTGCGCGAGGTGGCTGATGATCGCGGCGTGCAGCCCGAAGTCGGCCCAGGTCGAGCTGGCCGAGTACACCGCCCCGGTCGAGTCCGGCAGCAGGCTGTGGGTCCAGAACAGCGGGACGAACAGCAGGGCGGTGACGGCGGTGGCAGCGCCCCACAGGATCCAGCCGGCCCGTCCCCCCTCCAGCGGACGCCACGTCCGCTCGGTGCGGCGGGTGAACCACAGTGCCGCAGCGGAGCCCGCGACGACGATCGGGATCGCCAGCGCGTAGGGCAGCAGCAGGGCGGCGAGGAACGCCAGCCACGTCCAGCAGAACAGGCCGAGCACGACGATGAGCGCCACCGCTTCGAAAGGGTAGAGCGCCACGCGCAGCCGGGAGACCAGGGCCGCACCGAGCATCAGTGCGGAGGCGAACAGGATCAGCGCCATGAATCGAGCCAGGCGCGCGCGGCGATCCCCTGATCGGTGAGGGGGAGACCGTAGGAGAGCGGCGCGAAGTAGAGGAAACCCGCCAGGGCGACGCCGAGCAGCCCCCAGTAGAGGACGGCCGAGCCGCGGGAGGGGAACCGCCACACCCGGTCGCCCTCGGTCATCCAGCCCGCCAGTACCCCCACGCCGATGCTGACCGCGGCGACGGAGAACAGGAACGCATAGAAGTAGTGGTAGAGGAACGCCGGCCGCTCGATGGTGGCGAAGGGGAGCACCGCCCCGGCCCACGCAACGCCGAGCAGAGCCAGTGGCGACTGGTGACGGGCGAAGAGATCGGGCCGGCGCATCCAGCCCACCGCGACCACGGCGAGCCCCGCCAGCGTCCCCCACCAGATCAGCGGGTTGCCCTGCAGATAGATGTACTCCTGGGCGCCGTTGTTCTTGACGTCGTCGGTCCAGTAGTAGATCGGCCGCTGCAGCAGCGGCCAGCTCGTCCACTTCGAGCTGTAGGGATGTGTGGAGTCGGCGAGCGAGTTCTCGGCGTTGTGCATCTCCACGTTGAGTTCGATGAACTTCTCGGGGAAGGACAAGCTCGCCGCCGGGTCGTAGGTCTCGGCCCCGACCAGCGTGGACTGGAAGGTCGGCGACATGAACGCGGCACCCGGGCCGGTACGGGTGAGCAGGGCGAAGTGGATGGCGAACGTGGAGATGTAGACCACGGCCGGCACCAGCAAAATGACGGCCAGCTGCGGGAGCGCGCGCCGCCAGGCGACACGGTTGCGCACGACTCCGGCGAACCACACGATTCCGATCACACCGAGGGCGGTCAGGCCCGTCCACTTGACGCTGGCGGCCGTGCCGGCGAGGAGGGCGGCCACGGCCAGCAGCACCCACTGGCCACGCCCGGTGCGCCGCCGCGAGACGAGGTAGCAGGTGATGGCGGACAGACCGAACAGCAGCAGCATGCTGTCGGTGAGGATGAGGCGTGACTCGGTGAGGATCGCGTTGTCCAGCAGCACCAGCGCTGCACCGAACGTCGCCACCCGGCGGCTCGCCGTCAGCTCGCGCATGAACTGGTAGAACATTGCGACGATCCCGACGCCGGCCAGGGCAGGGAGCACCCGCAGCGCCACCGCCGGGTCGGCGGACCCCACCGTGGCGGACACCCCGAAGAGTTCTGCCCAGCCGGCGAGCAGGAGCTTGCCCAGCGGTGGGTGGATGTCGAAGAAGTAGGTGCCGTCGAGGTAACGCAGCGCGAACTCGCGGAAGTACACCTCGTCGAACACGATCGACCCGGGGTGGCTCACCGCGGTGAGGCGGGTGACAGCGGCGAGGAACGTGAGGACGAGCAGTTCCCGCGGGACCCGTCGCCACCACGGCGGGGCTGCGGGCTCCACGGCCTGGGGGCGGGCATGACGCCCGGGCGTCGCCACCTCGGGCGCGCTCGCCGTGTCCGGCTCGCCGAGGACGGGGGTCTCGGCGGGGTCGCCGACGGGTTCGGCCGTGCGATCGCCGAGCCGGGTGCTGACCGGACGTACCACGCGATGCTCCATTCGTCGTCAAGCGGCGACGTACCTACGCGCTCGGCCCTCGGGGAATCGTTCCCCGGGCGATCGGTACCGTACAGCTCGCACGCGACCCGAATCCTCGCGCGAACCCTTCAAGACCGGTGTGAACGGTGGCCATACGGCGATGGGCGGCCCCGGGGGTGCCGGCATGGCGTTCCGGAGTCGGCTGTGATTAACAGTTGGGGAAGGACGGGTGTCGCCGAGACGGCCACCTGTTCAGGGGGTGACGTCGCCTGCGGGTTTGACCCGGACGTGATAACTGGTTACTCTCAGTGGTCGACAAGGCGTTGACATCGCCCTTAATGTTCTGTCACGTGACCCTCGGAGACCTCGCACCCGCAGCTGCCCTCCCGGCGGACCTGGTCGCCGGTTCCGTTCCGGTGCCGGTCGCGACCGTCGTCGACGTGGTCATCCCCGTCCACAACGAGGAAGCCGATCTCGAGCCGTGCGTGCGGCGCCTGCACGAGTACCTGACTGCGGGAATGCCGTTCCCGTTCCGGATCACCGTCGCCGACAATGCGAGCACCGACTCCACTCCAAAGGTGGCCGACCGGCTGGCCGCGGAGTTCGACTCCGTGCGTGTTGTGCACATGACGGAGAAGGGCAAGGGACGGGCGCTGCGCGCCGTCTGGTCCACCTCCGACGCCGCCGTCCTCGCCTACATGGACGTCGACCTCTCCACCGACCTCGACGCCCTGCTCCCGCTGATCGCGCCGCTGGTGTCCGGACACTCCGACCTGGCGATCGGCACCCGCCTGCACCGTGGCTCACGCGTGATCCGGGGGGCGAAGCGGGCGTTCATCTCGCGCAGCTACAACCTGATGCTTCGCCACGCGCTGTCCGCGCGCTTCTCCGACGCGGCGTGCGGATTCAAGGCCATCCGGCGTGACGTCGCGGCCCGGCTGCTCCCGCTGGTCGAGGACAACGGCTGGTTCTTCGACACCGAACTGCTCGTGCTCGCCGAGCGCAGCGGGATGCGGATCCACGAGGTCCCCGTCGACTGGATCGACGACCCCCACAGCCACGTGAACGTCGTCGGCACCGCGATGACCGACATCAGGGGCATTGTCCGGCTGACCCGCGCGTTCGCGGCCGGCAAGCTCCCGGTGCACGACATCCGCGAACAGCTCGGCCGCGCGCCGCTGGAGCCCGCCACCCCGGGCGTGCCGCCGGGTCTGATGCGCCAGCTGGTGCGGTTCGCCGCTGTCGGCGTGTTCAGCACCCTGGCCTACCTGGGCCTGTACGTGCTGTCGCGGCTCGCGGTCGACGCCCAGGTCGCCAACTTCATTGCCCTGCTGCTCACCACCGTGGCCAACACTGCGCTCAACCGGCGGTTCACCTTCGGGGTGCGCGGTCGCCGCCGCGCCGGGCGTCACCAGTTGCAGGGGTTGATCGTCTTCGGGCTGGCGCTCGGGTTGACCAGCGGAAGCCTCGCCCTCGGGCACGCCCTCGACGCCACCCCCCACCCCGCCTTCGAGCTCGCGCTGCTGGTGACGGCCAACGCCGTCGCCACCCTCATGCGCTTCCTGCTCCTGCGCCGCTGGGTGTTCGCGGCCGCGCCGCCCGTGCGCGACTAACAGTGTTCCGGGCCTGATGTCCACTCACGACCCCAGGCCGGCCGCTCCATCGGCGATTCGGACCGGCGACCCGCGATCCCGTGGGCGAGACACCGCGCTCGCCGGCGACGCGCGACCCGCGTCGGCGACGCGGACCCGCTACCCGGGTCGGCGACATGCGCCCGTGCCGACGGGGAACGGCCTGAACCGCACCCCGGTGCCGACCGAGGACCCGGGGACCAGCTGCGCGGCGCTCTTCCGTCCGGGACCGCTCGGGCTCAGGTGGGCCCCGACGGCAGGGCGGTGCAGGACGCCGCCACGTCGACGGCGCGTCCCAGCTGGGGATCGGTCCGCAGCCCGACCTTGGGGTCGAACGTCTCCGGCAGGCCCTGGATCGCGGCCGGCAACGCCGTGGCCAGGCCCTCGGTGTCGGCAACGTCGATCGCATCGACCTTGGACTTGCTCGCGAGCAGTGAGGTACGCAGGCCGGTGTAGTCCTGCGTCATCTTCGTGACGATGGCGTTGCCCGCCGGGACGGGGGAGGGGCCGACCGTGCCCAGCCCGGCGATGGTGCCGTCGAGCGCGGCGGCGCTCCGGCCGAAGAAGGAACTGAGCCCCGCGACGGCCGCGGACGCGTCCGACTCGGCGGCCGCGACCTGCGGGCCGGCGGTGACGACGTCCACGAACGGGCGCACCACCCCGCAGACCTTGTCCGTCCACGCGACGGACTCGGCCGACGGCGCCGGATCATTGACCGCCGGCACTCCGGTGGGCGTCGACGCGCCGCTGCACGCCGTCCCGAGGATCAGCGTCGAGATCGCGACGGCGGGCAGGACGGAACGGGTGACGCGGCGCATGCTTCTCCTGAGGGACCGATCGAACCGACGATCGGATCGTCCCAGTCGGGTGAGACCGTCCGGAGCCCACTTCGTGAACGGCACCCGGCGTCCCGATGACGCCAGGAGACCGCGGCGACGTCGTCTCCGGCACACGTTCGGGTGAATCGATCTCCGGTGTCCGGGTGTCGGATGGACACGCTACGTTTCCGTCATGGGCCTGTCCGTCGCCTCGGGCCCGCCGTCTCGCGCGCTGCCGGATTCGCTGCTCCACCCGTGCACCACGGCCGCCCCCCGGAAGGACCACCGATGATCGCCCTGCTGCTCCGCAGGGCCGGGGTCGCAGCCCTCTGCGCCGCTGCCGTGATGCTCACCGGCACCGGCTTCACGGCCGGGCAGGCCGGTGGTCCGGCGAACTCCGATGCGCGCATCGGAGCCGCGCTGAACGCCGCGGGCCCGGTCGCGGTCGTGGCGCCCACCCTTACTCCGATACCCACCCCCACCCCCACCCCTACTCCGACGCCGACCGCGACCCCGGTCGGGACCCCGACACCGACGGCCACGCCGACCGCGACGCCCACCTCGACCGCGACGCCCACCTCGACCGCGACGCCCATCACGCGCCCGCCGCCCATTGCGAGCCCGACCGCGACGCCAACCGCCACGCCGACCCCGACGGCCACGCCGCCCTCGCCGACGGCGACGCCCGCGGTCGGCGGCACCGCGATCATCGGGCCGCTGACCATCTTGCCCGGCACCGGCACCGACACCACCACGATCACGGTGACGACCGCGGCCGGGTGTGTGGCCGGGACCGATTCGGTGGTCCCCGCGCTGGCCGAGAACACGGGCGACGTCGTCGCGGTCGCCGTCCTGGGACTGCCGACCACGACGGGCTTCTCCACCACCGCCCCGATCACGCTGGCGCTCGACGCGACCCTCGCCGACGCGGCCACGGCGTTGAAGAGGCCGCTGAAGGCGGGCGGGGAGTATGTACTCGTCCTGCTGTGCTGGGACACGACGACCAACAGCGGGACGCAGGGCTTCGGTTCGCAGGTCTACCTCACCAGCCCCACCACCTACCAGACGACCGGGCCGTCCGCGACGCCGACGCCGACGCCGACGCCGGCACCCACCGGGCCGACCGGCGGCTCGGGCAGTTCCGGCCCCCTCGCCTACACCGGCGCCCCGGTGTCCATGCTGCTCGTGCTCGGCTCGGGGCTGGCCCTGTTCGGCGGCGTGCTGCTGCTCGCCGCCCGGCGCCGGGTGCAAGCCTGACGTGCGGCCCGCCGGGCCGCCGGCCCCGGACGTCGTGGTGGTCGGCGGGGGCGTCGCCGGGGCGTCGGGTGGCCTACGAGCTGGCGGCCTCGCGGTCGGTGTTGCTGCTGGGAGCCGAACCGCAACCGGGCCGGCACTCCACCGCCCGCTCCGCGGCCGCCTGGATCCCCGGGCACGGCGTCGATGTCGTGCGGGCGCTGATCACAGCCAGCGGTCCCCGGTTCGGGCTGCTCGCTGCCGAGCTGGACGCGCCGCCGCTGCTGTGTCCCCGGCCGGTGCTGTGGATCGCCACCGACGACGACAGCGAGTGTGCCGTGGCCGCGATGCGGGCCGAGCGTGCCGGGGAGCCTGACGCCCCGGTGCTGCTCGATCCCGCACAGGCGCAGGTCCGCAGCCCCGCGCTGGCACCGGGGGTGGTGCGGGCAGCCGGCCTCACCGAGGGGGCGGCGGACGTCGACACCGACGCGCTGCACCGGGCCTATCTCTGCGGGCTCGGGGCGGGCGGCTGCTCGTCGGGGCCGCTGTGCACGCGCTCGCCCGCGATGGCACGGGCTGGCGGATCGCCGCCGGTGACACCGTCGTCACGGCGGGTGACGTCGTGAACGCCGTGGGGGCCTGGCCGGAGCACCCCGGATTCTGGTTCGTGGCCGGTCCGGGTGGCTCCGGAATCGAGACGGCACCGGCCCTCGCCGCGTTCGCCGCAGCCGTCGTCGGCGGGGGGCCGCTGCCCGTCGACGTACCGCTCGAACGGGCGGTGTTGAGCCCGACCCGTCTGTAAGCTCCCGCTTACAACCGCCCCGAGGAGAATCGTGACCGCCGCTCTTGAGCTGTTCGACGGCGCCTTCTGGCGCGACCCGTACCCCGCCTACGACGCCCTGCGCAGCGACGACCCCGTGCTCCGCGTGCAGCGCTCCGACGGTGACGTCTGGATGATGTTCCGCCACGCCGATGTCCGCGCCGCCCTTGCCGACCCTCGGCTGAGCAAGGACTGGCGCTACACGTTGCCGGCCGACCAGCGCGCAGGCCAGCCCGCAACCCCCATCCCGATGATGATCCTGATGGACCCACCCGGGCACACCCGGCTGCGCAAGCTCGTGTCGCGGTCGTTCACGCTGCGTCGGATGGAGGAGCTGCGTCCGCGCGTCCAACAGCTCGCCCGGGAGTTGATCGACGCGCTGCCGGAGTCCGGCGAGGTCGACCTGATGGCCCGCTACGCGTTCCTGCTGCCCGTTTTCGTCATCTGCGAGCTGCTCGGCGTGCCCGCGCAGGACCGGGACCGGTTCGCCGGCTGGTCCAACGTGATGGTCGACGACTCCACGCAGGAGGAGTCGATGGCGGCCGCCGGCCAGCTGCACGGCTACCTCTCCGAGCTGACCGAGGCCAAGCGAACCACCGCCGACGCCGCCCTGATCAGCGCGCTCATCGAGGAGGCCGACGACGGGGACCGGCTCTCACAGGAGGAGCTCGTCGCCATGGCGATGATCCTGCTCATCGCCGGGCACGAGACGACGATCAACCTCATCGGCAACGGCGTGCTGGCCCTGCTCACCCACCCCGAGCAGCGCGCGCTCGTGCAGGAGCGGCCCGAGCTGCTACCCGCGGCTGTCGAGGAGTTCCTGCGGTGGGACTCCCCGGTGCACTCCACGCCCGCTCGGTTCGCCGCGGAGGACGTCGAGTACGGCGGAGTGACGATCGGGGCCGGCTCGGTGGTGATCCTCTCCCTCGCCGCTGCCAACCGCGATCCTGCCCGCGTCGACAACGCCCAGGAGCTGCGGGTCGACCGGGACGCGTCGGGGCACATGGCATTCGGCCACGGGCTGCACCACTGCCTCGGCGCGCAGCTCGCCCGCATCGAGGGGCAGGAGGCGATCGGCATGCTGCTGGCCCGCCGCCCGGAGCTGGCACTGGCCGTCGACCCCGACGAACTGCTACACCGCCACAGCACGCTGATCCGGGGCCTGCGCACGCTGCCGGTGCGTCCGGGCCCCTCCCGCTGATCCACCCCCCTCCCGCTGATCCACTTCTGTGCGCGGTGACGGGGGCCGGGGCCCCCATCACCGCGCACAGCCGCGGCACCACCGTCACATCGTCCGGCGACGCTCGCTGACCGCCACGGTCACGAAGATCGCAACGCCGGCCACGGCGCCCACTACGAGGCCCCAGCCGAAGGTCGAGGAGATCACACCGGCGGGCGCGATGCCGCCGAGCAACAGCCGGACGCCGCCTCGTTCCAGACCTCACGCTGGCGTTCCTCGTCGTAGAACGGGTTGCCGAGATCCCCGACCGCGGCTGCGGCCCGGACGAACAGGCTTCTGTCGTTCGACATCATCATGATCATCTTCGTTCTCGTGGTTGCGGCGTTCCCGCGTAGACGGGCACCGGTCCGAACAGGTGTTCCACCATGGATCCCAGACGCTCGGCGATGGCCAGGGCCAGGTAGACCGACGGGGCGTAGTCGCCCGCCTCCACGGCCACGATCGTCTGGCGCGTGACGCCGACCGCCCCGGCCAGCTGCGCCTGCGTGAGCCCGACCAGGACACGGGCGGCGCGCACGGTGTTGCGTCGTCCCGTGGCCGAGGTCCGTCCCATGGCTTCTACATATGGTCTACCTGACATAAAGTCAAGTAAGGCCGACATCTATCGATCAAAGTGGTGATCGGTAGCGTTCCGGTTCATGGCCGGTGCCCTGTTCGATCCGTTGTTCGGCGCCGAGCGGGTGGCGGCCCGGCTCGACGACGCCGCCTGGGTGGCCGCGCTGGTGGCGGTCGAGGTGGCGCTCGCGCACGCGGCGGCGGAGCACGGGATGGTTCCCGTCGCGCACGCGGAGCGGATCGAGGCCGCCGCGGCCGGGCTGCACGTCGATCCCGTCGCGCTCGGGAGGGCCGCGGTGGAGGGCGGCAACCCGGTGATCCCGCTGGTCCGCCTGCTGCGGGCGGCGGCGGGGGCGGCCGGGCCGTCGGTGCATCCGGGCGCGACGAGCCAGGACGTCATGGACACCGCGGCCGTGCTGCTCGTCGGCTGGGCCGGGGAGGTGGTGCTCGACGACCTGCACGGCGCCGCGGACGCCGCCGCCGGGTTGGCGCTCGCCCACCGCGACACGCCGATGGTGGCCCGCACGCTGGGCCAGCAGGCCCTGCCCACGACGTTCGGGCTGGTCGCGGTGGGATGGTGTGCGGGGCTGGACCGCGCTCGCGCCGGGCTCACCGCCCTACTGGCGGAGCTGCCCGTCCAGCTCGGGGGAGCGGCCGGCACCCTCGCCGCGCTGCACCCGCACGGGCCGGCGGTCGCGGCGTCGCTGGCGCGGCGGCTGCGGCTGCCCGACGCGGTGCCCTGGCACACAGAACGTACCCGGATCGGCGAGCTGGCCGGGGCGCTGGCCGTCGCGGCGGGGGCGTGCGCGAAGCCCGCCACCGACATCGTGCTGCTCGCGGGCACCGAACTGGGGGAGGTCGGCGAGGCGGCGCCGGGCGACTCGTCGTCGATGCCCCACAAGCGCAACCCGATCGCCGCCATCACCGCGCGGGGCGCGGCCCGGCGCGCCCCGGGGTTGGCGGCCGTGCTGCTGGCCGCCGCCGATCACGAGCACCAGCGCGCCGCCGGCGCCTGGCACGCCGAGTGGCAGACCCTCGGCGATCTGCTGTGCGCCACCGGCGGCGCCGCGTCGCGCCTGCGGACGTCACTCGACGGACTGCACGTCCATCCCGACCGGATGGCCGTCAACCTCACGCAGACCAGGAGTGGTGCCGGTCGGGGCCACGCGGGGGAGCTGGTGGACCGGCTGCTGGCCGCCCGTATCGGTGCGCCGCGATGACCGGCGACCGCCTCGCTCCCCCGTGCGCGAGTCGGGCTGCAGGCGTGCGCGAGTCGGGGTGTGGACGTGCGCGAGTCGAGCTGCTGGCGCGTGAACGGCAGAAGTGTCGGGGGGTCGGTGCACACTCGTGCCCGTGCCCGACCGTGTGCTGTCCACTCGTGAGCTCAACCGCGCTGTCCTGGCCCGTCAGCTGCTGCTGGAGCGCTCGTCGCTCGGCCCCGCCCAGGCGTTGGAGCGGCTGGCGGGGCTGCAGACGCAATATGCCCCGTCGGGCTACGTCGGGCTCTGGTCGAGGCTCGCCGGCTTCCGCGCCACGGCTCTGACCGACGTGTTGACGGCCGGCGCGATCGTCCAGGGCTGGATGATGCGGTGCACCATCCACATGGTGTCGGCGTCGGACTACGCGCCGTTCACCGAAGCCGTGCGGGCGGTGCGGCGGGAGTGGTGGCGCCGGGCCTACAAGCACCTGGCCGGGCTCGATATGGCCGCGGTCGCGGAGCTCGCGCGCGGACATCTCGCCGCCGGACCGTTGCGTCAGGCGGAGATCCAGGCACGCCTGGACGCCGACGGCGTCCCGAAGGAGGCGTGGACGGGCGTTCAGCTGTGGACCGACCTCATCCGCGTGCCCCCCGCCGGCACCTGGGGTACCCCACGCGCCCACGTCTACGGCCTGGCGCCGCCGGCGCGGGCGTCGCTGCCCGAGGCGGCCGGACGGTCGGTGCTCGTCGCCCGGTATCTGGGAGCCTTCGGGCCGGCCTCGGCCGGTGACATCGCCTCGTTCTGTGGCTGGAAACTCACCCCCACCCGCGCCGTGCTGTCCGGACTGGAGCTGCGCCGGTTCCGCGACGAGGCGGGCAACGAGCTGTTCGACGTGCTGAGCGCGCCGCTGCCGGCACCCGACACACCGGCGCCGGTACGGTTCCTCGGACCGTGGGAGGCCTGCCTGCTCGTCCACGCCCGTCGGGCGCAGATCCTGCCGGAGGCCTACCGGAAGCGTGTGTTCGCCACGTCGATGCCGCAGTCGGTGCCGGTCTTCCTCGTCGACGGGCGGGTGGCGGGCACCTGGCGCCGGGTCGAGGGCGAGGTTCGCTGCTCGTCCTTCGATCAGCTGTCGTCGGCCGTGGAGGAGAAGGTGCGGGAGGAGGCGGAGCTGCTCTCGGCGTTCCACGCCGACGCCGACCGCAGCGCTTCGGCCCGGTAGCCCGGTAGGGCTCGCAGGTCGGCGACGAGGTGTCCCCTGCCCCCTGCTCGCCCCGTTGCCGGCCGACGGGCAGGATCGACCCATCATCACGAGTCGGGGAGTTGAACGCATGGCACAAGCCCGGATAGCCGTCATCGGGGCGGGGCCCTCGGGTCTGTACGCCGCGGCCGCGCTCCTCGCGTCCGGGGAGGCGGTGAGCGTCGAGGTGCTGGACCGGCTCCCGGCGCCCTACGGCCTGGTCCGCTACGGCGTGGCGCCGGATCACGTGAAGATGAAGTCGGTCATCCGCGTGCTGCAGAAGCCATTCGACCCGGCCGACGTGGAGTTCCTCGGCGGTGTCCGCGTAGGCGCCGACGGCATCCCGCTCGACGTGCTGCGCGATCACTTCCATGCCGTCGTGCACGCCACCGGAAGCTCGCTCGACCGCGACCTGGGCGTACCCGGCGAGGAGCTCGCCGGCTCGCTCGGTTCCGGCGCGTTCGTCAGCTGGTACTGCGGGCACCCGGACTTCACCGACCTCGACCCCGACCTGTCGAACCCCGGTGTTGCGGTCGTCGGGGCCGGGAACGTGGCGCTCGACGTCGCCCGCGTGCTCGCCAGGACCGCCGACGAGATGGCCGCGACCGACATTCCCGGCCCCGTCCTCGACGCTCTGCGCGGCAGCGCCGTCCGCGACGTGCACGTGCTGATCCGTCGCGGGCCGCAGCATGTCCGCTTCACCCCGGCCGAGCTGCGCCAGATCGGGGAACTCGCCGGGGCCGACGTGATCGTCCACGACGACGGCCTGCTGGCGGCAGGTGTCGACGAACCGGATGACAGGCGCCAGCGACAGAACCTCGCAAT
>JAYSXW010000615.1:0-2299 GCA_043716935.1 Pseudonocardia sp.
TCGTCGCCGCCGCGGATGCGCAGGAAGCCCGCACACTGCTCGAACGCCTTCGGACCCAGCCGGGGGACGGCGGCCAGGGCGGTGCGGGTCCGGAACGGGCCGTGGGTGTCGCGGTGCGCCACGATCTGCGTCGCGAGGCCCTCGGTGATGCCCGAGACACGCCGCAACAGCGGCACCGACGCGGTGTTGACGTCCACCCCGACGGCGTTCACACAGTCCTCCACCACCGTGTCCAGCGAGCGCGAGAGCGCGGACTCGGCGAGGTCGTGCTGGTACTGGCCCACCCCGATCGACTTGGGGTCGATCTTCACCAACTCCGCGAGCGGGTCCTGCAGCCGGCGCGCGATGGAGACGGCGCCCCGGATGGAGACGTCCAGGTCGGGCAGCTCCGCCGACGCATAGGCCGACGCCGAGTACACCGACGCTCCGGCCTCGCTCACGACGACGGGTACGAGCCTGAGCGCGGGGTTGCGGGTGGCGAGCTCGCGGGCGAGCTGGTCGGTCTCCCGCGACGCGGTGCCGTTGCCGATGGCGATCAGCTCGACGTCGTGGGCGGCGGCGAGCGTCGTCAGCGTCGCGAGGGAGGCGTCCCAGGCCTTGCGGGGCTCGTGCGGGTAGATCGTGTCCTTCGCGACGACCTTGCCGGTGGCGTCGACGATCGCGACCTTGACGCCGGTGCGCAGCCCGGGGTCCAGCCCCATCGTGGCGCGGCTGCCGGCCGGGGCGGCGAGCAGGAGATCGCGCAGGTTGGTGGCGAAGACCCCGATCGCCCCCTCCTCGGCGACCGTGCGCAACCGGACGCGGATGTCGATGCTCAGGTGCAGCAGGATCCGGGTGCGCCAGGCCCAGCGGACGCAGCCGCTCAGCCACGCGTCGGCCGGGCGGCCCTCGTCGGCGACGTCGAAGGCGGCGGCGATGGTGCGCTCGAAGAACACCGCGTCGTCCGGATCCGCCGAGGGCTCCAGCGTGACGTCGAGGACCTCTTCCTTCTCCCCGCGGAACGCGGCCAGGATCCGGTGGGAGGGGAGCGTGGTGAACGGCTCGGAGAAATCGAAGTAGTCCGCGAACTTCGCACCGTCGGACTCCTGGCCCGCGCGCACCTTCGTGATCAGCACCCCGCGCGTCCACATCCGCTCGCGCAGGCCACCGATGAGGTCCGCGTCCTCCCCGAAGCGCTCGACCAGGATGGCGCGGGCCCCCTCCAGCGCGGCGGATGTCTCGACAATCGACTCCGTCAGGTACGCCGCGGCCGCCGAAGCAGGATCGAGGGTCGGGTCGGCCAGCAGCGCGTCGGCCAGCGGCTCCAGCCCCGCCTCCCGCGCCGCCATTGCCTTCGTGCGGCGCTTGGGCTTGAACGGGAGGTAGATGTCCTCCAGCCGCGCCTTGGACTCCGCGGCTCGGATGCGTTCCTCCAGAACCGCGTCGAGCCTGCCCTGCTTCCGGACCTCCTCCAGCACCGTGCTGCGCCGGTCCTCCAGCTCGCGCAGATAGCCCAGGCGCTCCTCCAGCATCCGGAGCTGCGCGTCGTCGAGGGTTCCGGTGGCCTCCTTGCGGTACCGGGCGATGAACGGCACCGTCGCGCCGCCGTCGAGCAGCTCGACGGCCGCGCTGACCTGATGGGGCCGGACGCCGAGCTCGTCGGCGATCCGTTGCGGGATGGGCTGTGGAAGCAGGGTCGTACCGGTCACCGGTATATGGTGACGGGTCAGGTCGTTCCCGGAACAGGCGGACCCGGCAGCACAGGCCACCGTGCTCACCCATTCATGACGCGGATGGCATCCCCGCTGGTCACGCTGTCGCGGAGCCGGCCCGAGAAGCCGGCCACGACCGCTGCGTGCACCACCGTCCCCCACCCGCAGCAGCGGCGGCGGCGCCCGGCCGGTTCGCGGGCGGGCCCCTCGGGCTCTCGTCCGTCGCGTTCTGCATCGTCGCCGGCGCCGCCCCGTTGACGGCCATGCTGTCCAACGTCCCGGTCGCCGAACAGGGCGCCGGGTACGCAGCACCGGCGGCCTACCTGATCGCCACCGCCGCGTCGACGATCTTCTCCGTCGGCTACATCGCGATGAGCCGGCGCGTGACGTCGGCCGGCGGCCGCTCCACGTTCGTCAGCCGCGGGCTGGACCGGATTCTCGGCGTCGGGACCGGGCTGCTCGTCGGGCATCCTCGCTGTCCGGGCGTTGGTGTGCGTCACGAGCCGGCGAAAGCCGACGTGCTGGGGTGGCACCCGGGAGACGATGCGCTCCCCCGCGAGGCGCGGTCGGCTTTCACCCCACGCGGGGGCCTGGTGCTGCACCGGGTG
>JAYSXW010000616.1:0-20270 GCA_043716935.1 Pseudonocardia sp.
GGCGGAGCGGGGGTCGGACGAGCTACTCACGGGGATCTCCTCGGGGACGATTGCGGGGGGGTACCCAACTGCGCGTCGCCGAACCCGCACACCCGCCTCCCGCACCCGTCCTCCGCTTCCGTCCTCACGCGTGCGGGACGGGAGTCAGCCGCCCAGCAGGTCGTTCGGGGTCACGACCACGTCGGCGAAGTCCAGCGGGCGCGAGCCACCCGTCGCCCCGCACCGTGGCGACATTGCGGTGGCCGCGCCCGGCGGGATCGCGGTGCACGTGCACCGCGGTACCGCTACTCCACCCCACCCTCGTCCTGCTCGCCGGCCGCGATCCACACCGTCTTGGCGTTGACGAACGACAGCGGCCCGAACTGGGCCAGCTCCCGGCCGTAGCCGGAGTTCTTGGCCCCGCCGAAGGGCACCTCGGGCGTGGACTCGGTGAACTTGTTGATGTACATCATCCCCGTCTCGACCTCGTTGACGAACCGCTCCTGCTCGGTGCGGTCGCGGGTCCAGGCGCTGCCGCCCAGGCCGAAGGGGGAGTCGTTGGCGATGCGGATGGCGTCGTCGACGTCGTGGGCGCGGAACAGCAGCGCCACCGGCCCGAAGAACTCCTCGTGGTGACCGGGGGAGCCCTCGGGGATGTCGGCGAGCACGGTGGGCGGGTAGAACGCGCCGGGCCCGTCGAGCGGCTCGCCGCCGGTCAGCAGCCGGGCGCCCGCGGCAACGGTGTCGCGCACCTGCTGGTCGATCGTCTCGACGCCGTCGGGGGCGTAGAGCGGGCCCACGTCGACGTCAGGGTCGGTAGGGTCGCCGATCTTCAGCGCCTCCATCTTCGCCACCATCGCTCGCTCGAACTCGTCGGCGATGTCGTCGTGGACGATGAAGCGCTTGGCGTTGATGCAGGACTGGCCGTTGTTCAGCATCCGGGAGGTGACGGCGTTGGACACGGCGTCGTCGAGGTTCGCCGAGGGCATGACGATGAACGCGTCGCTGCCGCCCAGCTCCAGGACGCTGGTCTTGATCTGCTTCCCGGCGGTAGCGGCGACCTGGCGGCCGGCCGGCTCGGAGCCGGTCAGTGTCACCGCGCGCACGCGGTCGTCGGACAGGATCTTCTCGATCTTCGACGACCCGATCAGCAGCGTCTGGAACGCGCCCTTGGGGAACCCCGCGCGGCGAAGGACGTCCTCGATCGCGAGCGCGCACTGCGGCACGTTCGAGGCGTGCTTGAGCAGGCCGACGTTGCCGGCCATCAGCGCGGGGGCGGCGAAGCGCAGGACCTGCCAGTAGGGGAAGTTCCACGGCATGATCGCGAGCACCGGCCCGAGCGGCTCGTAGCGGGTGAACACTCTGGCGCCCGCCACGTCGTGCGGGGTGTCGGCGAGAATGCCCTCCGTGTGCTCGGCGTACCAGCGGCAGCCCTTGGCGCACTTGGCGACCTCGCCCTTGCTGGAGACGAGCGTCTTGCCGACCTCCAGCGTGGCGATGGCGCCGAGCTGGTCGACCTCGGCGTCGAAGATGTCCGCGGCGGCGCGCAGCCACGTGGCGCGCTGGGCGAACGTGGTGTGGCGGTAGCTGCGGAACGCCTCGGCCGCCGTCGTCAACTTCTGCTGTACCTGCTCGTCGGTGAGTTCGTCGTACTGCCGAACGGTCTCGCCGGTAGCCGGGTTCGTGGTCGCGATGGGCATGGCACAGGCTACCCGGAGGTCCCGCCGGGCAACCGCTACCGCTTGCGCATCAGGTCCACCACCACGGCGGTGGCGAACCCGTAGGCGAGGTGCGGCACCAGGTCCGACACCCAGGAGCCGGCCGGCCACTTGCGCGGGTCGGTGATCCCGAAGGCGGCCATCGGGCCGGTGGTGCCGACGTTGGCGACCAGCCCGGCCCCCACTCCGAGCACCGCGCACGGCACCCGCCCCAGCCTGGGGGCGAGCGCGCCGTAGAGCCACCTCGGGCTGGTCACGCAGCCGCTGGGCGATCAACGCCACCAGCCGGGGGTCGGCCTGGCTGCCGATGATCAGGCGGAGGTCGGTGCGCACCACGCCGTGGGCAACGACGACGAGCAGGACGCCGATCGCGAGCAACGCCGCCCCGTCCCACACCGACGAGCCGGTCAGCTGCGTCAGGCCCAGCCCGGCGAACGCGAGCACGAGCCCGACCAGGGCCGCGCTGTCCTCGAACAGCACGGTCGGGTCGTCGCTGCGTTGCAGGTAGGTGCGAAGGCCGAGCCGGTCCTGGCGTTTCTCCCGCCCGGTGAGCAGCCCGGCCACCAGCTTCGCGATCCCGACGGGGATGTTCGCGCCCATCGCCAGCAGGACCGTCGGCGTGCTCTCTCCCCCCGATTTCGCCACGGCGACCAGGCACCCGTCGCGCGCACTCCCCATTCCGGGCAGGCTCACCCCGTGACGGTCGA
The DNA here is from genome assembly GCA_043716935.1 of Pseudonocardia sp. Taxonomy (GTDB): domain Bacteria; phylum Actinomycetota; class Actinomycetes; order Mycobacteriales; family Pseudonocardiaceae; genus Pseudonocardia. The sequence continues at coordinate 2,405 of JAYSXW010000616.1, forward strand.
GGCTGTGGTGCTGATCGCGACAGGTGAGGCGTCCGGGAACGCCGCGGTGGAGAACATCGAGCCGTTCGGGCTGACGGTGCTGCTGGTCGCCGCAGTGGTGTCGTTGGCACTGTTGTCCAACCGGATCGGGGCCGCGCTGCGGATCCCGGCACCGGCGCTGTTCCTGCTCGGGGCGGCAGTGGCATCGGACCTCGTGCCCGCGCTGGGTTCGCTGGCGATCGAGGCGGTCGAGCAGATCGTCACCGTCGCGCTGGTGTTGATCCTGTTCGACGGCGGGATGGGCATCGGGATCCGACGGTTGCGGGTGGCGTTGGCCCCGGTCCTGATGGTGGGAGTGGTCGGCACGCTGCTGACCGCGGCCGCGGTGGCGCTGCTCGCCCACTTGCTGTTCGGCCTGCCGTGGCTGCTCGCGCTGCTGCTGGGCACCGCGCTCGCCCCGACCGATCCGGCCGTCGTGTTCTCCGTGCTCGGCAACCGCGAGGTGCGTGGGCGGGCCGGGGTGATCCTGGAGGGAGAGTCGGGCGCGAACGACCCCGTCGGTATCGCGCTGCTGGTGAGCCTGCTGACCCTCGGCGGCACGCTCGACGCCGGCGCGATCGGCGCGGTGGCCGGCACGTTCGCGCTGCAGATGCTGGTGGGTGTGGCCGTCGGCGTCGGCGGGGGATGGGCGCTGCGCCGGGCGATGCGGGTGCCGCTGCCCGGCGACGGGCTCTACCCGCTGCGCACCCTCGCTGTCGCCGTCGGGCTCTACGGCCTGGCCACCGTGGCGCACGGCTCCGGCTTCCTCGCCGTGTTCGTCGCCGGAATCATGATCGGTGACGACTCGGCACCGTTCAAGCGCGAGATCGAGCGCTTCCACTCCTCGCTGGCCGGGCTCGGCGAGATCGTCGCCTTCGTCGTCCTCGGACTGACTGTCTCGCTGCGGGACGTCGTGACGAGCGGGGCGTGGTTCATCGGGCTCGTGCTCGCCGTGCTGCTCGCGCTCGTGGTGCGGCCGCTGCTGGTCGGCCCGCTGTTGCTGGGTGTGCGCCTGTCGGTGGGGGAGCGGGTGTTCGTTCTGTGGTCGGGGCTCAAGGGAGCCGTGCCCATCCTGCTCGGCACCTACCTGTTGGCGTCGGGAGGAGCCGAGAACCGGCTCGTCTACGACGTGATCGTGGTCGTGGTGATGTTCTCGGTGGTGGTGCAGGGCGGCCTGGTGCCGGTCGTCGCGGCCCGGTGCGGCGTGAAGATGCGGGAGGTCGCGCCGCGGCCCTGGACCCTGGGTGTGCGACTGCGTGACGAGCCGGAGGGTGCACATCGGTTCAAGGTGGCGCCGGGTGACCCCGCCGACGGGCAGACCGTCCGCGACCTGCACCGCGACCTGGATGTCTGGGTCAGCGTCGTCGTCCGTGACGGCCGGCCGCTGCGGCTGGCCGCTGACACGGTCCTGCGGGTCGGCGACGAGGTGCTCCTGCTCGCGGACCCGGATGCCGCGCCGGGCACCGACACCGGCGGCTGACGGTGGGCCGTCGTAGCCGGGCGTGTCGTGGTGGAGGGCCCCGTCCGGTCGGACGGGCAGCGCCTTCCAGGCTGGACGGCGACCACGCGTGCCCGACGCCACGCCGCCTGCGGAGGCCCCGATCACGGTTGCGAAAGGACATCATCCCGGGCTGGCTACCCTTCGCCGTGGTGCCTCGTACCACATCCGGACGCAGTGGGCCGGGCATCCGCTGGGCCAGGGTGGCCCTGATCGCCCGGGTGCACGAGGCCCATCGAGCCGTGACGGTCGCGTGACGCGATCCGCGCGAACGGCAGCGCGACCAGACCCATCAGCACCGCGCCGAGAACCGCCGAGCCGGGGCGGGCGAAGAAGGCGAGGTGCGCGAGCACCGAGGAGCCGTACGCCCACAGGTACAGCGCTGCGGCCGGCCCCGACGTCCGGACCTCCCGCGGAAGGGCGCGGTGCAGGGCCGCGGTCATGAGCATCGCCACCAGCAGCCAGCCGGCGTAGTTGCTCACCGGGATGCCCGGCACCAGCGGCAGCGCCGGGTGGGGGTCGGCCCAGCGCCAGTACCCGGCGTCGACCATCTGAGGGTCGAGGAACACATCCCACGCCGCGAGGGCCCACCCGCCCGTCACCGCCACCGTCAGCGGCCGCCGGGCGAGCGCACGCCCCACGGCGAGCGCGGGCCAGGCCATCATCGTCCAGGCCAGGGGTACCACCAGCGGGACACCCAGCAGCTCCGGGCCCAGCGTGCCCGTGTAGGTGTAGCCGCCGAACGGCAGCCCGGTGTGCAGCCCGACGACCTCGGCCACCCACCCGCCCCCACCGGCGACGGCCAACAGCACCGCCCCGCCCCGGGGCCCGTGCACCCGCACGGCGTCGGCCAGCGCCGCCGCGGCGAAGACGACCACGGACAGAATCGTCACCGGGGTGCGACCGGCCGCCGGCACGAGCGGGTAGACGATCTGGACCAGCACGGCCGCCGCCACCAGCACCCACACCGGCGCCGCGTGCAGAGCTCGGGACGGGCGGGCGATGTGCAGCATGGGACGAGCCTCCGGTGACGGGGTGAGTATCGCCAGTCGTACCCGACGGGTCCCGGCCCCAACCACCGGGCCCGGGCCGGTGAGCGAGCCTCCGTCGGCGGTCCTACGCTCGACGGGTCATGCCGTTCGCCTTTGTACGTACCGCCATCCGGTCCGGGTCGGCACTCGCGGTCCTCGCCACCGCGCACCTGCTCGTCAACCGTCCGCGGGTGCCGTCGGCCGATCCGCCGCCGGTGCGCGAGCCGGTGTCGGTGCTCGTCCCGGCCCGCGACGAGGCCCACCGCATCGCCGCCACGATCCGAGGCCTGCTCGCCCAGACCCGCGTCGACGACCTGGAGATCCTCGTCCTCGACGACGGCTCCACCGACGGTACGGCGCAGGTCGTGCGCACCGCGGCCGGCGGCGACCCACGGCTGCGGGTACTCGCCGGGACGACGTTGCCGCCCGGGTGGCTCGGCAAGCCGCACGCCTGCGCGCAGCTGGCCGCGGCGGCCCGCGGGCTGCCGGTGTTCGTCGACGCCGACGTGGTGCTCGCCCCGCACGCCATCGCCGCCGCGGTGGCCGTGCTGCGCGGCGCGGGTTTCGACCTGCTCTCACCGTGGCCCCGCCAGCTCGCCGACGGCGTCCTGCCCCGACTGGTGCAGCCACTGCAGGTCTGGTCGTGGATGGCGACGCTGCCGCTGCGGTGGGCCGAGCGATCGACCCGACCGGCGATGCTCGCGGCCTGCGGCCAGTTCCTGCTCGTCGACGCGGCCGCCCTGTGCGCGGCCGGCGGGTTCGCCACGGTCGCGGGCGAGGTACTCGACGACATGGCTCTGGCTCGCGCCGTGCGGCGCTCGGGCGGGCGGGTGGGGGTGGCCAACGGGGCGGCGATCGCGACGTGCCGAATGTACGCCGACGGGCCCGAGCTGGTGGCGGGGTACGGCAAATCGCTGTGGACAGCGTTCGGGCCGCCGCCCGCGTCGGTTGCCGTGGCGGCGGCACTCGCCTGGGTGTTCGTCCTGCCGCCGCTCGCCGCGCTGCGCGGCTCCCCGGCGGGGCTGATCGGGTACGCGGCGGCGGTGCTCGGTCGGGCCGTGGCCGCCCGTAGACACGGCAGCCGGGCCTGGCCCGACGCCCTGGCCCACCCCGCATCCGTCGCGGCGCTGCTCGCCCTGCTGGCCCGGTCCTGGCAGGGCCACCGTCGCGACCGCCTGTCGTGGAAGGGCCGGGCGGTGTGAGCCGGGTCGTCGTCGTCGGCGCGGGGGTCGGGGGCCTCGCCGTCGCGGCCCGGCTGGCCGCGCAGGGCCACACCGTCGCCGTCCACGAGCGGGCCGGGACCCACGGCGGCAAGCTCGGGACGTACTCCCGCGACGGCCTCACGTTCGACACCGGGCCGTCGTTGCTCACCCTGCCGGCCGTGCTGGCGGAGCTGTTCGCCGACACCGGCGGCCCCGCCGGGCCGGACGTGCCGCTCGACGTCGTGCCGGTCGACCCGACGTGCCGGTACCACTTCGCCGACGGCACGGTGCTCGACCTGCCCCACGACCCCGTCTTGATCCCCGCCGCGCTGGACGCCGCCCTCGGTGCCGACGCGGGCGCCCGGTGGCGGGCGTTGCACGATCGCTCCGGACGGCTGTGGCAGCTCGTCGGCGACGCCGTGCTGCGGCGCCCCCTGTCGGGCGTGGCCGACCTGGCCCGCTTCTCCATCCGGTTGCGCGGCCTCGCGCTCATCGCGCCCTGGCTGAGCCTGCGCGGCCTGGGGCAGCGGTACCTTCCCGACCCGCGGCTGCGGGTCTGGCTCGACCGCTACGCCACCTACTCCGGTTCCGACCCGCGCCGCACCCCGTCGGTGCTGTCGGTGACGCCGTATGTCGAGCAGCAGTTCGGTGGCTGGTACGTCCGCGGCGGCCTGCGTCGGATCGCCGACGCGCTGCTCGAACGATGCGTGTCCCTCGGGGTCCGGGTGCACCTGGACTCGGCGGTGGTGCGGGTGACGACCGGCCCGGCCGCGGTCACCGGGGTGACGCTGGCGTCGGGAGAGCGGGTGGTGGCCGACCTCGTGGTCTGCAACGCCGACGCCCACGTGCTCTACGACGACCTCCTGCCCGCCTCCGTCGCCGGCCGGGCCCGCCGCTCCCTGCACCGCGCCCCACGCTCGCTCTCCGGGTTCGTACTGCTCCTCGGGCTCGACGGCTACGAGCGCGGCCCGGCCCACCGGGTCTGGTTCCCGGCCGACTACGACGCCGAGTTCGACGCGGTGCTCGGGCGGCACCCACGGCCCGTCGAGGACCCGACGATCTACGTTCACGCCCCCGACGACCCGGCGCTGCGCCCCGACTCCTCGCAGGGCTGGTTCGTCCTGGTCAACGCCCCACCCCACGACCCGGGGCACGGGGTCGACTGGGACGCTCCCGGCCTCGCGGCCCGCTACGCCGACCAGGTGCTCGCCACGCTCGCCGCGCGCGGCACCGACGTGCGCGGCCGCGTCCGCTGGTGCGAGGTGCGCACCCCGGCCGACCTCGAACGGGCCACCGGCGCCCCGGGCGGGGCGATCTACGGCACCGCGTCGCACGGGGCCCGAGCCGCGCTGCTGCGCCCGGCCAACCGGTCACCGGTGCCTGGGCTCTACCTCGTGGGCGGTTCGGCGCATCCGGGCGGCGGCCTGCCGCTGGTGCTGCTCTCGGCGTCGATCACGGCCGGGCTGGTGGGCCCGGCGTCGTCCTGACCACCCCGATCGTCAGCTGGACCAGCCCCACCACCACGACCGCCGTCCACGCGACGGCACACACCCACCCCCATCCCCAGCTGAGCACCGGGACACCGCCGGGCAGCAGACCCACCCCGATCGCCGCGAGGGTGACCAGCACGATCCGGGTCGGCCGCTCCGCCACCGTCACCGCTCCCGGCCCCGGCATCCCGGCGGCCTGCGCACGGGCGCGCAGGTACTCGTGCAGGAACACACCCGCAGCGACGGCCAGACCCCACGCGATCGGGCCGCCCAGCGCCACCACGACGGCCACCAGGAGCAGGTCGGTGATCCGGTCGGCCATGGCGTCGACGACGGCGCCGAGCGGCCGGGCGCGTCCGGTCTGCAGAGCCACTGCGCCGTCGAGGCCGTCGAGGACGCCGGTGAGCACCGCGAGGAGCGCGGTGAGCAGGGCCCACCGGCCCCCTGCGACGGCCGCCCCGAATGCCCCTGCGGCGGTGACGACGCCGGCCGCGCTGAGCACGTCGGGCGGCACCCGGGAGAGCGCGGGGACGGCGGCGAGCCGCTGCACGCCGCGCAGCCAGCCGCGGACGAGCATCGACGGGGCGATGCCACCGTGCAGCTCGGCCCATCCGCGCAGCCCGGGATCGTCCATCGCACCAGGGTCTCAGCCGCGGGCGCCGGACGCGCGTCCGAGTAGAACGTCCTCGGCCCGGGCATCCAGGCCCGTGACGGAGCAGACGATCACGCGGCGGTCCGGGGACGCGCTGCGGGGCCTCGGGAGTTCCTTCCCGGGCAGCGACCTCGCCCTGTGGGCGGCCGGGGCGACGTTCTTCGGGGTGATCGGGGTGGTGCCGATCGTCATGGTGTCGCTGCGGCTGGCCGCCGCGGTCGTCGGCCCCGCCGCGGTGATCGCGGGCGTCGAGACGGCCGTCGGCGGGCTGCCTCCCGGGCACGGAACCCCGCAGGCCCTGCACACCCTGACCGACACCGCCGTGCACCTGAGCTGGCTGCGCACGCTCGTGGCGCTGTTCCCGGCGAGCCTGTACGGCGAGGGTCTGCGCCGCGCCCTGCAGCAGCTCTCCCCCCGCGAGGGAGATTGGACCACCGGCTGGCGGGGCCGCTTCGCGCTGACGCCGCTCATCGTGATCGGCCCGGCGCTGACCCTGCTGATCCTCGCCGCCGCGCCGCTCGTCGCTCCCCTCTACGCCGCGGGCGGCCCGAGCGTGCTGCTCGGCACCGCGAGCTCACCACCTGTACCGACGAGATGTTCGAATTGGCCAGGATGGGCAACTCGCGCCGTCGGATGACGGTCGTCCCGTGCGGCGTGGACCCCGACGTGTTCACCCCCGACGGTCCGGTCGCGCCCCGCACCGACCGTCCGCGGCTGGTGGTGCTCGGACGGCTGGTCCGCCGCAAGGGTGTCGACGAGGTGATCACGGCGCTGCGGCGGCTGCCGGCCGCCGAGCGGCTGGTCGCCGGCGGACCTCCCGGTGGGCGCCTGGACCGCGACCCCGACTTCGTGCGGCGGCGCGAGCGGGCGGTGGCCGCCAGGATGAGCGACCGGGTGCGGTTCGTCGGCCCGGTGGCGCGCGGCGACGTCCCGGCGCTGCTGCGCTCGGCCGACGCCGTCGTGTGCGTGCCGGGGTACGAGCCGTTCGGGATAGTGCCGCTCGAGGCGATGGCGTGTGGGCGCCCGGTCGTGGCGACCGCCGTCGGAGGGATCCAGGACACCGTGGTCGACCAGGTCACCGGCGTGCTCGGGCCGCCGCGGCGGCCCGATGCGCTCGCCGCGGCCCTGCGCGGACTGCTCGCCTCCCCGACGCAGACCGCGGCCTGCGGCATCGCCGGGCGCGACCGGGTGCTGGCCCGCTACGGCTGGGACCGCATCGCCGCGGCGACTGCCGCCGCCTATCGCGAGGTGATCGACGCCCGCGCCGGCGTCGTCCCGGTCCCCGACGCTCTCGACGACGCGGAGTCGCCCGAGCAGGAGATCGCCGGGGCGGCGCGGTGAACCCGCCCCGGCCCGGGGTCGCCCCCGCCCTCCCCGCCCCGGGCTCCTTCGCCGACGTGGAGGCGGCGCTCGGCGACCATGTCGACCGGCTCGCGCCGGCGCTGCCAGCACTGCGCGGCGCCGGCCCGATGCTCGCACGGTGGGGGGCCGAGCTGGCCGAGCGCCTGCTCCCGAGTGCTCGTCGCCGGCAACGGCGGCAGCGCCGCGGAGGCCCAGCACCTCACCGCCGAGCGGGTGGGCCGGTTCGACCGCGAACGACGCCCGCTCTCCGCGATCGCCCTGCACGCCGACACCTCGACGATGAGCGCGATCGGCAACGACTACGGCTTCGCGCAGGTCTACGCCCGCCAGATGCCCGCCCGGCGACGTGGTGCTGCTGTTCTCCACCAGCGGCCGCAGCCCGAACCTGGTGGCGGCGGCGACGGCGGCCCGCTCGGTCGGCGCCCTGAGCTGGGCGCTCACCGGTCCCGGGCCCAACCCGCTGGCCCGCGCGTGCTCGGAGGCGGTCTGCCTGCCGGGCGACACCGCCACCGTGCAGGAGACCCACCTGATCGCCCTGCACCTGCTGTGCCGGGCCGTCGAGAGCGCCGTCGAGGCGGCCACCCCGGTGCCGACGCCCGCCCGGGCAACGAGCTGACGACCTACGACAGGTTGACGATCTCGCCGTCGGCGTCGAGGTCGATGCGATGGGCCGCGGGGGTGGCGCCCAGGCCGGGCATCGTGCGCATGTCACCGCACACGGGGTACACGAAGCCTGCCCCGATCGAGGCGCGGACCTCCCGCACCGGCAGGCGCCAGCCGGTCGGAGCGCCGTGCAGTGCGGGGTCCGAGGAGATCGACAGGTGCGTCTTCGCGATGCACACCGGCAGGGAGCCGAAGCCGTTGCGCTCGTAGGTGTCTAGCTGCCGCGCGGCGAGCGGGGCGTAGTCGACACCGTCGGCACCGTAGATCTCCCGGGCCACGGTCTCGATCTTCTCCCGCAGCGGGGCGCCGTCGGGGTAGAGGAGGCGGAAGGTGCTCGGCTCGTCCGCGGCGGCGGCCACGGCGTCGGCGAGGTCCGTGGCGCCCGCACCGCCGTCGGCGAAATGGGTGCAGACCGCGCACCGAGCTCCCATCGACGACGCGATGTCCGCGATCGCCTCGTGCTCGGACGGGTGGTCGCCGGGGAAGGCGTTGATCGCCACCACCACGGGCACGCCGTGCACCCGGATGTTCTCGATCTGCTTGCGCAGGTTGGCTCCGCCTTCGCGCACCTCGTCGGGGTTCTCGCGCAGCAGCTCCGGCGGCAGCGGACGACCGGCGATCACCCGGTGGCGGCCCGAGTGCACCTTCAATGCCCGAACGGTCGCGACGACCACCGCGGCGTCGGGCGTCAGCCCCGAGGCGCGGCACTTGATGTTGAAGAACCGTTCGGCACCCATGTCGGCACCGAAGCCGGCCTCGGTGATCAGGTAGTCGCCCGTGTGGATGCCGATCAGGTCCGCGATCACGGACGAGTTCCCGTGCGCGATGTTGCCGAACGGCCCGGCGTGCACGAGTACCGGGGTGTTCTCGAGCGTCTGCATCAGGTTGGGCGCCATCGCGTCCCGCATGATCACGGCCATGGCGCCGGCACCGCCGATGTCCTCGGCCGTCACCGGCTTGCCCCCGCGCGACCAGCCCACGACGATCCGGCCCATCCGCTCGCGCATCTCCGGCACCGACCGGGCCAGCGCGAAGATCGCCATCACCTCCGACGCCGCGGTGATGTCGAACCCGGTCTCCCGGGGAACGCCGTCCAGCCGCGATCCCAGCCCGACGACGACGTTGCGCAGCGCCCGGTCGTTGACGTCGAGCACGCGCCGCCAGGTGATCTCGTGCACGTCCAGCTCGGCGGCGTTGCCCTGGAACAGATGGTTGTCCAGCACCGCGGAGAGCATGTTGTGCGCGGCGGTGACGGCGTGGAAGTCGCCGGTGAGGTGCAGGTTCAACGCCTCCATCGGCACGACCTGGCTCCGGCCACCGCCTGCCGCGCCGCCCTTGATGCCGAACGTCGGACCCATCGACGGCTGGCGCAGTGCCACAGTGGCGCGCCGGCCGGTGCGGGCCATCGCCTGACCGAGCCCGACGGTGGTGGTGGTCTTGCCCTCGCCCAGCGGGGTCGGCGTGACGGCGGAGACCACCACGTACTTGGCGCGCGGCCGGTCGGCCAGCTCCTCGATCGCGGCGAGGTCGATCTTGGCGACGTCCCGGCCGTAGGGCAGCAGCAAGTGCTCGCCGATGCCCATGCCGGCGGCGACGTCGCGCAGCGGGGCGAGCGTGGCGGCTCGGGCGATCTGCAGGTCGGACACGTTCGCTCCTCAGTAAGGGTACTGCGTGACCAACAGTGCCCTGGCCCCGTTTGCCGCGCACGGGCAGCGGAGCCGCTGCTGCTCCCATCGCGCAATGGACCGGCCGGGCGCATTGTGTGACCAGGCGCTTCTCGAGCGTTGACGTGACTCAGGTCACGTGACTAGGTTCGCGTCGGGTAGTGACGTGCGCAGCCGCCGACGCGTGCCCCGCCGAGAACGCCCAACGCCGATCACCGAGGAGTGCGCACCACCATGGCCAGCGCTGGTCGAGCTTCGCCACCTACCCGATCGTCACCACGCTCGCCGGCCGATGAAGCAGGCCGTCATCGCGCCGTCGATGCGGGCGCTGCCCTACCCGTTGACGGAGCCGGTGAAGGGCTGCACCCGCGAGGAGTTCGAGGCCGCGGGCTGACAGTTGTCACTGTGAGTGGTAGCTGTAACGGTGAGTAGCACTCGGGCCGAACGCGTTTGATCGACGCCTGACCGGTCATCTCTCAGGGGTGACCGACGCCCCGGCTCCGGCCGCCGTCCTGTTCGACCGGGACGGCACGCTCGTCCTCGACGTCCCCTACAACGGTGATCCGGCCCTCGCCACACCCGTTCCAACGGCCCTCGCCGCGCTCGCTCTGCTCCGCGACGCCCGGATACCCACCGGAGTGGTGACCAATCAGTCCGGCATCGCGCGCGGCCTGATCACCCGGGCGCAGGCCGACGCCGTGAACGCCCGCGTCGAGCAGCTGCTGGGCCCGTTCGACACCTGGCAGGTCGGCCCGCACGGCGCCGAGGACGGCTGTGCCTGCCGTAAGCCCCGCCCCGGAATGGTGCTCCCCGCCGCAGCGGACCTGGGTGTCGCACCGGGGCGAACGGCAGTGGTCGGCGACATCGGTGCGGTGACCCGGCGTGTCCTCGTCACCCGCCTCGACGGCGCCGGTGACGTGCTGCTGGCCGGGCCGTCCGTCCGGGCGGTCGCGGACATCGAGGTGACGCTGCTCTGCGGCCCCGCCGGCGCCGCGGCCGGGCGCCTGCTGCCCGGCGTCCGGCACGTCCTGACCTGGGCCTGCCCGTGGACGGTGCACCCCGCCCCGCCGGTGCGCCGCGAGGACCTCGACGCGCTGGTCGAGCAGCTCCGCGGGATCGACCAAGCCGTGCTGCTCACCTCGTTCCACCAGTCCCTGCTGCCGACGGCGCTGCTGCTGCGCCTCGCCGGCGTCCGCCGGATCACCGGAGCGTCGGTCGACCACGCCGGCGCCCTGCTCGACGTCCGGCTGCGGCCGGGCGACGGCCTGCCCGAGATGCTGCCCGAGCCGGAGCGGGCACTGGCCATCGCCGGCGCGGCCGGTCATCGGCTCCCCGTGGGCGACGACGGCCGGCTCGCCGTGCTGCCACCGCCTCCGGTCGACGGCCTATCGGACCGCCCCTACGTGGTGCTGCACCCCGGCGCGGCGGTGCCCGCTCGCCGCTGGCCGGCGCAGCACCACCGTCGCACCGCCCGGCTGCCGCCCGACCGCGGGTACGCCGTCGTGGTCACCGGGGGGCCCGACGAGCGGGAGCTGACCGCCGCCGGCGGCAACGCGCTCGACCTGGGCGGTCGGACCGACCTCGCCCAGCTGGGCGAGGTACTCGCCGGGGCCGATGCCGTCGTCGTCGGCGACACCGGGGCCGCGCACCTCGCCGCCGCGGTCGGCACGCCGGTGATATCGCCCTACCGCGTGCCGCACGTTCTGCTCGGCGATCAGAACGCTCCCTGCCGCGACACCCGCGCCCGCGACTGCCCGTGCCCGGGCACCCCTGCCTGGGGCGCGTCGATCCCGACGACGTCGCCGCCGCCGTCGGTCACCTCGTTCCCGTACCGCCGCCCGTCCTGGAAGGACCCAGATGACCGAAAACCAGATGACCGAAAACCAGATGACCCAGACCCTCTCCCGCCCCCGCAACGCCGGCCGCGCACCACGACCGATCGGCACCGTCCTGGTCACCGGGGCGGCGTCCGGGCTGGGGAAGGCGGTGGCCCGGGCCGTCGCCGCCGCGGGCGGGCGGGCACTGCTGCTCGACCGGGTGTCCATGGAGGTCGGTCCGGAGCTGGAGACCGGGCCCGGGCCGGCACTGTCGGTCGTCGCCGACCTGGCCGATCGCCGCGCCAGCGAGGACGCCGTGCGCGAGCTGATCGGGCGAGCCGGCGGCATCGACGGGGTCGTCACCGCCGCGGGCACCGACAGCTGCGGCGCGCTGGGCGATGTCGATGCGGGCGACTGGGAGAAGGTCGTCACGGTCAACCTGCTCGGCACCGCGGCCGTGATCCGGGCCGCGCTGCCCGGTCTCCGGGCCACGCGCGGCCGGGTCGTCACGGTCGCCTCCACCCTGGGGATCAAGGCGCTGCCCGGCGCCTCGGCGTACTGCGCGTCGAAGTTCGGGGTGGTCGGGATGACCCGCGCGCTGGCCTCGGAGCTCGCCGGCGAGGTCGGGGTGACGCTGCTGATCCCCGGCGGCATGGACACCGCGTTCTTCGACGGCCGCCCCGACCAGTACAAGCCCGGGCCGGACGCCCTGCTCAACGACCCGGCCGAGGTCGCCGACGCCGTCGTCTACGCCATGACCCGCCCGCAGGGCAGCGAGGTGCGCGAGATGGTGGTCTGCGCGTCGACCGAGCCGTCCTGGCCGTGAGTCCAGCCCCGGCCGGCGACCCGGGATGGTCCCGCCTGGACCATCTCGGCGCTGATCAGGTCGGGCCCGTTGATCTCACCGTAGCAAGCCGGATCATCGTCGTCCGGGCCGACAACATCGGCGACGTCGTCTCCACCGAGCCGATGCTGCGGGCCGTTCGGGCCGCAGCACCGCGGGCGCGACTCGACCTGCTGAAGCTCTTCGGTCGGCGCGCTGGTCGCGCCGATGATCGACGCGGTGGACGGCGTGCTCGTGGCGTCGCGCGGTCGTGATCACGCTCGGTCCGCGCGGCGCCGTGGTCCGGCACCGGCACGGGGTGTGCGCCGCGGCGCCCGCACCGCCGGTCGACGAGCAGGACGCATGCGGCGCCGGCGACCACTTCGCCGGCGGAACGGCCGCTGCCCTCGCCCGCGGCACCACGATCGACGAGGCCGTGCACGAGGCCGCGGCCGGCTTCGTCGCCGGCGGGGCGGTGCGGCTCGTCGAGGGGCGCTGGGTCCAGCCGACCCCGGCGACGTCCGGGCATCCGACCGCCGTGACCGGCCTCGATTCGGCGCTGGCAGACCGGGCCCGGGCCACCGGCGGCACGGTGGTGGCCGCCGGCGGGTCGTTAGACGCCGACGATCCCCGCTCCGTCCTGGACACCCTGCGCCCCGACCTGTGGGTCAAGGGTGCCGACCATGACGCCGCCGACCTGCCCGAGACGCCGCTGGTGCGGGCCTGGGGCGGCGAGGTGATCAGCGTCCCCTACCGCCCCGAGCGCACCGTCGTGCCCGTGCCCGCCGCTAAGTCTTCGGGCGCCAGCGACGGAACCCGGCTGCCTTCGCGTCCTCCTCGGTGACGAACCAGACCTCGGCGCGGGTCCGCACGTAGTACGGCGACTCCGGCGGATGGAACAGCATCGAGTTGGCGTTGCCCTTGATCGTGAACTCCGGGGACGGGGCCGAGCCGTCCGACTCGGGACGGGTCGATCCGGGCCCGAAGGGCGCGGGACGATCCGAGCCGGCGCCGGTGCTCGTCGCCGAGGCCGGGTCCGCGTCGCCCACGAGGCCCCCGCGGTCGGTGCGGGTAGTGCCGGACTCGTCGACCCCGGCCCCGGGGGCGTTGTGCGGCCGCGCGCGGTCGGTCTCGTCGCGGGCTGTCCCACGTTCGGTTCCGCCGTCGGTCCCGGCGTCGACCGCGGTCGCGCCGGGGGGTCCGGTCCCAGCGGTGGAGTTCCTGTCGGAGGCGCTACGGGCAAGGGTGACGGCCCCCGGACCTTCGGCGCCCGCAGCCGTGGCCCCGAGGCCGGAGTCCGGCTCGACCCGGCCCGGGGTGGCCGCGACGTCCAACCCGGCCGACGAGCGGGCTGTGGTGGTGTCGAGCGTGCTCAACGCCGGATCCACGGCGTGGAAACGCTTGGTCTCGGGCTCGGCGGCGGGGAGCTGCTCGGTCGCCGGTTCGATGGTGTGCTCCGCGACCGGAAGCTGCTCGGTCGCCGGCTCAGCGGCGGGAAGCCGGTCGGTCACCGGCTCGGAGGCCTCGCCGTCGCGGCCGACGACAAGCATTCCGGCCGTGTCGACGTCATCGCTGTCGGCAACGGCAGAGGTGCTGACGCCCGCCGGGTCGACCTGGGCGGCGTCAGCCATGTGAACCTCCGCCGCGTCGACGTCGGTCGTGTCGACCTCGCTCCCGTCGGCCTCGCCGGAGTCGACGGCACCGGTGACGGTGCTGTCGGTGTCGCGGCCCGTGCGGTCGTGGTCCGTGTCGGCGACGACCACCGGTTCCCGGGCGAGGACCACCGGCTCCCCGGCGGCGGTGCCGGGTTCCGCGCCGGCCGAGCCGTCCGCGACGCTGTCCGCGGAACCTCGGTCGTCGGGGTCCTTGGGGTCGTCCGCGTGCCGGGATGCGGCCGTCGCGGCGAGCGCCGTCGCCCCGACCCCGGCCGCGGCGGCGCCGGTGGCCACCGAGCCGTCCCCGGATGCGTCCTTGTCCGTCGTGGCCCGGGTGTCCGTCCGAGTCTGCTCCGAGTGTTCCCATTCCTTGCCGATGTCGACGCGGCCCGGGTCCGGATCGGTCCCACCCGGCCGGGTGCTGCGGGTGGGACCGTCCTGCAGCGCGCGGAGCCGCCGCTGCTGGGGTCGCACGAGCAGCAGCCAGGCCAGCAGGACGCCGACGAGGAACGCGATCAGGTACCAGAGCCAGGTCTGGCCGTAGAGCCACGACACGGAGGTGTCCTCCAGGTAGCAGGGATGGGCCGGCGAGCGGACGGGTGGTGCAGCGTCAGCCGGTGGGCGGCGTCTCGAGCGGGTCGGGGTGGCGACGTAGGGGCCGGGCCCAGAACAGCCAGCCGGCGAGCACCCCGAGCGCCAGCGCGACGATGATCCAGACCCAGACCTGGGTGAACAACCAGAGCACGACGGTCCTCCTTTGGAACGGATTGGGCTGGAACGGATTGGGCTGGAACGGGTCGAGCTGGAACGGTTGGGCTGGAACGGTCGTCAGACGACGTGGATCTCGACGCGGCGCCCCGCGGCCGGTTGTCCGGGGCTGCTGCCCTCGCCCAGCCCGCGGGCGGTGACGTTGTCGGCAGGAATCCCGCCGGCGACGAGGGCGTCACGGACGCTCGCGGCACGCCGGTCCGACAGCTCCTGCGCGCTGAGCGTCCCGTTGCCCTGGCCCACGGCGACGAAGCCGTCGAGCTGCAGCCGCGCCGCGGCGGCGGGCCGCACCAGCTCCAGCACGCGGGCGACGGTCGCGGTGCCCTCGGCGGTGAGCTGCGGACTGTCGGGTCCGAAGGTGAGCGGCTCGCCGGCCAGCAGCTGGTCCAGCGAGCTCTGCAGGGCCACCTTCGCCGCGTCGTCGAGCTCGGTACCGCCGGAACCACCGCTGGGACCGCCGCCTGAACCACTCCCGGGAGCGACCGTCAGCTGGTCGGTCACCGTCACGCCGGGCAACGCGCCCTGGAACGCCCCCACTGTGGTGACCCTGGCGGCGTCGTCGGCGACGGTGCCGGTGAGGACGGCTCCGCTGCCGGAAAGCCTCAGCGCCAGGTCACCGCCCGCAGCGCCCGCCGCAGCAGCGGCCGCGCCAACGGAATCTGCGACCACACCGGTCGGGAGCGGCGCACCGGCGGTGACGGTCAGCTCGTCGACAACCCTGCGCCCGCCGGCCTTTGCCGTGGCCGCGGCCAGCAGCGTGGAACGCACGTCCTCCGATCCGACCACACCCGTGAGCACGATGTCCTGCCCGCGGCGAGCGATGCCGAACGGCGACGCGGTGGGTGCGGATGCTGCCGGCGCCGAGGAGGCGCTGCCGGTCCCGGTGCCCGTACCGTCAGCGGATTCGGCGGCCGGCAGCCGGGCGATCCGGACACCGGTGACGGCCTCGACGGTGTCGATCGCGCGCTGTCCGTCGGCGGAGGCGGGGACGCCCGAGATGGTGGCGTCACGGCCGCTGAGGTCGAGCGCGGCCCCGGTGAATCCGGCCGTGGCAAGGGCCTCGCCGCCGGCGCGGGTCAGGTGGTCCTCGATCTGCGGTCGTGGCCACCACAACGTCAGCCCCGCCAGGACCGTGGGGACGATGATGGTAGCCGCGGCGAGCGGCAGCCAGGCGGGTCGGGCGGCTCGATCGTTGGCACTGCTGACCACTGGGCGTCCTCGCATCCGGGATCTGGATCGGTTGTCAGGCGCGAAGGGCACAGGTCGTGCGTCCCCCGACGCCGGATGCCGGGGCGGTGTGGCCATCTCGATCACAGCCCGCGACGGACCGAACAGTTGAGTATTCGGGTAACAGGTCGGTGACAACCCGGCCACGGGACGATCAGCGGTCGATCGCCGCCGTTCGACGGTCGGAGGTAGAGCCGCTCGGATCATCGTGATGTGGTGATCGGGTGAACAGGAGTTGCGTCCGGAGGCACGCTGCCACCTGCAGGACGTCCTCGGCCTGCACCGCCAGCACAGCGGGATCGGGGTCGTGGGCGAACGGATCGCCACGGCGGACCGCAGCGTCTCCGAGGGTGATGTGCGGTCCGGTGGCCGGAGGGCCCCACTGTCCGGGATCGACGGGACCGAACAGCACCACCGACGGCGTACCGAATGCCGACGCGAGGTGCGCGATCCCGCTGACGACGAGCGACGCCCACCGGCGACGAGGGTGCACAGCTGGCCGAGGTCGGTGCGCCCCGCGAGCACGGCGCACCACCGTTCCCGCTCGTGCGGGTGCTGGGCGCCGATCTCGTCCCAGCGCGGCCCGTCCCAGCCGGGGCGCCGGGGCGCCGGCGCGTCGAGGGCGGCGTGGCTCTGCGGACCCGTGCCGTGCAGGTTGACGGCGCCGTCGGGCGGCGGGCCGGGGAGCCGGAGGGCGCCGGGTTCGTCGGTGGGCAGCAGCTCGTCGACCGCGCCCGTGAGCTCGACGAGCGGGGCCAGCACCCGGGGCGTCGCCAGGACGACGCGGTGCTCGGGAAACCCCCGCCGGACCGCGCGCAGGGCCCGGACGGCCACCAGCAGGTCACCGAGCGCGAGTGCCCGCAGCACCAGGACCGACTTCGTCACGGCCCGCAATACCCGCGTCGCCCGACAGCGAAGCGCCGACGGTGCGCGGATGACTCCACTCCCTTCCGGCGAGCCCACAGGGCGCACCGGTCGCGCTAGGTTCGGCCGGATACCGCCGATCCGTCCCCGGGAGGATCCATGACGTCCGACTCGCCACGCATCGCCATCGTCACCGGGGGCGCCCGGGGCATCGGGGCCGCCACGGCCCGGCGGCTCGCCGTGGACGGCCTGGCCGTCGCCGTGATCGACCTGGAGGAGGCCGCCGCGAAGGGCACGGTCGGCGCGATCGAGGCGGCCGGCGGGCGGGCGCTGGCCGTCGGCGCCGACGTGGCCGACGCCGCGCAGGTGGAGGCGGCGGTCGCGCGGGTGGCCGACGAGCTGGGCGCCCCCACCGTCCTGATCAACAACGCCGGGGTGACGCGCGACAACCTGCTGTTCAAGATGTCCGAGACCGACTGGGACACCGTGATGGGAGTTCACCTCAAGGGCTCGTTCCTGATGACCCGCGCGGTACAGAAACACATGGTGGACGCCACCTGGGGCCGGATCGTCAACCTCTCGTCGACCTCGGCCCTCGGCCACCGCGGCCAGGCCAACTACGCCACGGCGAAGGCCGGCCTGCAGGGCTTCACCAAGACCCTCGCGATCGAGCTGGGTCGCTTCGGCGTCACGGCCAACTGCATCGCTCCCGGGTTCATCGTCAGCGAGATGACCCGGGCCACCGCCGAGCGGATCGGCGAGGACTGGGGGACCTACGTCGCCGCCCGCGCCGCCCAGATCCCCGTCGCCCGCGCCGGTCAGGTGGACGACATCGCCCACGCCGTCTCGTTCTTCGTCAGCGAGGGCGCCGGGTTCGTGTCCGGGCAGGTGATCTACGTGGCCGGCGGTCCGAAGGCCTGACGTGAGAGCCGACCCACGAATGGTGGACACCAACCTCTCCGACGAGTCGTAGTCAGCCACGAACCCCAGACCTGAATGACCGCCCAAACCGCCCGCGGCCTGATACGCGCCGTCGGGCAACCGTCGGACCGGGACCGGACCGGTGCAGCAGCCCCGCGGTGCCACACCGCGTCGACCTCCCGCACAGCGATTCGGCACTGCGCAACAGCGC
>JAYSXW010000617.1:0-2291 GCA_043716935.1 Pseudonocardia sp.
GCCCGGTCCACCGTGAGGGTGCCGCGCCGGACCGCGTAGGCGAGCACGTCCCAGCCCAGCGCCCGGTCCTCGACGGCCGTCGTCACCACGAGGACGCCGTCACCACCGCGTTGCTGGTGGGTCTGCCAGGCATCGATGACACCGAGCGCCGACTGCTGGTCCTCCACGTGGACCTGCCGTGGGGTGCCGCCGAGGTCGACCTTGAAATCCGGCTGTGCCCCGGCGGCGTAGCGACCGTGCACGAGCACGAGCCGCTGATCGGCCGACGGCGACAGCTCGACCTGCAGGAGTGCCTCGACCACCGTGCGGTCGAGCTCGGGCGGCGCCACGGTCAGCTCGCCCCGTCCTGCGGTTGGTTCACCACGGTCCAGGTCAGCTGGATCTGCGCCCGCGGGTGGGCGTCGAGGTACTCGTGGAGATCGTCGATGGCCTGCCGGATCTCCGCCGGCCCGCCGACGCGTGTCCGAGTGATCGCACTGGGAGCTGGGGGGATCACGAGAGGCGGCGGGACGGGAGGCGTCACCACCGGCGGCGGCGACGGGGTGACGACCCGGGCGAGCCGGCCCGCCTCGGTGATCAGCGCGACCGCCTCGGGCCGCACCGCGCCCAACGCGGCCACGAGGTCCTTCTCGAACTGGTCGGACCGTGCCGCGTCCGCCACCCGCCCGACGAGCCGCTCGGCCCGGTCCCCGAGCACCTCGTGACCGACGTATCCACGCGCGGACTCCAGCAACGACCACTCGACACCGT
Organism: Pseudonocardia sp.; assembly: GCA_043716935.1. Classification (GTDB taxonomy): domain Bacteria; phylum Actinomycetota; class Actinomycetes; order Mycobacteriales; family Pseudonocardiaceae; genus Pseudonocardia. The sequence goes on from JAYSXW010000617.1 coordinate 751, forward strand.
CCAGCGCAGCCAGCACCAGGGGTGCCGAGGCGATCGCCGCGCCCAGGACCGCGTCCGTCGGTTCGGTGGGCGCCGCGGCCACCGCCCGCGCGACGGCGGTGGCGTCACGGGTGGCGGCCAGGCGCGCGAGGAGCTCCGCCGCCTGGCGCGCGGTGGCGGTGCGCGCACCCGGCCCGTCCAGGCCGAGGTCGGCGGCGTGCTTCTCCAGCGACCGCCAGACCCCGTTGACGGCGGGTTCGAGCTCGGTCACCTTCGCGCGGGTCTGTTCGGCCAGCGTGCGGACGTTGCGGGCGAACAGCATGTCGGGCACCCGGATGCCGAACAGCGCGCCCACCCGTGTCCGCGCGGTCGCGAACTCCTCGGCGCTCGGCAGTTCCTGGGCGCGCAGTACATCGCCGGAGCCGATCCGGTCGAGGTCGGGGGCGTCGACGACGGTGCCGTGGTGCACCCAGGCCCGATCCGCGAGCAGCGCGTAGGTGGCGATCACGAGGTTGGCCACGAGCTTGTCGAGGCCGGTGACGCCGAGGTCGGCGATCCAGCGCCGGATGTCCTCGACGGCGAGGTCCCCGGTCACGCCCTGGGCGGCCGCGTGCTGCTCGATGCGCAGCCGCCAGTGGGCCGACAGCGTGAGCGGCCCGTCGCTGACCTCCCCGAGCTCCAGACCGTGCACGATCCGCCGCACCAGCAACAGCTGCTTGCTGTCCACCTCGACCCGCCGTTGCCCGGTCTCCATCGCGCGGGTGATCCAGCCGAGCACGGTCCGCAGGTCGCCGGGGGTGATCGCCTTGCGGGTGCCGGCCGGGTCGAAGTCGGGATGCTTCGGATAGAGGGTGCCGAACAGCCCGTCGGCCAGCACCTGGGCGTTGTGCTCGAACGACGCGCCTCCGGCCGGTCTCGGGGTGTGGCCCGGCAGCAGCGACAGGACGTTGACGCCGTCGAGCTCCACGGTCACCGTGCCCGGATCCGGCCGGGCGATGCCGTAGGCCTGCGCGAGGGCGGCCACCAGCTGCGACGACAGGTTCTCGCGCTGCGCCATGAGCTGCTGGCGGACCCGCAGGCGGTCGTCGGCGGAGAGGTCCGCGGCGTGGTCGTCGAGCCGGTCGCGCTCCAGCAGGTAGGAGATCTTCAGCAGCCGCCCGAGCTGCGACATCTTCTGCTCGGACAGGAAGTGCGGCAACCAGACCACCGTGGCCGCGGCCAGCCCGCCCCGGCGCAGCCGGTTGACCCGCTCGACGTCGTCGGACGGGAACTTGCCCGCCACGTCGAACGGGTAGTCGAGGACGAAACGCACCTGCCCGTCGACACCGGGGGTGAACTGCAGGTCCGGCACGTCGGCGGTGTCCCGGACGTTGGCGAACACGAACTCGGCGGTGCGCCGGGTGCCCCGCCAGACGAACTCCCGCTCGCACACGAACTCGCCGGTGTCGCGCACCCCCAGCGCCTCCCACAGCCGGTCCTTGACCCAGATGCGGCGGGCCCCGATGGAGTCCTTCTCCCCCACCGCGTCGAGCAGCGGCTCGACGTCGAGATCGGCCAGGTGC
>JAYSXW010000618.1:0-2289 GCA_043716935.1 Pseudonocardia sp.
GTAACCCCGCCCTGCTGGTGACGGCGGGCGCGGTGGCGGCGCCGCTCGTGGTGGTGTCGGTCGTCTTCCTGATATCGGCCCGCTCGAGCGCCACGGACCCGATGCCGACCACGGACGTGGACGAGCCGATCGCCCAGGTCCCGCGGACCACGCGCGCTCCGGCAACCACCTGGCCCCCGGCGCCGGGCGCGTAGTCGACACCTGGTCAACCGAGAGTGGTCGCCCGCATCCGCCATGGGTCACGGTCGATCACCGGCCTGTCACTCTGGCGGTCATGGTCAGCGACACCGCGTATCGGTGCGGTGAGGATCACGCTGGTCGCGGGGCAAGACTCCACCTGGTGCACGGCCGCCGCAACGGTTGTCCAGGAGGTCACTGCGGCCAGGTGCCGGACCAGGGTCAACCGGGTGCGGTACCGGTTGCCGACGCGGACGGTCGTGCCACACGCAACCGCGTCGCCAGGTACGCCGCGGCGGCGAGCGGTCCCCCGACCACGACCACGCCGAGCAACGCGAGGATCACATTCTCTGCGGGGCTCCAGGCGACGCACGCGCTGCGCCATCAGCCGCGGGCCGCGTACGTCAGCCACATCGCGAGCAACAGGCCGGGGGCGAACACCACGAAGACCGCCAGCTGGGTCAGACTGCCGAGGAGCTTCTGCCGGATGGTCCACGGGCGCACACCGCACCAGTGCCAGGCCCACGACAAACGAACAGCCCGGTGAACTCCGTCCAAGCGCCGCCTGTGGCGAAGAAGGGGACTGAGTTCTTATGGGTCGACGAACATCAACAGAACGTGCGCACAACCTGGATGGTAACTGGTCAGGTCGGTCGCGACGTGGCGGCTTGATCTTGGGCTGACGATGTTGATGGTGGTGTGGTGTCCGATGAGTTTGCTGCTGTGGCGGAGCTGCGTGAGCAGCTTGCGGTGGTGCTCGGTGCGCTGGCGCAGCGCGACGTGCTGATCGGGCAGCTGCGCGCGGAGTTGGCGGTGGCGACTGCGGAGATCGCGAAGTTGCGCCGCCAGCTCGGGCGGGGTCGACGTTGGCGCCGGTCGCGGTCCCGGACGAGGTGATCTTCTACGAGCCGGGCTGCTGCCGAGGCTGCGGAGATGATCTGTCCGGGACGCCGGGGGTGGGTCGGGAGCACCGGCAGGTGTTCGACCTGCCTCCGATCAGCCCGCGGGTGATCGAGCACCAGCTGATCAAGCGCCGCTGCGGGTGCGGGACGGCCACGAGCGCGCCCACGCCGTACGGGGTGGGCGCACCGGTGCAGTACGGGCCGCGGATCACCGCGATCATCGTCTACCTCTACGTCGGACAGTTCCTGTCCCGTAAGCGCACGGCCGCGGCGTTGGGCGAGCTGTTGGGCACCCCGGTCTCGACAGGCACGGTCGCGACGATGACCAGCCGCGCGGCCGAGGTGACTGGGCGGGTTCACCGACTGGGTCCGTGAACGCCTCGTCGCTGCCGAGGTGGTCAACTTCGACGAGACCGGCTTACGGGTCGAGGGCAAGCTGCGGTGGGTCCACTCGGCCTCCACCGGTAAGTACTCGCTGATCACCGTGCACGACCGGCGAGGGGTCAAGGGGATGAACGCCGCCGGTGTACTCCCGTCGTTCGCCGGGATCGCGGTGCACGACGTATGGGCGCCCTATGACACCTACACCGCGGTCACGCATGCGTTGTGTGGTGCGCGCGTCCTGCGCGAACTCCAAGCCGTCACCGACCTCGCCGAGTCCGACCTCGATGCCGACCGCTGGTGCTGGGCGACCCAAGCCGGCGCCGCGCTGCGCACGCGCAACGAGCTGGTCCACGACGCCGTGGCCACCCACGAAGGCCTCGACGACATCGACCCGGGCGTGCTCGCCGACACGGTCCACCGCTATCACAGCGCCGCGCTGCTCGGTGTCTTGAGCACCCGCGCCCGAGAGAACGAGGTGATGGCCAAACACCACGTCCTGACACGCAGGGCCCTGGCTGCCCGAAACCGCCTGACGTCAGATCAAACGATCTTGAGGACCTGACCGGCCACCCTGGATGTACGTCGGCACATGATCGACCGTATCGGGATGGCATACCTCGACAGAAGCGCTGGCCGACACCATGAGACAACGTCGGCTCAGACGACCGGTGCTGCGGACCGTCGTCATTCCGGCTTTTGTGTCGTGCTCGGTCAGGGAGTCAATGTGAGCCTCTCGATTGGAGTTTCATGTCATCGGTAGATGGACCGTCGCGGTTGATGAATCCCTATGCGAGTGGGGAGGATGTGGGTTCGGGTTCTGGTCGGT